>NZ_NGFP01000180.1 GCF_002149035.1 Streptosporangium minutum
GCCCGCCCCCACCGGCGCCCATCCGGTCGGCACCACCGTCCTGTATCTGAAAGACGCCTCCCGTCCCGATCCCTGGAACCTCGACGTCGACGCCAGGGAGCTCAAGGTCACCCTGTGGTATCCGACCGAGCAGCGGGACGGGGAGCGCGCGCCGTACATGACGCCGAAGGAATCGGAGCTCGCCATGAGGCGCTACGGGATCGCGGGCGTACCGGACGACACGCTGAGCAAGACGCGCACGAACGCCGCCAAAGACGCCGAACCCGCGGGGGAGAAGCTTCCACTGGTGGTGTTCTCCCCAGGCTTCACCAATCCGATGAGCACTCTCACGTCCCTGGCCGAGGATCTGGCCAGCCGAGGGTACGTCGTTGCCGGGATCGACCACACCTACGAGAGCTACGCCACGACCTTCCCCGGCGGGCGGGTCGCCGAATGCCTCGCGTGCGACAGCGACACGGACCCGGGTTTCGGCACGGGGGTGGTTGCGGGCCGGGCGGCCGACGTCTCCTTCGTGCTCGACCAGCTGCCGTCGAAGTGGGACGGTTCCGGCGTGATCGACCGCTCCAGAATCGCGATGGCAGGCCAGTCGATCGGCGGGGCCGGCGCCATGGCGACCATGGTGAAGGACTCCCGCGTGCGCGCCGGCATCGACATGGACGGCACCACCTACGCCCGCATCCCCAAGAGCGGGTTCTCCCGGCCGTTCATGTTCCTGGGTTCGCCGCAGCACGTCCCCGGCGGTCGCGACACTTCGTGGGAGCGCGACTGGAAGCTGCTGACCGGGTGGAAGCGCTGGCTCGTGCTGTCGGGCGCGGAACATCAGTCCTTCACCGACGGCCCGCTGATGGCCGGCGCCCTCGGTGTCACGCCCGCCTACGGCGTTCTGTCCGCGGCGCGCTCCGCCGAGCTCACCCGCACGTACGTGGCGGCCTTCCTCGACCGGCACCTGAAGTCCCAGCGGCAGCCCCTCCTGGACAAGCCGTCATCGCGCTACCCCGAAGTCAAGTTCTGCCCCGCGACCTGCGGCCAGTCCTGAGGCCCGGCGAATCGCGCCCACTCCGGAGGGGGCCAGGAGCCCGATGCGGCCGTAGTGACGCAGGGTGCGGCTCGTGATGCCCGCCCTGGCCGCGAGCTCGTGGGGCACCACCGGTTCAGCCGGCGGCGGTGAGCCGTGCGGTGATGGCCGGGCCTTCGTCGCGGATCCAGGCCTCGGCACGCGGGAGCCGGTCTTTCACGCCTCCGTCCCACATGCGCCTGAACACGGGATCGGTCGCGGCGGCGGCGCGCATGTTGACGTGAAAGCGGCCGATCATGCGAGTGGCCGCGGGGACCAGGGCATGGCGCTGGGGTGCGGTCATGCCGTAGGCGTCGGCGAACACCGCGACGCGGTGGGGGATGTCGAGGTCGACGAAGGCGGGCGCCCTGTCCTTCGGGTGCAGCAGGGGCGCCCACCAGTACAGGGCGTTGGCGAGGTCCTCGACCCTCGTGGTGGGCTTGGCGAGGTCGAAGTCGATGAGAGCGGCGGGCAGGCCGTCGCGGAAGACGACATTGCCGGGGCAGTAGTCGCGGTGACCGACCAGCAGGGGCCGGCCGTCGGGGGGCGAGGTCGTCATCCGCGCTCCGGGGATTCCTCCCCACGTCGCGTCCGCGGGCGGCACCCAGCCCTGGGCGGCGTCGTGCAGGCGGCGGATGAGCCGTGCGAGTTCGATCAGGACCTCTTCGCCCGCGGTGCCGGGCGGGAGCGGTTCGCGGGGAACCTCGCCGGGGACGAACGAGAGGACCTCGCGGCCCTGGTCGTCGAGGCCGAGCGGGACCGGAGCGCCCGAGAAGCCCGCGGCGCGCAGGTGCGCCAGGTAGGCCTGAACCGTCAGGGTGAAGGGTCGCACCGGCCGGCGGACGGTGTTTCCCACCCGCACGATTCCCTGCGTGACACCGTCGCCCGTCAGCGGCTCCTCATCGGGATGGCCGGCGTCGCGGTTCGGATCGGTCATGAGGCACCTCTGTCCGTGGTTGTCGACCATGCGAGACCTGTCATCAAAGCAGCCCCATCACGCTTTTCCCGCGCAGCGACCGGTGAGACCAGGAAACGTCCGTTCCCATCGTGGAACACGGACGGGCCGGTGGTCTCGACCCGGGTGGAGGTGGCGGGGTTCCACCAGTAGCCGCGCAGCCGCACCGACGAGAGCGCGGTGTCGGTGGGGACGGAGGTGCCGGCCAGCCCGAACGGGCCGATCAGGTCACGGCTCATCTGGTCGAAGTAGGACCGGCCGGTGACCCGTTCGATGATCATACCGATGACCAGGTAGTCGCTGTTGGAATAGGAGTAGCGGGAGCCCGGCGTGAACAGCCGTGCGTGCCGGTTCACGATGTCGAGCAACTGCTGGTCGGTGAACCCCTGCGTCATCGTCGTCCCGAAGCCGGGCAGGTCGTCGGTGAAGTCGTACAGCCCGCTGGTGTGCTGGAGGAGGTTCCGCAGGGTGATCTGGTCGCCGCCGGTCACGCCGGGCAGGTACTGCGAGACGCTCGCGACGCGCACCCGCGCGTCCATGCCGGAAACGTCGCCGTAGTGCGCTTGGAAGCGCCGGGCGTCCCGTCCGACAGTTCGGCGATCGTCGAGGAGCCGTTGAACCAGGGGGGAACGCGTCGACGGCCGCACCCCGAACGGTCGCCGGACCACATTGAATTCTAAATCTTCATGAAATTCGTGAAATTAGTGTAGCTTGAGATTCATGACGAATGCGATTTCCGTCTCCGGCCTGGTCAAGACATTCGGCCGGACACGGGCGCTCGACGGTCTCGACCTGACCGTCGGCACCGGTGAGGTGCACGGTTTCCTGGGCCCGAACGGCGCGGGGAAGTCCACGACCGTCCGGATCCTGCTCGGCCTGATGCGTGCGGACTCCGGCAGGGCGAGCCTCCTGGGCGGCGACCCCTGGGCCGACGCCACCGACCTGCACCGCCGCCTGGCCTACGTGCCCGGCGATGTGACGCTGTGGCCCAACCTGTCCGGCGGCGAGGTGATCGACCTGCTGGGACGGCTGCGCGGCGGGATCGACGCACAGCGCAGGAAGAGCCTGCTCGAGCGGTTCGAGCTCGACCCCCGTAAGAAGGGCCGCGCCTACTCCAAGGGCAACCGGCAGAAGGTCGCCCTGGTCGCGGCGCTCGCCTCGGATGTGGAGCTGCTCATCCTCGACGAGCCGACCTCCGGCCTGGACCCCCTGATGGAGGCGGTGTTCAGGGACAGCGTGGCCGAGGAGAAGGCGCGTGGCCGTACCGTGCTGCTGTCGAGCCACATCCTGTCCGAGGTGGAGGCCCTGTGTGATCGGGTGAGCATCATCCGCGGCGGCAGCCTCGTCGAGACCGGCACGCTGGCCGAGCTTCGCCACCTCACCCGCACCTCGGTCACAGCGGACCTGGCCCACGAGCCGGACGGCCTCACCGGCCTGCCCGGCATCCACGACCTGCGCGTCGAGGGCAACCGGGTGAGCTGCCAGGTCGAGCCCGCGCACCTCGACGAGCTGTTCGGCCGGCTGGCCGCAGCGGGTCTGCGCAACGTGACCGCCGCCCCGCCCACGCTCGAGGACCTCTTCATGCGCCACTACCGCACGGCGCAGCCGGGCGGGCGCGAGCGGCAGCACGAGGAGGCCCGATGAGCGCGCTGACCGGAGCGGGCGTTCTCGCCCGCCTCATCGTGCGCCGCGACCGCCTGATCCTGCCCGTCTGGGCTCTGCCGGCCGCCGTCTACCCGACGAGCATCGCCGGCAGCACCGCCGCGCTGTACCCGACCGCCGAGTCCCTGCGGTCGGTGGCCGGGGAGGCGATGGCCAACCCCGCGCAGCTGGCCACCCGCGGCCCCGTCTTCGACGCGAGCGTCGGCGGGCTGACCGCGTGGACCGTGGGTTCCTCCGGCGCGATGCTGCTGGGCCTGGTGAGCATGCTGCTCGTCATCCGGCACACCCGCGTGGACGAGGAGTCGGGCCGCCGCGAGCTCCTCGGCGCCGGCGTGGTCGGCAGGCACGCCCCTCTGGCCGCGGTGCTGGGCGTGGTGTTCGCCGTCAACCTGCTGATCGCCGTCCTGATGTCGGCGGTGCTGATGAGCGCCGGCCTGCCCGCGGCGGGTTCGATCGCCCTCGGCCTCTCGCTGGCCGCCGCGGGATGCACGTTCGCCGCGGTCGGCGCCGTGGTCGCGCAGATGACCAGGAGCGCCGTCGCCGCCAGAGGCGCCGGCGTGGCCGTCTTCATCGTCTTCTTCCTGATCCGCGCGGTCGGCGACGCGGGCGGGGCGGACTGGCTGTCATGGCTGTCGCCGCTGGGCTGGACGCTGCGCCTGCGGCCCTTCGCGGGGGAGCGCTGGTGGGTGCTGGCGCCGTTGCTCGCTCTCGTCGCCCTGCTGGCCACCGCTGCCCACGCGCTGACGGCCCGCCGCGACCTCGCCGCCGGCCTGCTGCCGCCACGGCTCGGACCCGCGACGGCGGCGCCCGGCCTGCGCAGCCCGCTGGCCCTGGCCTGGCGGCTGCACCGCGGCCAGGTCGCGGCGTGGTCCGCGGGCTTCGCCGTGGGCGGCCTCGCGCTCGGCGGCGCCGTCTCCGGCGGTCTGGAAGGCCAGATCGACGCTCCGCAGATCATGGACATGATCGCCAGGGTGGGCGGCGAGGACGCCAGGCCCGTCGACTTCTTCCTCAACTACCTGCTGTCCATGCTGGCCTGGATCGTCGCGGCGTACGGCATCGTGTCGGCGCTGCGGCTGCGGTCGGAGGAGTCGGCCGGGCGCGCCGACCTCGTGCTCGCGACCACGGTGAGCCGTGCCCGCTGGGCGCTCAGCCACCTGGTCATCGCCGCCGCGGGTCCCGGGGCCGTCCTGGTCGCGCTCGGCACGGCCACCGGTCTCGGGTACGGCCTGAGCACCGGCGACCTGGACAGGCTCCCGCAGGTGCTGGGGGGAGCCCTGATCCACCTGCCCGCGGTGTGGGTGATGACCGGGATCGCGGCGGCCCTGGCCGGCGCGCTGCCCCGCCTCGCGATGGCCGGTTGGGGCGTCTGGGTGGTGTTCGTGCTGCTCGACGTGTTCGGGATGCTCGGGCAGGTCGACGGGACGCTGCTGAACGTCATCCCGTTCACGCACGTGCCCTGGGTCCTGCTCGGGCAGATGTCGACGGTTCCACTGGTGGGGCTGACCGCCGTCGCGGCAGTCCTGACCGCGCTCGGCGTCGTCGGGCTGCGCAGGCGCGACCTCGCGTGATCAGCCGTCCTTCGAGACCGTGTTCAGCTCCTGCCACTTGTGCATCAGCCTCGGAACCTCGCTGCGCAGGAAGGCGAAGAAGCGCTGGATCTCCTCCAGCCGCGCGCCGGCCGGCGTGTCGGGGCCGAACACCGCCGACCCGTCGCGCGCGCCCTCCTCGAAGCGGCGGTACACCTCATCGCTCGACAGGGCCGCCTTGTACCAGGCTGACTGGTCGACGCGGTAGTGGTCGCGGCGCTGCCCCGGATCCCGCTCGCGGGTGATCATCCCGACGCGCATCAGGTACTTCACCGCTCCGGAGATCGCCGGAGGCCCGACCCGCAGTTGCTCGGCGAGCTCGGCGGCGGTGCGCCTGCCCTCCTCGGAGGTCAGGATCGCAGCGAACACGCGGGCCGCCATCCGGGGATAGCCGGAGTCGGACATGATCATGGCGAAGCGTTCCAGGAACCGCGTGGCCGCGGTCTCCTGATCGCTGTCGGTGTCGAGTGTCTCGGCCATCTGCGCCTCTCCGCGTCGCCTCCGCCTGGTCCGACCGAGTTTACGCAGTCTCCATAGTTGTGAAATTTCGTGAACCAAGGAAAAGAAGGCCTCGTGCCCGCATMGCGCGGACCAGGAGCTGTTTCCTGGAGTTCCTGGCGGCGGGCGTCGGTTTGGCGGCGGAGGGGCCGTGGTGATCCGACGGATGCGGAGGGGCGCGGCCGGCGCCGTCGCTGCCGTCGGGCGGGGTGTGGCGGTGGGACGACGCCGAGCGGGACGGGCCCGCGGCCTACCGGCGGATCCCGGTCCGCGACCGGCGTTCCGGCCATCGTGTCCGGGAGGCGGTGGGTTCGGAATGCGGCTTCTTATTAATCTACATTGTAAAGGCGTCCGGTTGTTCGCACACTGTGCCCTCCACCCGGGGCAGATGTTCCCGGCGCGCCTGGAGGCCGGGCGGGTGCTCTGCGACCCGTTGTCACCTCCGGCTTTCCCGCTCAGCGCCGCGTGCCCGAAGAGGAGTACGACGTTGGCGTTCAGGGCCCGGAACTCCTATAACTACGGCGAGGGGCAGAGTAGCGGTGAGCTGTCTTGCGGGTCCGTGGCGTAGTGGTTGCAAGTAGATCAAACCGGCGTAGAACGTCCTGGCTCCCCTTGATCGTGATCTCCGTCTGTTCGGAGAGTCCGTGGTCTGAGGGGTCTGCGGTGCGTGCGGAATGGGAGTCCGATGAGCTGATCGGCTCATGGACGCTGGTCGAGGGCGACTGGAAGCTGATCAAGAACAGGTCGGGGGCGGCGCGGCTGGGGTTCGCGTTGATGCTGAAGTTCTACGGGATCGAGGGCCGGTTCCGGGCCTATCCAGAAGAGGTCCCGCAGGTAGCGATCGTCTATGTCGCGTCGTTGGTGAAGGTGGATCCGGAGCTGTTCGACAAGTACTCCTGGGCCAGCCGGACGATCAAGGACCACCGCAAGCAGATCCGGACGGCCTTCGGGACGCGGCCGCCGACCGAGGAGGACGAGGAGCGGTGGGCGCAGTGGATGGCTGATGAGCTGTGTTCGACGGAGACGAACCGGGACCGGCTGGCTGAGGCGCTGCGGCGCCGGTGCCGCAGCGAGAATGTGGAGCCGCCGACGCCGGGCCAGGTAGAGCGGGTGGCCTCGGCGGTGAGCCGGTTGGAGGAGGCGTTCGCCTGCGGAGTGCAGGCCAGGTTGGGGCCGATGGTGTGCGGCCGGCTTCAGGACCTGCTGGGCAGGCAGCAGGTGCTGGCGGAGCTGAAGGCCGACCCCGGCCCGCTGGGCCTGGAGACGCTGCTGAAGGAGATCGGCAAGCTGAGGACCGTCCGGTCTCTGGGCTTGGACGAGACCGTGTTCGCTGAGGTGTCGGACCTGATCGTGGCGGCCTGGCGGGTGCGGGCGATGCGCATGTATCCCTCGGACTTCGAGTCCGCGCCGGAGCCGATCCGGTACACGCTGCTGGCGGCGTTGTGCTGGACGCGTCTGGCTGAGCTGGTCGACGGCCTGGTGGAGCTGCTGGTCGGCCTGATCTACAAGATCAACGCTCGGGCGGAGTGGAAGGTGGAGAAGGAGCTGAGCGGGTCCGGTACAGCCTGCGCGGCTCGGGGCTTGAGCAGCAACCGAACGGCCAGGGGCGTTAAGGATCCGTCGGGCTCGTCCTATTGCCAGCGGCCGTTCGGTTGTGGGTGGTGGTGTCAGGAGGGGTGGTTGTGTGACTTGGATTTCTTGACGGCGTGATTCTTTGAAACCTTTCTGTCGTGATTTTCGATCTTGTCTCTCGGCGGCAGAGGGGAGATGAGTGCGTGAAGGCCGCTGCCCGGCGGGGCAACGGCCTTCACCGTTCCGATGTAGTTGGAGGTGTTGTGACCTGCAAGCAATGACCGTCACCTGGATGTGGTTTGCACAGCGATCTCTTTGGTGGGGTCCTGGTCGGCCGGGTCGGCTTGCGGGCGCGCGCTGCGCAGTGCGGTCTCGACGCGGCGATTGCTGGTCATGGTCGCGGTGACGGCGGTCATGGTGAGGAGGAGGCCGGCGGCGGCGTAGAGCGGGGTGCGCAGGTCGTAGGCGGTGGCCAGCCAGCCGCCGAGGAAGGCGCCGAACGGGGCGGCGCACATGGCGAGCATGCGGGAGGTGGAGGCGACACGGCCCATCAGGTGGGCCGGGACGATGGCCTGCCGGAGGGAGGGGCCGAGCACCATCGTGGCGCCCATGCCCGCTCCGCAGACGGCGAGCGCGAGCCCGGCCACGTACGGGTTCGGGGCGGAGGCGAGCCCCAGGATGGCGAGGCCCTCGATTGTGGCGGTGCAGGTCAGCGCGGTGCCGGTGCCCAGGCGCCGGCCGAGGAAGGAGGCGATGCCCGCGCCGAGCAGGCCGCCGATGGCCTCGGCGGTGAGGAGCAGGCCGAAGCCGAAGGCGCCGACGCCGAGACGTTCGTGGGCGAACAGGGCCAGAACGGTCTCCACGGCGAGGAAGGCGACGTTCCCGACCGCCGGACGGAGCGCGAGCCCGAGCAGCAGCCGGTCCTGGAAGACGTAGGAGGCCCCGGCCCGCGCCTGCCGGAGCAGCGACTCGCGGGCGCTTGTGGCCGGCCGCGGCACGGCGGGCAGCGACCGGACGAGCAGTGCGGACAGCGCGAACGACACCGCGTCGGCGAGCAGCGGAACCGAACGTCCGAGCGCGAGCAGCGCACTGCCCGCAGGTGGCCCGGCGAAGCCGGACGCGGCGGTCTGGGCGCCGCGCAGGCGAGCGTTGGCGCGTTCCAGCTGGGCGGGGTTGCGGCCGAGCAGATCCGGCAGGTACGCCGTGGCGGCCGTGTCGAAGAACAGCCCGCCGAGGGCGAGCAGGAACGCGAGGGCCGCCAGCAGCGGGATGCTCAGCACGTCGAGCGCCGCCGCCGCAGCGGGTATGGCGAGCAGCGCCGCACGCGCGGCGTCCGTGACCCACATCGTGCGGCGGCGGTCCCAGCGGTCCACCAGCGCACCGCCGAGCACTCCGAACAGCAGCCAGGGCAGTGTCCCGGCTGCCGTGACGACGGCCAGCGCCATCGGATCCCGGGTCAACGTCAACGCGAGCAGCGGCAGCGCGGCATGCGACACCCCGTCACCGAGCGAGGAGATCGTCTGCGCGGTCCACAGCCGTCCGAACCCGGTCGGCAGCTTCCTGGCTCCTTGGTTCACTTGGAGTCCCCGTCCGCCTGCTCGCGCGGCGCCGGCCGGAACAGCGCGAAGGCGAGCGACACGTCCGGCAGCGACGGATCGGACAGCTCCTGGTACTCGTCCGCCAGTGCCTGCAACTCCGCCCCCAGCTGCGCGAACTGCTCCTCGGTGAGTCGCAGATGCGCCATCCGTACGTGCCGCTCACCATCCACCGGTGACGCCTCCAGGTCCGCCACCGCATTCCGCAGCAGCATGTCCGGCTGCCCCGGCCCTGGATCCGGCAGCTCGATCGACCGCGCGGCCATCGCGTAGTACCGCTCGGTGACCCCTCTCACTTTCCGCGTCCGCACCACTTTGACCAGGCCGGCCCGCTCCAGTAGCCGCACGTGATAGCTGGAACTCCCCTTCGCAAGGCCCACCCGCTGGGCAATCTGCGTGATCGTCGCCGGCTCGAAGCGGAGCACGGCCATGATCCGGTGACGCGTGAGATTGGAGACGGCGCGTAGCTGCTCGTCAGTGGTGACGTGAAACGTCTCGGGGAGATCATCGGTCGGCATGCAGGCAATGGTCAACGATTCTTGACCATTGCGCAAGGGGTTTAGGCCTAGCAATATGGCGCTGGTCTGACGGATCTACCCCGAGCTGTGCTGACGCTCGGCTGTTCGAGGGTTTGCTCGTTCCGTAGAGGGATCCCTCAACGGAACACCACCCGGACCGGACGGATCCCCAGGTCGGGGTGTTCCGTATAGGTGTTTCGCGAACTGTTCCGGTGAAGGCCCCCTATCCGGAACACTTGAACGCGTGAACGGGACCGGGGTCGGCTACGCGCGCTGCTCCACCGACGAACAAGACCCGCCCGCCGCTCCATCCGCCGCCGCTACGCCGAAGGCGAGGTCTCCCTCGCAGACCTGGCCACCGAGTACAGCGTCGGACGCTCCACCGTCCACCGCATCATCAGCGGCCAGGACAACCCAAGGGAGAACGCAGGATCACCACCTGCTCTGCCCCTCGCCGTAGCTATAGGAGTTCCGGGCCTTCAGGTGGGGAAGCGCTGGTTTCTCCAGGCGGCCAGCTCGGTGGCGGCGGCCGCCAGCTGAGCGGGGGTGACGGCGGGGCCGGTGGCCGCGCCGATCACCAGGGCGGTGTGCACGGTGCCCGGTGCCGCGCCGGACGGCCTCAGCAGCAGGCGGTGGGCGGTGGACGAGCCGGTCTCTGTCGCGATCGCCGCCGGCCCGGAGGCGGGTAGGCCCGCGCGGGTGGCCACGTCACCGACCACGACGGTGGTCGCGGCGGTGAAGGAGGCCGGCAGGTGCAGCTCGGTCGGGGCGCTCGGGGCCGTGGCGGGTTCGCGCCAGACCAGGACGCCGAAACGCCGGTCCTTGACCAGCGCGGCGATGCCCGGCATGGAGGACGGTACGGCCAGCCAGGCCCGCTGCTGCCCGGCGCCGCCGTAGCCGGACCGGGCGAGGTCCTCGTAGGCGAAGGCCAGTACGTCACCGGCGACCGCGGAGGGGTAGAGGCGGTCCAGCACCGCCTGGTCCAGCCGGGTCGCCAAGGCGCCCGACGCGTCTGCGGCGACCACGGAGAAGTCCTCATCGTTCCAGCCGTCGCCCTCGGTCCGCACCTTGGCGGGGTTGCGGTTCATCAGCTCGTGGTGCCTGCCGCTGTAGGCGTCCCAGTGCCACTGGGTGGAGGAGAGCACGTTTCCCCCGGTGCCGGCGGCCTGCCACCAGCTCTTGCCGGGGACCCCGGAGTCCATGGCCTGGTACATGGCCCGGACCATCCACGGCGTGCGGTCGCTGCCGCCGCCCGACAGCTTGTAGCCGAACTCCGAGACGAAAGGCGCGGTGGCCAGCGTGCGGGCCCGGTCGCGGATCTCGTTCATCGCCGCGTCGTACACCCCGTCGGAGGCCGGCGACGGGTCGACCGTCATGCGGGCGCCGTCGTAGAAATGGCTGTTGAAGACATAGCGGGTGCCGAGGGCGCCGACCGTGGTGAGCCCGCCTTCCTCGAAGAAGCCGGTGTTCCAGAAGGCCAGGGGTTCGACGAAGGCGGGCTTGGCCGCCCACCCCGAGGCGTCCATGGCGGCGCGGAATCGCTGGTAGAAGGGCATCAGATAGGTCTTCTCCCACTCCAGGCCGCTCTTGCCGGAAAGGCCCCCGTCGAAGGGTTCGTTGAAGGGGTCGAACCCGATGACGGAGGCGAACTCCTGCTCCGGCAGCCGCTGCCTGATGTGGGTCATGGTGGCTGTCGCTTGCCGCAGGAAGGCCTCCTGGACGCCGACCTCGCCCGCGGAGGTGCTGATGCGCCGGTCGCGCCAGAAGTCGTAGGCGGCCTGGCGGACGGCCTTGTTGGTCTGCATGTTCTGCCCCCACAGCAGGCAGATGCCGCAGGACTCCTTGGGGTAGTCGCCGGCCTTGATCACCCATTCCGGCGCGCCGTCACCGGTGTACCAGCTGTCCTGGTTGAACAGGTACGAGGAGTACAGGTCCTGGTGGTAGTCGACCAGGACGCGGATCCCCCGACCGGTGAACGCGCGGATCTGCTCGACCGCCTTGTCGAGGTAGGCGTAGTCGATGGTGGAGGGGGAGGGCTGCACGCCTTCCCAGCTGATGAGGAAGCGGATCACGTTCGCACCGGTGAGGTCGCGCATGGCCTGGGCCGAGCGCGCGGCGTCGGCGGTGCTGCGGAACGGCAGCAACGAGTTCTCGTACAGCTTGGCGCTGCCGGAGACGTTGAACCCGCGCAGGGTCACCTCCCGGCCGTCGCCGTCGCGGAAGGCCCAGCCCTGCTGCTTGGCCGTGACGACCAGCGGGGCCGGGGCCGCGGTCGCGGCCGCGGGGGCGTGAGCGTTGCCGTTCACCAGGATGAGTGTCAGGACGGCGGCCAGGGCGGAGGCGGCCGGGCGCGCCACGCGCGACGATGCTGCTCGCATGAACGGAGAATAGAACCCTCCTCATGTTGTTATTAGTGGGCGATCCGCTAGAACCGCCTGCCGTTCCTTGTCCGCCACGCGCAGACTCGCCCGCGATCGCCTGCCGCGACATCGGAGGATCACAGGTGCGTCCTCGCCCCGTCGATCAGGGGCCGGTCAGCGGGATGGGCCGGTGTGCCGGGTCTGTCGCCACACGGCGTCGAGCCGGGAGAACTGCTCCCGGGTCAGTTCGATGCGCGTCGCCGCCATGTTCTCCTCCAGGTGCGCGGCAGAGCTGGTGCCCGGGATCGGCAGCATGACGGGCGAGCGGGCCAGCAGCCAGGCGAGCATCACCTGCACGGGGGTGCCGCCGACCTCCTTGGCGACCCGCGCGAGCGGTCCTTCCGCGGCGGCGTGCGTGCCGTCGGCCACCGGCTGCCAGGGGATGAAGGCGATCCCCGCAGCCTCGCAGTGGTCGAGCACGTCCTCATACCGCCGGTCGGTGAGGTTGTAGCGGTTCTGCACGCTGGCGATCGGAACGGTCCGGCGGGCCTCCTCGATCTGGGCGACGCCGACCTCCGACAGCCCGATGTGGCGGATCTTGCCCTCGTCCCGCAACTGCGCAAGGGCGCCGATCTGGTCGGCGAAGGGCACCTGCGGGTCGACGCGGTGGAGCTGGAACAGTTCGATCCGCTCCAGCCGGAGGCGGCGCAGGCTCAGTTCGGCCTGCTGGATGAGGTACTCCGGGCGGCCCAGCGGCTTCCATTGCCCGCGTCCCGGGCGGCTCTGCCCCGCCTTGGTCGCGATGACCAGGTCGCGCGGGTAGGGGTGCAGCGCCTGGGCGAGCAGTTCCTCGTTGGCGCCCAGGGCGTAGGCGTCGGCGGTGTCGATGAGCGTCACGCCGAGCTCGACGGCTCGCCGCGCGACCGCGATGGCGGCGGCCGGGTCCTCGGGCGGGCCCCAGCCGGTCAGCCGCATCGCGCCGAAGCCGAGAGGGTGCACGGGCAGGTCTCCGCCGATTCGGAAAGTGTTCATGGCCGGTACCTTGACGCCTCACGATCGCAAAGCACAAGCGAGTCTTTCTTAGGGCTACTGCGTAGTATCGCTTAGATGTTGAGTCTTGAGCGGCTCCGCGTCCTGCACGCGATCGGTACTTACGGGTCGGTCACCGGGGCCGCCAACGCCCTGCACGTCACCACCTCGGCGATCTCCCAGCAGATGGCCAAGCTGGAGCGGGAGGTCGGACAGCGGCTGCTGGAGCGCAGCGGCCGCGGTGTGCGGCTCACCGGTACCGCCGAGCTGCTCGTCGCCCACGCCGGGCAGATGCTGTCGCTGGCCGAACGCGCCGAGGCGGATCTGGAAGCCCACCGCGGCGCCGTCGTCGGGCGCCTGTCGCTCGCCGCGTTCGCGACGGCCGCGCGCGGGCTGGTCCCGCCCGCGCTGGGGGACCTGCGCCGCGACCACCCGCGGTTGCGGGTCGGGCTGGAGGAGGCCGAACCGCACGAGACGGTGCCGCGGGTCGCCCGCGGCGATGTGGACGTGGCGATCGTCCAGAGCTGGTCCGGCCACCCTCTCGCCCTGCCCGAGGACCTGAGCAGGGCCGCGCTCCTCGACGACGTCGCGGACGTCGCGCTTGCCGAGGGGCACCCACTGGCCGCGCGCGGCACCGTCGACATCGAGGAGCTCGCCGGTGAACCGTGGATCACCTGGAGCCGCGGCTGGATCTGCAACGCCTGGCTGCTGCACACTCTGCGTTCCTGTGGCGTCGAGCCGGACATCGCCCACACCGCCGCCGAGCACCACACGCAGCTCGCCCTCGTCGCGGCCGGCCTCGGTGTGGCGATCATTCCCCGGCTCGGCCGCGATCCGGCGCCCGGCGGCGTCCGCTTCGTCGAGGTCCGGCCGAGACTGGCCCGGCACGTCTACGCGGTGTGGCGCACCGACGCCGACCGGCGGCCCTCGATCCGTGCCGTGATCCAGGCCCTGCGCCGGCACAGCCGGGCGTCAGCCGGCTGAGCGTCGCCACGCGAAGTCGCCGGGCAGCCGTCACCTGTTCGGGACCTGTCCCGTGGATCATCGGACCGGGTCGCGGAGCCCTGTCGGCCGGAGGCCGGAATCCTCAAGGGCGGGGCCGGCGGTCCGGGGTGGAGGCCGACAGCAGGGCGAGTGCGGCGCGGCGGCCGTGCTCGCCCGTACCGGACGGGCCGAGGTGCGCGGCGACGACGGTCGCGCCCTCGACCAGTATGAGCAGCTGCCGGGCCAGGACGTGCGGGTCGGCGGCCCCGGCGCGGGTGGCGATGCCGGTGAGGAGTTCGAGGTAGCGGCCCAGATGGCGCGCGGTGATGGCGCGTACGGCCTCGACGTGGTGCTGGGCGGCCGCGTTCATCATCGCGCAGCCGCGGAAGACCGGCTCGTCGTACCACCGCTGGAGGGCGTCGAACACCGCCGTGAGCTGGTCGGCGGGATCGTCTCCGGCTGCCGCGACGGCAGCGGCCAGCCAGGTCGACACCCGCTCGCTCCGGGCCTCCAGCATGGCCTGTACGAGCCCGTCCTTGGTGCCGAAGTGCCGGTAGAGCGTCTCTTTGGACACTCCGACGCGGGCGCACAACTCGGTGACGCCGATGCCGTCGAGCCCGCGCTCGTACAGCACCAGGGTGGCTGCCTCCAGGATCGTGGCGCGGGTGCGTTCCGGATCGATCGTCGAGCCTTTGGCGACTGGCATACGGTAGATGGTACCGATTGGTTCGATCGACTGCTAGCGTCTGAGATCGTAATGATCGGTTCGATCTTTGGAGTCTGTGATGACAGATCCGCTCTCCGCCGACCCTCCGGTCGATCGGGACTTTCCGGCCACCACACCCGCGCTGACCTTCGACAGCGGCGGAGCGACTCTGCGCGGGGTCTTGCACGTGCCGGCAGGCCGGGGGCCGCACCCGGTCGTCGTGCTGCTGCACGGGTTCCCCGGTAACGAGCGCAACTTCGATCTCGCGCAGGTGCTGCGACGCGCGGGCCACGCGTCATTGGTGTTCCACTACCGCGGCTCGTGGGGAGTCGGCGGCTCGTGGTCGTGGTCGCACGTACTGCAGGACACGGCAGCGGTCGTGGCCGGCCTGCGCGAGCCTGGGCCGGCGGCCGCTCACCGGCTCGACCCCCGGCGATTGGCGCTGGTCGGCCACAGCCTCGGCGGCTTCGCCGCGCTGATGACCGCGGCGGCGGACCCGTCGATCGCCGCGGTCACCTCGGTGGCCGGGTTCGACTTCGGCGCGGTGGCAGCGCTCTGCCGCGACGACCCGGGTCTGCGGGCCCGCTGCGTCGAAGCATTCGAGGGCGAGCTCGGCCCGCTCCGGGGCACCAGCGGGGAGGCCCTCGTCGCCGAGATGGAGGCGGCCGGGGAGGAGTGGCGGCTGGCCCGCCTCGCGCCGCTGCTCGCCGACCGCCCGGTGCTCCTGGTCGGCACCAGCCTCGACGCCGTGACCCCGCACGAGGTACACCACGGGCCGGTCGTCCAGGCATACCGGGCGCAACCGGTGAGAAAGCTCGAACACCATGTGTTCGCGACCGACCACTCCCTGTCGGACCACCGCGTGACGCTGGCGCGTACGGTCCTGAGCTTCCTGGAACAGTACCGATGAGACCATCGATGTGGCAGGCGGTTCGGCTGGCTCTCGGCACCGCCTCGGCGCTCGGACTCGCGCGCTTCGCCTACGGGCTGCTCGTCCCGGCCATGCGTGAGGACCTCCACTGGAGCCTGGCCGAAGCCGGGGCGATGAGCACCGCCAACGGGCTCGGCTACCTTCTCGGCGCGCTGGTGACCGCCGTCGTCGTCCGCCGGCTGGGCACCGCTGCCGCATTCCGCTGGGGCATGGTCCTCACGGCGGCGGCCCTGGCGGCCAACGCGACCAGCGGTGACTACCTGGTGCTGCTGACCGCACGGGCCGCAGCCGGGGTGGCGGGGGCGGTGGTGTTCATCACCGGCGGTGTGATCGCGTCGCGCATCGCGACCCGCGTCTCCTCCGGCGCGCCCATCACCGTCTACTTCGCCGGCACCGGGCTGGGCATCGTCTTCGGCGGCGCGACCATCCCGGCGCTGGGGGATCACTGGCACGTCGCCTGGGCCGGCCTGAGCGTCGCCGCCGCCCTGGCGACGGTGGTCAGCTGGAGCGCCGCGCGCACGGACGACGACGCGCCGGCCGCCACCGCCGGGCGGGCACGGATCCGTCCGGTCTGGCGGACCGCCCTGGCCTATGTGCTGTTCGCCGCCGGTTACATCACCTACATCACCTTCCTGTCCGCCTATCTCGCCGACCGGCATGCGCCGGTCACGCAGGTGGTGCTCATCTGGACGTCGATGGGTCTGGCCGTCATGGCGGCGCCCGCGCTGTGGAGCCGCCCGATCACCGACTGGCCCGGCACCCGGGCCCTCGCCACCTTGCTCGGCGTCCTCAGCGGTGGAGCGGCGCTCGCCCTCGCGGCGCCCACGCTGCCGGTCATCCTCGCCTCCGCGATCGTCTACGGGGCGACGTTCATGGGCGTTCCCGCGGCCGTCACCGCGCTCATCAGGGGCGACACCCCGCCCGCGGACTGGACGGCCACGCTGGCGGCCTTCACCATGCTGTTCGCGGCCGGTCAGACCGCCGGCCCCTGGATCGCCGGCATCCTCGCCGACCACACCTCGACCGAAGCCACGCTGGTGTGGACCGCGGTTCTGTGCGCTGTGGCGGCCGTGATCGCGGCGACGGTCCGCCGGCATCCCGCACCGCCGGCCACGACGCGCGACCCGGCGTCGCCGGGACGGGGCGCCTGACGCCGGGGCCCGGCACCCGAGTCCGCACACGCCTGCCGGCCGGCCACCCGCCGGCGGCGTACCCGACCCCTCAGCTCACTACGGCCAGGCACTTGCGCACAGCCTCGACCAGGCGGCCGGCGCGGGCGTCACCGTGGCCGATCATGCGGTTGGCGACGTAGGCGAAGCCCACGCCGAACTCGTCGTCGCCGAAGGCGAACTGCCCGCCCGCTCCGTCGTTGCCGAAGCTGCGCTCTCCCAGCATCGGCCGGAAGGCGGAGTCGAGCAGGAAGCCCGAGCCCCAGCGCGCCCCGGCGTCGAAGCCCAGCCATCCCTTGCCGGAGGAAACCTCGCAGACCGCGTCCGTCACGGTGTCCGGTGTGAGCAGCCGCTCGTGGCCCTCGACGCCGCTCACGGCCGCCGCGTACAGCCCGGCGAGGCCGCTCGCCGACGCCGTGGCACCGGCTCCGGGCAGCTCCATGCCGAGCAGCGCGGGATCGTTCCAGCCGTGCGGCTCGTCGAGGCCGGGGAAGACCAGCGCGCCGTTCATCGTCACGATGCGGGTGAGCAGGTGGTCGGGACCGGGCATCCGGGGCCGCCCCTCGGCCTCGACGAGCCGGGCACGGCCCTCCATCTCCCCGGCGGGCAGGCCGATCCAGGCCCGTAGCCCCAGCGGCTCGCCTGCGACACGGCGGAAGTACGCGCCGGGGGTGAGCCCGGTGACGCGCCGGATGACCTCACCGATGAGGAACCCGAAGACATGACCGTGGTACTCGTATGCCGTGCCCGGCTCCCACAGCGGTTCCTGCTCCTCGATGGCGTGGATCACCGGTGTCCAGGCGGCGATCTCCTCGAAGCCGAGCACCGGGTCAAGGGCGGGGAGCCCTGCCCGGTGCCCGAGGACCATACGGCAGGTGATGGCCTCCTTGCCGCCCCGCGCGAACTCCGGCCAGTACCGGCTCACCGGGGCGTCGAGGTCGAGGTTTCCCTGCTGTGCCAGGAGGTGGGCGCAGACGCCGACGAGGCCCTTGGCGCAGGAGAAGACCGGCACGACCGTGTCCTGTGCCCACGGCCGGCCGGTCCGTCCGTCCGCGACCCCGCCCCACAGCTCCACGACCTTGCGCCCGTCGACGAACACGGTGACGGCCGCGCCGAGTTCACCGTATTCGGCGAAGTTGCGGGAGAAGGCGTCGGCGACCGCCCCGAACCGTTCGTCGGCGAATCCGCTGCGCTTCACGGTGCCCCTCTTCCTGGTGACGCGTTGTCGATGGTCGCGGTGGACGCCTGAGCGCCGGCGCGTGGGCGCCGAGCCGCTGTGACCACGCCGGTGGGCAGGGCTCCGGTGAGCTGCCCGCCGGGCCCGGGACGTAGCGGTTGCCGGTGGGCCTCCCGGCCGGGCGCCCAGGGGGCGCGTCGCCGGCCGGCCGAGGCGGTTCCGGCTCACGCCAGGACCTTGTCCAGGAACGCCGACAGCTTGGCCCGGGTGCGATCGATCCGCTCCTCCAGCGGCAAGGACTCTTCGAGCCGCCCTCCCAGGTCGGGGAGCTTCTTGCCACGCACGTACAGGGAACAGGCGAGGTCGGTGCACACGTACACGCCGACCGAGTTGCTGTCCCGGCCGGCCTGCCCCGCGCGCCGGGCGGTCATCAGCGAGACGCCGCTGCCGGGGTGTGAGGTCAGGCACAGCGAGCACATGCCCTGGTGAAGAGGCCCGCGCTGCCCGGTGACCAGGCGGAGCGTCACACCGACGAGCTCGCCGCCGCGCTCGGCGACGACGTAGCCGCGATCCGGCGCGCCGGGGTCGCACCAGCCCAGGAAGTCCAGGTCGTCCCAGGGCTGCTCGGCCAGGCCCCGCGGAACCACCAGCCGCTTGGCCTCCCCCCGGGAGCAATTGACGAACGACGCGCGAATGTCCTGCTCGCTGACTACTTTCATGGCGCGGAACGCTACCTTTGCCTAGATGTATTAGGCAAACACTTAAATTCCTAGGAAACGCGGAGGTGGCGGGTGGCTCGTGCGGGGCTGACAGCCGAGCGCGTGACGGAGGCGGCCGCGGACCTGGCCGACGCCGTCGGGTTCGAGAACATCACCGTGTCCGCGCTGGCGCGGAGCTTCGGGGTCAAGGACGCCAGCCTGTACTCGCACGTCAGGAACCTTCGGGATCTGCGGGAACGGGTCGCGCTGCTGGCCGCGGGCGAGCTCGCCGACCGCATCGCCGCGGCGGTCGCGGGCCGGGCCGGGAAGGAGGCCATGGTCGCCTTCGCCAACGCCTACCGAAACTACGCGCTGGCCCACCCCGGCCGCTACGCGGCGACCCAGGCGGTCCAGCTGGACCCCGCCGCCCTGGCCCGGTCCACCGTCTATGCCCGCACCATCGAGCTGACCCACGCGATGCTGCGCGCGTACAGGCTGGCCGAGCCGGATCTGACCGACGCGGGCCGCCTGCTGCGCAGCGCCTTCCACGGCTACATCACCCTTGAGGCCAACGGCGGATTCAGCCACTCCCGCGCCGTGCAGAGGTCCTGGGAGCGGGCCCTTGACGGCCTCCACCTCCTGCTGGAGAACTGGCCCGCGGAGTCGCCGCCTCACACGGCGGACGGGGAAAGAACATGATGAGGTGCGCTCGCCTCCTGACGGCGGTCGGGCTCGACGTGTCGGAAGGAGCCCCCGGTGGCCGCGAGCGGACGCTCACCGGCCGTGGAGGGGGTCACCGGGGGTGGG
>NZ_NGFP01000181.1 GCF_002149035.1 Streptosporangium minutum
GAGTGGTAGCGGCGGCCGCCCCCGGCACGGCGAACTCCAGGAGCCGGTCGCCCCCGGCACGGTGAACTCCAGGAGCCGGCCGCTCCCCGGTGCGACGGACTCCAGCGGCTCGGAGATCGGCTCGGGCGGGATCCGGCCGGACCGGAGGCCGACGACACGGGTCAGCCCCCGGTCGTCCCGCTCTCGGGCGCGGCACGGCGCGCAGCGCGGTGAACCGGGCCTCGTCCGCCTCGCACCCACGGCCAGGCTTCGTGACCTGGCAGGTCAGGGGCTCTGCGTACCTCCATGTACCGCTCCGGCAGCCGGTCCGCCGTCACTTGTGCGATGCGCGAGAAGCCCTCCGAAGTCGACCGTGGCCGGATGCGYCGTCGATGACCGGCCCCGGGGGGGGACCCGTCAGAGGGCGGGGCGGCGCACCACCAGGCAGCCGACGTTGCCGTCGTCCCCGACAGAGGTCACCAGGGCCGCGGGGCCGATGGCGGCGCCGGCCCGCCACTCCGCGAGCAGCCCGGCGATCTGCAGAGCACCGCTCGCGCTGAAGCTCTCGCCCACCAGAGCGGCCGTCCTGATCTGATGGGGCGGCAGGTCACCCAAGGCGCCGCGGACTCCGTCCTCCTCGGCCGGTCCCAGACCACGGAGACCCGTCGCGCTCAACGAGACCGCGGTGACCGCCTCAGCGGGCACGCCGCTGCGCCCCAGGGCGCGCTCGACGCACACGGCCAGGCCGCGGCGCACATCGGACATGCCCAGGGTGCCGACCTCGCAGGCGAGCAGCTCGGCCAGCGGCGCCCGGCCCGCCGCGGCGGCGCCCTCGGACGTCTCGACGACGAACACCGCGGCCCCCTCGCCGACGGCCGCGGCCGGCGTGAGCGCGCCCGACAGGTACCAGGCCCATGCGGACTGGGGGCACAGCTCCTCCACCGCGCCGACCAGGGCGCGGTCGACATGCCCCTGGACGATCGCGTTGCGGGCGTACCGGACCGCGGCCAGAGCCGACACCCGGCCGTCGGCGATCGTCGCGTTCACGCCGCGGAGCGCGTTCCAGATCGCGATCTGGCTCGCGCAGAAATTCATCACCGAGTTGGGGAAGAAGCTCGCCCGCACCAGATACGGCTTCTCCCGCACGAGCGTCTCGCGCGAGAACTCGCTGGAGCTGCGGATGCTGCCCGTACTGGTCCCGATCACCACGCCGGTCCGCGCGCGGTCCCGGTCCGCCAGCGGCGCGCCGAGCCCCGCCAGCGCCCGGTTGCTCGCCACCAGAGCAAGCTGCGTGGTCCGGTCGAGGGACCGGATCCCCTTCCTGCCCAGGTACTCCTCCGGCCGGAGGCCCGGCGTCGCGGCCAGCGGCATGGGCGGGAACTCCCCGCCGATCGCCTCCAGATCTGCCTCCTCGCGCCCGGTCCCGTTCACCGCGGCGGCAAGCGGCTCCAGGCCGACGCCCGCGGGCGAGACCACCCCGCAGCCGGTGATCACCAGAGGAGCGACGGTCGTCATGGTCGTCACGCGGCTCTCCCCAGGATCGTGATCGCGTTGTTGCCGCCGAAGGCGAAACCGTGGTTCTGCACGATCCGCGGCGACGCCGCGCGGCCCGTGCCCGGGACGCAGTCCACGCCCGGGCCCAGCGCCGGATCGGTCTCCGTCACGTTGGCCGTGGGCGGCAGGAAGCCGTCGTGCAACGCCATGCAGCAGATCAGCGCGCCGAAGCCGCTGGCGGCGCCCATCGTGTGGCCGATCATGGATTTTATCGAGCTGATCGGCGGCAGCTCGTCGCCGAAGACCTCCCGCACCGCCCTGACCTCGGTGGCGTCGTTGGTCGGGGTCCCCGTGCCGTGCGCGCAGATGTAGTCGATGTCCTCCGGGCGCACGCCGGCGTTGCGGTGTGCGGCTCGGATGCACTCCGCGATGCTGGTCGGGTCGGGCGCGACGGGGTGCCTGGCGTCGCAGTTGACGCCGTACCCGAGCACCTCGGCGTAGATCCGCGCCCCGCGGGCCACCGCGCCCTCGAACGGCTCCAGGAACAGCGCCACACCGCCTTCGGCGGTCAGGATTCCCGAGCGGTGGGTGTCGAAGGGCCGGCACACCGACTCGGCCAGGGCGCCGAGCCGGTAGAAGCCGGCGTGCTCCCACCGGTTGACGGAGTCGGCCCCGCCGCTGATCATGAATTCGGCCTCGCCGGTCCGGACCATGTCGTAGGCGTATCCCAGCGTGTAGTTGCTCGCCGAGCAGGCTGTCGCGATGGTGTGTGCCTCACCGGTGAGCCCGAGTTCGGCGTTGACTGCGGTGGCGATCCGGCCGGCCGGGGCCTGGCGCACCAGTGCCGGGTCGAGATCCTTCAGGCCTCCGTGGACCCACTGGCTCGTGAGCGCCTCGATGACCGCCGACTCGCCGAGGGTGGTCCCCATCGCGGAGCCGGCGCGGGCGGCCGAGACCCGGCCGGGGTCGATGCCGGCGTCCGTCAGCGCCAGCCGCGCGGCCGAGGCGGCGAAGAGGCTGCTGCGGCCCCACTCGCCGATGCGCAGCCTGCGCAGCAGCCGTTCCGGCTCGAAGTCGTGGACCTCGCCCGCGAAGGTGTAGGGGAACCCGCTGGCGTCGAAGCTCCGGATGGGCGACACGCCGCTGCGCCCCTCGCGGATGGCCTGGGCGAAGGTACGGGCCCCCGTTCCGAGGCTGCTCACCGCCCCCAGGCCGGTCACCGCCACGCGGCGCGGGGCGCCTTCAGGCATCGAGGTCCGCCTCGTCCGCGTAGCGCGTCACGAGGCCGAGGACGGCGTTCAGGTTGATCATCTCGGGGAGGGCCTCGCTGGGGATGTGCACGCCCATGTCCCGCTCGATGCTGGCGATGATGTCGATGGCCAGCAACGAGTCGGCGCCGTGGTCGTTCACGAAATTGCTGGTCTCCGTGAGCTCACCTGGTTCGAGGTCGAGAACGTCGGTGAGGATGTCGCGCAGCTGCTGGAGCCGCTCGTACCGGGTCGTTGCCGCTTGAGACATTGTTCTTCCTTTTCGAGGAGGTGCGACTTCGAGGAGGCGCGACTCGGATCTGACCCGTGCCGTGCCGTCTGGGCGACCGCGCGGCCGTCGGTCGGCGGACTCCCACGGAGCGGCGGCTCTCACCGCGGGCGCGGCACGCTCCCGGCGGCCGGCGGCCCTGCGAGGGCCTGGTGGATCATCTCCGCGGCCTGCCGGTTGCCTCCGTCCGTGAAGTGCACGGTGTCCGCGAAGGAGTCTCCCGTGAACCGGTCCGCGGCCAGGTTCAGGAAGGACACCTCCAGACCGGCGCAGCCCTCGGCGAGCCGGTCGGCGTAGGAGTCCCAGTTCTTCTCGATGGCGCTGTGCAGGATGCCGAAGACGGGGGCGTCGAAGTCGTAGCGCTCCCTCTCCTCCGGGGTGATCGCGCGCGTGCGGGAGCTCGCGAACGGCTGGAGGCAGAAGAGGATCCGGGTCCCCTCGCCGGCCGCCCGGGACAGGAACGCGAGGTCCCGCAGGCGCCTGCGGGCGGCCTCCTCCATCCGGGGCAGGGTGTCGGCGAGGTCCCACGCGGCGGGTTTCCGGTGCGTACGGCGATAAGCCTCAAGATCGGGGAGGGACTTGCCCGAGGCGAGCGTCGCGAGGTCGAACAGCGGGACCTCCGCCAGCTCGGCGAACGTGCGCTCGTAGGACACGGTGCCGAACAGGTTGTCCGGGGTCAGCGAGCCCACCAGATTGACGAAGTCGGGGCCCCCGCCAATGATCACCACAGTGGACGCGGCGTGCAGGAAAGGCATGGCGGCGATCAGCTCCTGGAGGGAGACGGCCGCGCAGAGCCCCAGGTTGAGCTGCCGGACCCCGGTCAGGAAAGCGAGATGCGACGCCGGGGTGGCGCTGTCGGAGCTCGCCGCGAGACCGATGGCCACCGAGTTGCCGAGCACGAGTCCGCCCCCGCCGGCGGAGAGCCAGGCGGCGCTGTCGACCGTGCCGAACGGTGAGTCGGAGAGGCGGAAACCCTCCTCATCGGTGTTGAGCACGGCCGAACGGTGACCCGGAGCAAGGGTGAACCCCAGAAAGGGATGCAGGTAGAGGTCGAGGCCGTGCCTCTCGAGCAGCATCCCCCCGCGATGCCGCTGCGCGAAGGATTCGTGTTCGAAATTGGGAGAGGAGTTCATGTGGTGCTCCCGTACCAGGTCTCGAAAGGATTGACAGCTCGTCTCCGGTACCACGCCGTATCCGGCCGGGACCGCCGCGGAGCCCGTCGCGGATCGGCCTCACGCCGCTGGAGGCGACGCCTGTGACCCGGTCCGGCTTTCCGCTCGTCCCGGCCGGTCTCGTTCAGAGACTCGCACCGGAAGATCGAGCGCGGCTCGTGGACGGCTCGACAGCGGCCGGTGCCGGTCACCGCCGGACGGCACCCGTCGCGAGGAGTTCGAGCTCGCGCACGACCCGCGCCGGCGACGGCTGGCCGTGCATCTCCTGCCGCAGCCCCTCCGCGGCGGCCCGGTAGGCGGGGGTGGCCAGCAGCTCGGCCAGCCGATCGCTGATCGCCGCCGGGTCCTCCACCGGTGCCGCGAGCACGACGCCGGCCCCCGCCTCGGCAAGCCGGCCCGCGTGACGGACGTGGTCGGGCAGGCGCGGCAGGAGGAGCTGCGGCAGGCCGTACGCCACGGCGGTCAACAGCGTGCCCGCGCCGCCGTGGGCGACCACGGCGTCACACGTGGGGAGCAGCAGATGCAGCGGCGCGGACTCGGCGACGCGCACCTCGGACGGCAACGGGCCGAGCAGCGCCCGCTGGCCGGGCGTGACGGCCACCACCACGTCCACCTCGAGCGCGCTGATCGCCCGTACGGCCTGGCCGGCGAGGAAGAGCCCGGGGTCCACGCGGCTCAGCGTGGTGCCCCAGGTGACGCACACGCGCGGGCGGCCGGACGGCGCCGGCGGCTCCGGCGGCAGCATGCCCGGCCCGTTGTGCGGGACATAGCGCACCGGCAGCCGCCGGGAGCCGACGGGCACCTGAAGCCCGGCGGGGCACGGGTCCACGGTCGCCACGCCGAACGGGTCGACGGTGTCCAGGCCCAGCTTCCCGGACAGCGGGCCGAGCGCGTCCGGGAGGAACCGGCCGACGACGCTCATGAGGTCGGTGCCGTACAGGTGCCGCACGGCCGGGATGCCCAGCGCGGCGGCCGCCAGCGGCCCGGCGAAGGCCGTGGGCTCGAACACGACGAGGTCGGCGCGCCAGCTCCTGCCGAGTTCGACGAGGTCGTCGACCATGGCCTCCGCCAGCGCGGTCAGCAGGCCGAGGACACGCGGGCCGCCGGCGCCCGGCCGGTGTCCCGGCGGTGGCAGCACGATGTCCCGGAAGGTCGCTACCGCGTCCACGTCGCGGCCGACCGACGCCCCGGGCAGGCCGGTGCGTGAGATCGCGTCGGTGAGCTCCGGCTGGCTTGCCACCAGCACGTCATGGCCGGCGGCCCGGCACGCCCACGCGACCGGAACCATCGCGTACAGGTGTGACGGCCATGCCCAGGCAGTGAAGAGTATGCGCATCCGCCCATGGCAGCACCTGCCGCTTGTCGACGCCTCCACCGCCGCTCAAGGCCGGGCGGTCACCATCTTCTCGTCACGGACGGTGAACGGGGGCCTCCCCCGGAAAGCCCGGCGGGACGGACGCCGGCCCGCCGTACGGGCGGGTGAACGGCTTCGATTTCCGGTGTACCGGCCGGAGAGCGATGCCGGTCGGACGCCGGCGAACAGAGACGGCGCCCGGCCGGAACGCCTTTCGAGATATTACTTGACGGGTCGGCAGGCCACAGACAACATGACGTTCGAGGTGATGCAATGGCGGAGCTCACGATCGAGGCGCGGGGGCTGGTCAAGCGTTTCGGCAGGAGGACGGCTCTGGACGGGCTTGATCTCGCGGTCGAACCGGGCCAGGTCGTGGCGGTCCTGGGCCCCAATGGCGCCGGGAAAACGACATTTGTCCGGGCGGTGGCCACCCTGCTGCGCCTCGACGGCGGCACGCTGCGGGTGGCGGGCTTCGATGTCCGGCGCGAGCCGGAGGAGGTCCGCCGCGCGATCGGGCTCGCGGGCCAGTACGCCTCGGTAGAGCCGGCCATGACCGGACGGGAGAACCTGGAGATGGTGGCGCGGCTCTACGGCCAGCCGGCCCGCACGGCCCGCGCCGGCGCCGCCGGCGTCCTTGAGCGCTTCGGCCTCGCGGGTGACGCCGACCGGCTCGTACGGACCTATTCCGGCGGGATGCGGCGCAAGCTGGACCTGGGAGCCAGCCTGGTGAGCACGCCCCGCCTGCTGCTGCTGGACGAGCCGACGACCGGGCTGGACCCGCGCTCCCGCATCGAGCTGTGGGACGCGATCGACGGTCTCGTCGAACACGGGACCGATGTGCTGCTCACCACCCAGTATCTGGACGAGGCGGAACGCCTGGCCGGGCACATCGTGATCATCGATCACGGGCGGGCGGTGGCCTCCGGGCCGCCTGCCGAGCTGAAGCGGCGTGTCGGCGGCAACGTGCTGGAGGTGCACGTGCGTGACCGCGCGGACCTGGCGGCGGTCGCCGCCGCCCTGGTCCGCCCCGGTCACGCGGCGCCGCAGGTCGACGAGGCGACCCGCCGCGTCAGCGTGGGCGCGGGCGACGGGGACGCCGTCGGGGGGCTGCTGGCCGGTCTGCGGGCCGTCGAGGACGCGGGGGTGGAGCTCACCGGCATCAGCGTGCGCCAGCCCGGGCTCGAAGAGGTCTTCCTCGCGCTGACCGGTCAGGACGAGGTGGACGGGATGCCCGGCGCACGCGGCAAGGCGATGCGATGAGATCGGGAGAGGAGACGGCCATGACCTCCGTCGCGGCCGCCGGCCGGCGCAGGGCGGGCCTGGCGACCGGCACGGTGCTCGTCGCCAAGCGGGCCGTGCTGACCTTCCTGCGGACGCCCCAGCTCGTCATCGTCGGCACCGTGCAGCTGGTGGGGTTCCTGGTGACCTTCCGCTACGTCTTCGGCGGGGCGTTCGGGACCAGCCGGGGCCTGCCCTACGTCGACTTCGCCGTTCCCGGCTTCATCGCCGCCGGAGTGCCCTTCACCCTCATCGGCACCGCCGTCGTGATGGCCGAGGATCTCCGGAGGGGGTTCGTCGACCGGCTGCGCTCGCTGCCGTTCCCGTCGGCGGCCGTGCTGACCGGACGCGTGCTCGCCGACAGCGTGGTGCTCACCTGGAGCCTGGCGATCGCGACGCTGGTCGGTTTCGCCATCGGCTTCCGCCTGCACGGCTCGATCCCGCAGGGGCTGGCGGCTTTCGGGCTCTGCCTGGTGTTCGGGCTCGCCTTCAGCTGGGTCTTCATCACCCTCGGCCTGATCGCCGGGAACGGACAGGCCGCGCAGGGCATGGCGATGCTCGTCTTCCCGCTGACCTTCGGGTCGAGCGCGTACGTGCCGGTCGAGACCATGCCGGGATGGCTGCGCGCGTTCGCCGACAACCAGCCGGTCACGTGGATGGCCAACGCCGTACGGGCGCTCACCCTCGGCGACCGCGCCCAGGACTTCCTCGGCCACAGCGCCGCGTACTACGTCACGTACTCGCTGATATGGGCCGCCGGCATCATGATCGTGTTCTCCGCCCTGGCCGTGGCCCGCTTCCGGCGGAGCTGATCCGCCTCCGCGGCGTCCCCGGCCGGTCCCGGGAGGTCGGACGGATTGCTGTTCCCAGATCTGGGCGGGGTCGCCGTCGCAGGGATACTGCTGGACGTTCGTGCCGTCGGCGACGCCGGCACCGGCGACGTCCGGGCACCTGCCGCTGGCGGGGTTGACGTACCGGTAGATGCCGCCTGCCCCGCCGGACGATCAGGAGGGCGCGAACAGCTCGACCCGCGAGTGGGCCTTCATCGCCTCGAAGTTGGCGTTGTAGGCGTCGTACAGACCCGACACGGTCGTATTGCCGACCTTTCTGAGCGTCAGCTGCACCTCGTCGGCGCCGCGGAGTGAGCCGTTGGTCATGTTCGGGCTGCCCGTCCAGACCTGCTTCGCACCGTAGGAGTCCCTGACCAGGATGTACTTGGAGTGGACGAAGGTGGACGTGTAGGCCGCCCTGTCGTTCCAGGTCGTCACGCCCGCCGCCTGGAGCTGGGTGATGACGGAAGGGCTCTCGTCGGTCACGACCTGGACGTCGCAGCCGCGGGTGACCGCGGAGGCGAGCGCGGCGATCACGGGACGCTTGGGCGGGCTCTCGCGGGACCAGTCCGGGACGGCGATGCGGATGCTGCCGTGGTTGGCGCCGTCCTTGCAGTCGGTGCCCCCGATGAGGGAGACGACCGGGTCGCCGCTGCTCTTGGGATAGAACTGCACGTCGGAGTCATTGGGGGAGCTGACGTATCCACGCCGGGCCCAGTAGTCGTTGTCACGGGCGGTGTTCGTCCACAGGTCGGTGAAGAAGCCACGGAGGTTGACGGAGAACGGCGAGTCCCACGGCAGCCCGCCGTAGACGACGGCGTTGTTGGCGGCACTCCAGCCGCCCGCGTACTTGGCCCAGTTCTGCGACGTCACCAGGATGACGTTGCCGACCCCGTCCGTCTGGTCGAAGATGATGAACTTGCTGTGCTGGTCGTAGGCGCCGAAGCAGCCGCCGCCGCTGTCACCGCCGACCACCGTCCCGCACTTCTTGATCCCCGACGTCGTCCCGTTGAAGGCGGTCTGCAGCTGGGTGATCGAGCTCTCAGCGGCGTACCGCCCGCCGATGACGAGCTGTACCTTGACACCTGGCCTGGCCGCGGCGTTGGCCAGGGCGACGCGGATCGGGTTGGGCTCGGCGCCGTTGTCCTCCTTGATGGCGAAGGCCGCGACTTTGATCGTTCCGGTGGCCTTGTTGATCAGGTCCACCGCCTTCGCCTCGATGGAGCGATCGTTCGGCAGGGTGAGGATGACCTCACTCGCGACCGCGGCATGGGCCGGCCCTGCCATCACGGTGATCATGCCTGCCGGTAGCAGTGACGTGCAGAGGAAAGCGATCCAACGTCGCATGGACAAACCTCTCGCCAGGGGATTGTCTGCGCACACTAAAGGAGAGTTGATCAAGCCGCTACAGGCCATGGTAAGCAGGAGATGTGGCCCCGGCCTCTAGCGAAATCATTTCTGTTATGGCAGGCGTGTATGCGGTTCCAGGTCCTTGCTGACGAGGACCTACAGCTGCCGGGGCACCGACAGCTGGGTGACGCAGCGCAGCATGCTGCTCTTGAACGTCCGGACGAACCCTTCGACCGTGGTGGTGTCGCGCGGCGCGTTGAGGTACGGCCTGAGCTTGCGTTCCACCTCCTGAACGCCCGGCTGGGCGGCCATGTGCCGCGCTACCGCGTCCAGGTCGCCCTCGAACTCGATGAACCGCACCAGCAGGCTGTCCCTGATGAACACCGCGGTGGCCAGGATCCGGCCCGCCTGCCCGCCGTCGGCGCCGGGGACCACAGCGGATTTCGGCCGCTGGAAATCGCTGAACACCTCGGCGACCCTGTCCTCGTTCCCGCCTTTTATGTCATAGGTGATCGCTACGAACGGCATCGCATTCTCCCTCGGCATCCGTTGGTGTACCGAGAATGCGCGGCCTGGCTCGGATGCCGCTCGATCGGCGGTCGGCCGCATGCGCCGTTCAACCGCCCCAGCGATATTCGAGCCGGCCGTGGAAACCTCACAGGAGGAAAGCTGGAGGTCGAATATGCCGAGCAACCGGTTGGCGCACTGGGAAAGCACCGGAAAAGGGAGGACGAGATGACCTCGCATGACGAGACCACGCCGGTCCTCATCGTCGGCGGCGGTTACGCGGGCCTGGCGTCCTCACTGTTCCTGTCGCATCACGGTGTGCGCTCGGTGCTGGTGGACCGCCATCCGGCCGTGTCCATCCAGGGCCGCGCGCGCGGGATCAACCAGCGGACCATGGAGATCTACCGCCCGCTCGGCATTGAGGCGCGCATCAGGGAGGTCGGCCGGCCCTTCGACGGGGAGGCGGGCGTGGTCCGCTGCGAGAACCTCGCGGGCGAATGGAACTGGATCCTGGAGGAGGACACACGCGGAGCACTGCCCGAGCTGACCGCCTGCGAGTTCGGCATGGCCGACCAGCGCAGCGTGGAGCCCATCCTGATCGACGCCGCGCGCGGCAGAGGCGCCGACATCCGGTTCGGCACGCGGTGCGTCTCGGTCGAGGCGGACGCCGACGGCGTCACGGCGGTGACCGAGGACCGCGGCACCGGGCGACGGCGCACCGTGCGGTCGGACTACCTCATCGCGGCCGACGGCTTCCGCGGCACCATCGGGCGGCGGCTGGGCGTCTCCCGCTCCGGGCCGGGTGTCACCCAGCACTGGGTGACCTTCGTCGTCGAGGCCGACCTGTCGGAGATCGTGAGAAAGAGAGCCCTGTTCTGGATCGTCGTCAACTCCGAGATCGGCCTCGGCTCGTTCCTCACCACGGCGGTCCCGGACCAGTGGGCGATCAGTGTCGCCTACGACCCCGGGAAGGAGCCGGCGGCCGGCTTCACGCCCGAGCGGTGCGCCAGGGTGGCGAGGGCGGTCATCGGCCGGGACGTCGCCGTCAGGATCCTGGACATCGCGAGCTGGGAGGAGGCGGTCGGGGTCGCCGACCGGTTCCGCAGCGGCCGGGTCTTCCTCGCCGGGGACAGCGCGCACGTGTGGCCACCGGCCGGCGCGATGGGGGCGAACGCCGCCGTGCAGGACGCCCACAACCTGGCCTGGAAGCTCGCCGCCACGATCAACGGCTGGGCGGCTGACAGCCTGCTCGACTCCTACGGAGCCGAGCGCCGTCCGGTCGCGGAGGCCCTGGCCGACATCACCGTACGGCGCCAGCAGGCCCGGTTCGGCGGCGATCCGGGCGGCGACGACGTGGACGACGTGCTGTGCACCCTCGGCCAGCGGTACCGGTCCTCGGCGGTCGCCGGCGCCGGGCACGGCACGGTCTACGGCGACAAGCTGGAACAGCGGGCCGTCCCCGGCACGCGCGCACCCCATCTCCGGTTCGAACTGGACGGCGGCACGATCGCCGTGCACGACCTCTTCCACGACGCGTTCGTCCTGCTCACCGGGTCCGCCGGCACCGCGTGGACGGACGCGGTGAGCGAGGTCGCCGGCCGGACCTCCATCCCGCTGCGGGCCTACCGCGTCGGCCCGGCTCCGGCCGGCGCCGAGCTGGTCGACCTCGACGGCAACTGGCAGTCCCGTTACGACCTCGGCCGTGACGGCGCGGTGCTCGTCCGCCCCGATGGTTACGTGGCCTGGCGGAGCGCCTCTCCGGGCGGAGACCCCGCGGCGCTGCTCACCGACGCGCTCCACCGCCTCCTCGGCACGGCGGGCTGACTCGACGGCGACGGCGACGAACGCCGCGGCCGGACCTCTCACGCCGGGCGGTTGTAGTGCGCCGGAGGCGCCATACCGGCATCGATCGTGTAGTCCGAACCCGTTATGCTCCGCACCCTGCCGGACGCCAGCAGCACCACCAGTGCCGCCACCTCGTCGGGCTCGATTATCTTGCCGGTGGACAGCCCGGCCATCTTGGGGACCGACGCGAGAAACTCCTCCGGTGACAGCCCGGCTCGCCGCGCGATCTCCGGATTCGTCCAGAGCCGGGTCCGTACCGGCCCGGGAGAGATGGTGTTGACGCGGACGCCCAGCGGGCTGAACTCCGCGGAGAGCGCCTTGCCGATGTTGGCGAGCGCGGCCTTGGCCGCGGAGTAGTGGGCGAGGCGGGGATCCACCATGCTCGCGTTCATCGATCCGATGTTGACGATCGCGCCGTTGCGTTCGATCAGGCTGGGCAGCGCCGCGCGGGTCGCCCGTATCGTGGTGAAGACGTTGAGCTCGAACGTGTGCTGCCAGACCTCGTCCTCGATGTCGAGGAATCCGGCCGCCAGCTTCACGCCGCCACCGACGTTGTTGACGAGTACGTCGACGCCGCCGAACTCGGCGAGCGCCCGTTCCACCAGCAGCTGCGGCCCTTTCGGGGTGACGAGGTCGACCTCGAACACGTGCGGGGTGGCGGCGAGCAGCTCCGGGGTGATGGTGCGCGCCCCGCCGAACACGTCCGCGCCCGCCGAGGCGAGCGCCTGTACGACCGCCAGCCCGATGCCGGCGCCGGCGCCGGTGACCACGGCCTTCTTACCGGAAAGGTCGAATTCCATGCCGTCTCCTGTTCTTGGGACGCGGGCCTCAGCCTTGGCCGCGTTTCTCGGTGAGGAACTGCCCGGTCGGCCCGCCGTCCGGAAGGGTCGCCACGTCGGCGATGAACCGGGCCGCCTCTTCGGGAGTGGTCTGCTGGGTCGGCATCATCCTGGTGCGCACCCGTCCCGGGTTCACCGCGTTCACCAGCACCCCCGACCCGGCGGTCTGGGCGGCCAGCATCGTCGTGAGCCCGTTCAGCGCGCTCTTCGATATCGAGTAGCCGGGCGCGCCGGTGAACAGGGCGCCGCCGAATTCGGCGGTGGTGCCGCTGGAGATCAGCACCACGCGGCCCCACCCCCGGCCGACCATGGGCGGCACGAACGCCTGCGCCACCCGCCACGACCCGAGCAGATTCACCCGCAGCGTCCGCTCGACGAGTTCGAGCGGCGCGGCCAGCGGATCGGTGCCCGCGTCCAGCAGCACGCCGGCGTTGCACACCAGCACGTCGACCGGGCCCGTCTCCTCGCTCAACCGGCTGGCGCCGTCCGGATCCGTGACGTCCAGCTCGTGCGAGCGCGCGCCGGGACCGATCCCGGCGGCCGCGGCGCGGGCCTCGTCGGCGTTCCGCGCGGTCACCACCACTCGCAGGCCCCGGCCGTACAGCTCGGCGGCGACCGCGCGGCCGATGCCGCGGTTGGCTCCGGTGACAAGAGCGGTGCGCCGCCCGGCCGCCGCGTCGCCGTACGTCATCCGTCCACCTCCACGGGGTAGCGGGCCGGTCGCGTTCCGGAGGGGCCGGCGCCGGCTCGGATCATCCGGTCACCAGGTGACCGGGATCTCGCTGAAGCCCTCCATGAATCCGCCGAGGCCCCGGGGCAGAGCGTCGGCGGGGACCGCGAGGCGGATGTCCGGGAACCGGCGCAGCAGGCTCTCGGTCGCTACCTGGAGTTCCATCCGGGCCAGCGCCGCACCCACGCAGTAGTGGATGCCCGCGCCGAAGGTCATGTGGTGGTTCTCCTTACGCCGGATGTCCAGCGTGAAGGGGTCGGTGAAGACGCTCTCGTCCATGTTGGCCGACTCTTCCGACAGCAGGACGCTGGACCCGCTCTTGATCATCGTGCCGTCGGACAGCTCGATGTCCGTCAGCGCGTAGCGCAGCGTGCCGATCGAGGACCCCATGATCTGCGTCCGCAGCAGTTCCTCCACCGCCGACGGCACCAGCGAGTAGTCGGCCCGGATCTCCTCGACCAGATCCCGCCGGTGCAGCAGCACGGCGGTCCCGGTGCCGATCTGGCTCGCCGTGGTGACGTAGCCGGCGATGAGCAGGCTCTGCGTCCAGAAATGCAGCTCGTGCTCGGAGAGCCGGTTGTCGTCCTCGTCCCGGGCCTTGATCAGGGCGCCGATCAGGTCGTCCTCCGGATCCGCCCGCTTGGCCGCGATCAGCTCGACGAGGTAGTCCCACAGGCCCTTGCGGCATTCCTCGACCTCCTCCGGCGGCAGCTTGGTCACCGACAGGAATCCGTCCACCAGCCTGCGGAACTTGTTCCTGTCCTCCGGCGGGATGCCGAGCAGCTTGCAGATCACCAGAATCGGCAGCGGGAAGGCGAGCGCCTCGTTCAGATCGACCGGCCCCCGCCCCTCCGCCATCTTCTCCACCAGGTCGTCGGTGATCGCCTGCGCGAACGGGCGCAGCAGCTCTATCCGGCGCGCGGTGAACGCCTTGGTCACCAGACCGCGCATCCGCGTGTGGTCCGGCGGGTCGGCGTCGATCTCGGGGTCGACGAACAGCTCGTTGTCGGCGGAGATCCTCGCGACACCCGGCCTGGCTATGTTCTTGCTCAGCCGTTCGTCCGCGAACAGCCTCCTGACGTCCTTGTAGCGGGTCACCATCACCGCCGTGTCGCCGCTGGGCAGCCTGACCTCGACGAGGGCCTTCTCTCGCAGCCCGCGCAGCCCGTCGGGGACCTCCATCGGCGGCGTCCACTGGAAGGGGTAGGGGATCGGACTTCTGGTGTTCATCTCGCTGGCGACCTTTCTCGTCGGCTGCGCGTGTCCAGGGCCCACGTGTCACACCGGCCATGAGGGCTGCCGTATGCAGCATTCGGCGAACGCCCATTCGTAACGGACGCTGATGGAGAACTGCTCGACGAGCAGCCGACGCTCCCGGGCCGAGCAGCTCTCGCCGGCCCGGTCGACCATGTCGAGGAACGCCCGCACCGCGTACCCGTAGGACTCGCCCGGGTGGTAGACCTCGATCCACGGCAGGTAGCGGGAGCCGGGCACCGCGCTGTCCCTCAGGTTGTCGGACACCTCGGCGTTGAACCACACCATGGGGAGCAGCGCGCCGATGCCCGCGTAGAAGGACCGCGCGCCGGCGGCCGCAAAGAACGACATGTGCGCCTGGGTGGACGGGTCCGCCGCGAGCCGCGCCCCGAGTTCCGGCAGGCCGAGCTCGCCCGCCAGGGTGGTGTAGGCCTGGCGCAGCCTGTCCCTGGCCATCAGCGTGCCGGCGACCGACTGCCCGAGCAGGAGCGTGTCCGCGTCGTCCGGGGCGGCCGCCGCGCACCGGGCCAGGGCGCGGGCGTAGGCGGGCAGCAGGAACCCGGTGTCCTGCCGCACGAAGTGGGCGAGCGCCTCCGCCGGTAGCGAGCCGTCCCGGAGGCCGGACCAGAAGGGGTGGTCCTGCACCTTCCGCAGCAGCGGGTCCCTGATCTCCATGAGTTCTTCCTGCAGCATGGGCCTTCCTCCGTCACGGTGCGGACTCCGGTGGGGACGGTATCGGCCCCTGCTTGACGCCTCCTGGAGTTCCGGCCCCGGCGCACCCGGCCGGCGCGCTCCAGCCTTCTTCGAGCCCGGTGGCGGAGAGTGATGACTGGCATGTCCTCGATGCCGGGCAGCAGACACAGCCGAGCGGCGGAGCCGGAGGAATACGCGATGGACCTTGGCCTGGAAGACAAGCGGGTACTGATCACCGGCGCCACCCGCGGCATCGGCCTCGCGACCGCGCGCGTGTTCGCCGAGGAACGGGCCCGGGTCGCCATCACCTACCACACCTCCGACGCGGTGGCCAAGCGTGTGGTCGAGGAGCTCGGTGGCGACGACCGGGCGTGCGCCCTCCGGTGCGACCTCGCCGATCCGGCCTCCATCAGGGAGGCGGTGGGCGCGGTCGAGAACCGCTGGGGCGGGGTCGACGTCGTCGTGGCCAACGCCCAGACGTGGATGTGGGTCAATCCCGAGGACATGCCCGCGTACCAGGACTTCCCCATGGACTACTGGCTCGCCCGGTTCCGCGAGAACGTCGAAGGCCACATGTGGACCGTCCGCCAGGCCCTGGGCGGGATGCGCGAACGCGGCTGGGGGCGGATCGTGCTGCTGTCCTCGGTCACCGCGACCCACGGGAATCCGGGCTCGGAGCTCTACAGCGCGGCCAAGGCGTCGCTGCACGGGTTCGCGCGGGCGCTGATGTGGACCCGGGACGGCGTGCTCGCGAACGTGGTCGCGCCCGGGGGCACACTGACGGAGAGCCTTGAGGCGGTGGCTCCGGAACTGCTGGAGCAGGCGGCACGGGAGACTCCGAGCGGGCGTCTGAGCACCGCCGAGGAGGTCGCGCGCGTGATCGTTTTCCTCTGCTCCGAGGCGAACGGCAACATCAACGGCGAGGTCGTCCACACCGCCGGCGGGCGCTGATCGGCCAGGGGCCGGCATCCGGCCGGCGCGCCGGACAGCTCTCTCCTCCCCCTCCTTCGCGGGACCGGGTCTCCCTCCTTGGCGGGACCGTTCGTCTCCTCGGGCGAGTCATCTCCGCTGCTCGGGCAGGTCATCCCCGCGGGCGGGGCCGTGGTGCGCGCCGTGACCACGCCGGCCGCCGCCGCGCCGACACCGCCGGCGAGCGGCTCCCCGTGTGGAGGCTCCGCTGTCCTCACGCATGAGGGGGAGCGCGACGGCGCCGTCCCGGCCGGGAGGGCGCCGCATCCGGTCGCGGCGGCACCGGCCCTGAACGCGGCGGCGCGTGTGCCCGCCCAATCCTGGCCGTCCTCGATCGGCCGCGGCGGATCGGCCGTTGCGATGCCGTGTCACGCGTCCGGGCATTAACACGGCGGATCGCGGAGACCAACCGATGTCATGAGCCGCGGCCTCAACCGGCCAGGCCCGTGGAACTCGTCGGTTGTTTGTGCTTACGCTACATTTCACATGCCACGATCACCGCATTTACCGCGTTCTCGATCCAGCGCGAATGATTTGTTGGCGCACCCCGTCTTCCAGCGGATATATCACACAGTAATCACTCGACTACGTCCTGACCGTAAAGCCGCCCGGAACCGGCGACACCACCGGACCCACCAGGCGTCCCGAGAGCGACGGACACCCCGCCCGTGGGACACGAACCCGCAAATCCGCCTACCACCAGCGAAAACACTCCGTCGGCGATCACCTGGAAACGGATATCTCCCCCATGGACATCAGGCACCCCACCGGAAACGACCGCAGAGAGCAACCCGGGATCACACTCCGCTTAACTTGAGCTTACGCTCAGCATGCCGTTTCGTCGCATCCGATAATATCGCGGAGCGGAGTCGGATCAGGACAGTCGGCGCATTCCAGACGGCATATTGAAACGGGGAAGAATGCGACTAGGCTTGGCCTCGGGTCAACTTGGAAGCAGCATCCACCATCACTGCGACCCGACTATGGACCGCGTGCATATTCACCTGACAGACCCTTGACCCGACCGCTGTACGGCACGGCCGACGTCGTGACCTCCGGGACTCCCCCACCCGGAAATCCGCCTTACCGGGAGCGGGACCGACCGGGCCGGCACACAGGCCACCAAGGTCAACGGCCCGGGACCGCGACAGACGGCCGGCGAAGATCGTAGATAGCCAGGTCTGGGTGACATCTCGAAACAGGCAAGAAACGGGGGCGAAACGGGGATGGAAAACACAATGAGGTCAACTAGGCTTCGAGTGTATTTCTAGTGGGCCGAGGTTAGCATCCTAGGCGTGTGCTCATTGTGAACATATGTGAACATATGTGATCGGAGGGGGCAAAATGGGTTTCTGCATTCTCGGCCCGCTAGCCGTAACCCATGAGGGCCGGGATATCACTCCGACGGCACCCAAAGTCCGTCAGGTCCTGACGTTTCTTCTGGTGCGCAGGAATCAGATTGTGCAAGTCAGCGAATTCGTCGATGAGCTATGGAGCAGCCATCCGCCGGACAGCGCCATGACGACTCTCCAGACCTACATCTACAAGCTCAGAAAAGACGTGCTGGACCCCTCGGGGCTGGCCCGCCTGCACACCCAGCCGTCCGGATACCTCCTCGACGTCGCCGACGAGGCCATCGACGTCTGCGACTTCGAACGGCTGTCGCGGCAGGGACGCCTCGCGCTGGAGAAGGGCGACCCGCTGCGCGCCAGCGAGCTGCTGACCGAGGCGCTGAGCCTGTGGCGCGGTCAGGCACTCGTCGGCGTCACCGCAGGAGAGATCCTGTCCGCCCACGTGACCCGCCTGGAGGAGAACAGGCTACGGGCGCTGGAGATGCACATCGAGGCGGACATGCGGCTGGGGCGCTACCAGGAGCTCATCAGCGAGCTGAAAGTGCTCGTCTACACCTACCCCCTCCACGAACGTTTCCACGGGGACCTCATGACGGCCCTGAACCGGTCCGGACGCCGATATGAGGCGCTGGAGGTCTATCGGCAGCTGCGTGGGGTGCTGATCGACGAGCTCGGGCTCGAACCGTCCACCGCCATGCAACGCCTCCACCAGTCACTGCTGAGCGCCGACTCCGCCGACCCGGCCAAGGCCAGGCCGGCCCCGCCGGTGGCCACCGCCACGCGGTATGCCGCCACCTTGACCGTCCCGGCACAGCTCCCGCCAGACATATCCGACTTCACCGGCCGGACTGAGCCTCTCGCTCAAATCCACCGGATACTCGCCGCCGGCCAGGACAACCGCACCACAGCCCGCGCGGTGTCCATCTGCGGCATGGCCGGAGCGGGGAAGACGACTCTGGCGCTGCACGCCGCCCACCTCAACCGGGCGCAGTACCCCGACGGGCAGCTCTTCGCGGACCTGCGCGGCGCCTCCGCCACCCCCACACCGCAGACCGACGTCCTGGCCAGCTTCCTGCGCGCCGTAGGCGTACCCGACCACCAGATCCCCCCCACCCTGGAGGAGCGCAGCAACCTCTTCCGCACCTGGAGCAACGGCCGGCGGGTCCTGGTCATCCTCGACGACGCGCGCGCGGCCTCCCAGGTCGCCTCGCTGCTGCCCGCGACACCCCAGTGCACGGTGATCATCACCAGCCGCGAGGGCCTGCAGAGCCTGCCCGGCGTGCAGACCGTGGAACTCGGCGTCATGAACCTGACCGAAGGCGTGGAGCTGCTCGGCCGCATCATCGGGACCGGCCGCGTCGACGCCGAGCGGGAGCAGGCCGAGAAGATCGTCGATCTGTGCGGGCACCTGCCGCTGGCGCTGCGGTCCGTCGGCGCCCGCCTGGCCGCCGCACGGACCTGGCCCCTGCAGAAGATGGCGGCGCTGATCGAGTCCGGTCCGGCCCCCCTCGACCAGCTACGGTTCGCGGAGTTCGACGTACGGGCCGACTACGACGACACCTACTTCCGGCTCGATCCCCACGATCGCAGCGCTCTCCGTCTCCTCAGCCTGCTCCCCCCGCAGGACTTCACCGCCGCGACAGCCGCCGGCCTGCTCGGCAGCGCCGCCGACGCCGTAGAGGCCCAGCTCACCCGGCTGGTCAGCTGCCACCTGCTCGACGTCAAGTCAGAAGGCGGCATCGACGGCATCCGCTACGAAATGCACAAACTCACTCGGCTCTACGCAAGGGAACGGCTCAACCGCGAGTTCATCCAACCCGAGATGAGCTCTCCCCCGCAGCACGACCACTCCACCTGAGGCTCCCCGGAGCGGACCTCTCCGGCGCGCGGCGGCGGCCGTACGGCTCGAGGGCGGCTTGAGGGGGCCCTCGGGCGGATGGGCGGGAGGGTGCGCGGGATCAGTGAGCTGCCAGCGATCGACCAGCGGCACGGGGTCTGC
>NZ_NGFP01000182.1 GCF_002149035.1 Streptosporangium minutum
CCCACAGCGCGCCCAGCCGCCCCCTGCCCGGTTCGGCCTCGTCGGCGTTCGAGGTCCGTACGGCATGGCCTACGACAATCATCTCGGGCCGGTCAACAACGATCACAGCGCCTCCTCCTCATGGCCACCCCGTTGAATTAACGCAAATGGGATCTTAGTGCCCGCCCTGACTGGTGGACCCTCTTGGGAAACCCCAAAACAGGGAACGCTCACCTTGGACTATTCACCGGATAAGGTGGACGAACGTGAAGTTTCTCAATGAGATGACGCCGGCCTACGACCTGACCTACAGCGACGTGTTCATGGTTCCGTCGCGATCCTCCATCGGGTCCCGGCTCGCCGTCGACCTGTCGACCGATGACGGCACCGGAACCACCATCCCGCTCGTCGTCGCCAACATGACCGCGGTCGCGGGGCGTCGCATGGCCGAGACCGTCGCCCGGCGCGGCGGCATCGCCGTCATCCCGCAGGACATCCCGATCGACGTCGTCTCGAACGTGGTGAGCTGGGTCAAGTCGCGGGACCTGGTCCACGACACACCGCTGACGCTCACCCCGCACGACACCGTCGGCGAGGCCCTCAACCTGCTGCCCAAGCGGGCGCACGGCGCGATCATCATCGTCGACTGGGAGAACCGCCCGATCGGCGTGGTCACCGAGGGCGACTGCGGCGGCGTGGACATGTACACGCAGCTCTCCCAGGTCATGTCCGACCACCTGCTCACCCTGCCCGCCGGACTCGACCCGCGCGAGGCGTTCGACCGGCTCCACGAGGGCCGCCACCGGCTCGCCCCGATCGTCGACGACGACGGCCGCCTCGTCGGCATCCTGACCAGGACGGGCGCGCTGCGGGCCACGCTGTACAGGCCCGCGCTCGACGCCTCCGGCAGGCTGCGGATCGCCGCCGCCGTCGGCGTCAACGGTGACGTGGTCGCCAAGGCCAAGGACCTGCTCGGAGCGGGGGTGGACTGCCTGGTGGTGGACACCGCCCACGGCCACCAGGAGAAGATGATCGGCGCGCTGAGGTCGATCAGGGCGCTCGACCCGGGCGTGCCGGTCGCGGCGGGCAACGTCGTCACCGCCGAGGGCGTACGCGACCTGGCAGAGGCCGGCGCGGACATCCTCAAGGTCGGCGTCGGCCCGGGCGCCATGTGCACCACCCGGATGATGACCGGCGTCGGCCGTCCCCAGTTCTCCGCGGTGCTGGAGTGCTCGGCCGAGGCCCGCCGTCTCGGCCGCCACGTGTGGGCCGACGGCGGCGTCCGGCACCCGCGCGACGTGGCCCTCGCCCTGGCCGCCGGAGCCGCCAACGTGATGGTCGGCTCCTGGTTCGCCGGGACCTACGAGTCTCCCGGGGACACCCGCACCGCCCCCGACGGGCGCAAGTACAAGGAGAACTTCGGCATGGCCTCGGCCCGCGCCGTGAAGCTGCGCACCGCGGAGGACTCCCCCTTCGACCGGGCCCGCAAGGCGCTGTTCGAGGAGGGCATCTCCACCTCGCGGATGTATCTCGACCCGGCCCGGCCCAGCGTCGAGGACCAGATCGACGCCATCGTGGCCGGTCTGCGCTCCTCGTGCACCTACGCGGGCGCCTCCACCCTGGAGGAGTTCCACGAGCGCGCGGTGGTCGGCATCCAGAGCTCGTCCGGCTACACCGAGGGCATGCCGCTCCACCAGAGCTGGTAGTCCCTGCCCGGCGGCGGCGCCCCGCGGCGCCGCCGTCGCGGCCCGTCCCCGCCGTGAAAGCGCTCGCGCCCGGCGGGCCGCGGCGTGGTCAGCGCCGCCTTCGCACTCCCGCCAGGTGGTCATGGTGGTCACGGCGATCGTGCAGGTACAGCGGCCGCCTGGCCGTGTAGCGGGTGAGACGGCACAGTGCCATCAGGCCCGTGAGCGCGAGCGCTGCTTCGATCACCACGATGAATGCGATCATCCCAGGTTCCTTCGCGGACCTAGCGCCGGACAACCCGTACCGCCGCCCACCGGCGGCGTCTTCCCCCAAGAGCCTCAGCGGCGACAGGGCGATTCATCGCCCTATGCCCGCTTTCGCCAGAAAACTTTTCATTTGAAACTATTACATGTCCTCCGTGGACACAAGGTCTCACCCGTGATCGCGCATTGTCGACCGGGGGCGGGGTAGTCGCCAGGCCGGATCCCCCTCTACGCACGGGAAGGCGAACGGACATGGCGGAACTCCCCACCCCCCTGGCTCCCCCTCCGGCCACACAGGTCGTCGTCGACCGGAGAGTGCTGGTCGGCTACGACAACTACCTGGCCGCGCAGCGAGCCGTGGACTCGCTCTCCGACGCGGGCTTCCCCGTCGAGCACGTGGCGATCGTCGGCAGCGACCTGAAGCTGGAGGAGACCGTCACCGGCAGGATGACCAACGGACGCGCCGCGCTCACCGGAGCGGGGAGCGGTGCCGTCTTCGGCGCGGTGGTGGGGATGTTCCTCGGGCTGTTCACCTCGACCACGATGTCGTTCATCGTGCTCGTGCTCTGGGCGGCGCTCTGGGGCGCCGTGATGGGGGCGGCCTTCGGGTTCATCAACCACTTCTTCACCGGCGGCAAGCGGGACTTCGCCTCACGTAGCGCGATCGTCGCCGGCCGCTACGACGTGCTGGTCGCGGCCTCGCACCTCGACCACGCCCGCGCCGTCATGGACGGGGCTCCCGGCCCCGCCGACACGATGGTGGTCGAGGTCCCGGCGTCCGCCGGACTCTACGACCCGGCCGCCGCGCAGCCCACGGCCCCCGACCACCACGCCGTCACGGAACCCGCCACCACCGGCCACTCCCCCGTCACCGAGGCCGCCGCGCCGGACCGCCGCGCCTGACCGGCCCCGCGCGTACCGCCCGGGACCGCGGGCCCGGCAGCCGCTCCCGGGCGGAACCGAGGGCGGCCGGCGGGCCCGGGGGCGGCGGACTCAGCCCTTGACGCTGCSCGCGAGCAGGCCCCGGACGAAGTAGCGCTGCATCGACAGGAAGACGGCCAGCGGGATGATCACCGAGACGAACGCGCCCGAGGTCAGGCGCTGCCACTCGTTGCCCTTGGTCCCGGCCATCTGCGCCAGCCGTACCGTCATGGGGGCGGTCTCCGCGGTGCCGCCGGCGAAGATCAGTGCCACCAGCAGGTCGTTCCAGACCCAGAGGAACTGGAAGATGCCGAAGGTGGCCAGCGCGGGCCCGACCAGGGGCAGGACCAGCTTGCGCAGGATCGTGCCGTGGGTGGCGCCGTCCACCCGGGCGGCCTCCATGAGCTCGCCCGGCAGCTCGGCCATGAAGTTGTGGATCAGGAAGATGCCCAGCGGCAGCGCGAAGCAGGTGTGCGCGAACCAGACCTGGACGAAGCGGGCGGACCCCTCCAGCTCCCAGCCGGGCAGGACCTGGAGGCCGAAGACCTCCACGCCCTGGGAGAAGAACGACAGCAGCGGGACCAGGGCCATCTGCAGCGGCACGATCTGGAGCGCGAAGATGCCGATGTAGATCCACTCGCGCCCCCGGAACGGCAGCCAGGCCAGCGCGTAGGCGGCGAAGGTGGCCAGGGCCAGCGGCAGGAGCACCGAGGGGATCGTGATGACGATCGAGTTGATCAGGAAGCTCATCATCTGGCCGGAGGACGAGGAGGTGCCGAACAGCACCTCCTGGTAGTTCTCCAGCGTGAGCTGCGGATCGGAGAAGAACGTCCACCACCCGGTGGACTTGATCTGGTCCTCCGGGCGCAGCGAGGACAGCAGCAGGCCGAAGGTCGGAGTGGTCCACAGGACCGCGATGACGATCGCCACGGCGCTGGCGACCCGGCTGGTCAGCCGCCGCCGGACCCGCTGGGGAGCCGTCACGGCCCTGGTCCGCGCCACGGTCTCGGTCAATGTGGTCACGCGGACTCCTTCGTCGGAGACGTTCCCGTGGCGCCCTGCCCGCAGGCTCGCTCGATCCCCCGCCCGCTCACCGGACCTCCCGGCGCTGGCGGATCTGGTAGATCACGATGGGCGTCACCAGGACGAACAGGAAGACCGCGAGTGCCGCGCCCTTGCCCGTCTCGCCGTAGCGGAACGCCTGGTTGTACATCTCGTTGGCGATGACGCTGGTGTCGAACTGGCCGCCGGTCATCGTGCGGACGATGTCGAACAGCTTCAGGGTGCCGATCGACTGGGTGACCAGCACCACGATCACCGCCGAGCGGATGGAGGGCAGCGTCACCCGGAAGAACATCTGCACCGGGCTCGCCCCGTCCAGCCGGGCGGCCTCGATGATCTCCGCCGGGATTCCCTTGATCGCGGCGGAGAGCACCACGGTGGCGAAGCCCGCCTGGATCCAGACCATCACCACGATCAGGAACAGCGTGTTCAGCGGCGGCTCCTGAAGCCACTGCTGGGGCTGGCCGCCCATGCTCACCACGAGCTGGTTGAGCAGGCCGATCTGGTCCTGGTCGTCGGCGCGGTAGGCGTAGACGAACCGCCAGATGATGCCCGCCCCGACGAACGAGATCGCCATCGGCAGGAACACCAGCGACTTGGCGACCGACTCGAAGCGGGTGCGGTCCACCAGGACCGCGTAGACCAGCCCGACCGTGGTCACCAGCAGCGGCACGAGCAGGACCCAGATGAGCGTGTTGCGCAACACGGTCAGGGCCTCGGGCTGGGTGAACATCCAGGCGTAGTTGTCCAGACCCACCCAGTCCCGGCCGTCGCCGCTCATGAACGACAGCAGGGTCGTCCGTACGGCGGGCACCACCAGGCCGATGCCGAGGAGGGCGAGGGCGGGCAGGAGCAGGATCGTCGCGTGGGACCAGGCCCGCCGCCGCATCGGGGCGCGGTCGACCAGCACCAGGATCACCGCGACCACCACGAGGAACGCGGCGACGCCGATCAGTAGCTGGACGAGTTTGGGCTGTTCGGCGGCGAAGTCGAAGTCCATCGGAGGGAACTCCCGGAAGGATCGTGCCGAGGGGGGCGATATGTCCGGCCCCGCAGGTTACACGGGACCGGACATATCGGTAAATATCAGGACTTGGGCCAGGAGGCTTCGATGTAGTCGAGGACCGTCTTGGTGTCCTTGCCGTTGATCCAGTCGGTCATACCCTTCCAGAAGGTGCCGGCGCCGACCGCGGCCGGCATCAGGTCCGAGCCGTCGAAGCGGAAGACCGTTTCCGGGTCCTGCAGCATCTCGATGGAGAGCTTGTCGATGGGGTTCTGCGCGTTGGCGGTATCGACGCCCTTGCGCGCGGAGACGTAGGTCCCCAGCTTCATCCGGGCGTTGGGGAACTCCGCGGAGGCGAGGTAGGCCTGCACGGTCTGGACCTCGGGGCGGTCGGTGAAGGCCGCCACGAACTCACCCGCGCCCAGGACCGGCTTCTTGGACGGGTCGTTGCCCGGCAGGTAGAAGGCGAACACGTCGCCGTCCTCGGCCACCTTCGTACCCTCGGGCCAGAAGTTGGCGTAGAAGGACGCCTGGCGGTGCAGCGCGCACTTGCCCTCCGTGATCGGGACGCCGCCCTCCTGGAAGGCGGTGCTGGCGATCGACTTCACCGGCCCGTAGCCGCCGTTGACGAACTTGTCGTTCTTGAGGATCGCGCCGACCTTGTCCACCGCCGCGACGACCTTGGGGTCGTTGAAGGCGAGCTTGTGGCTCACCCACTCGTCGTAGCCGTCGGGGCCGATCTCGCGGAGCAGGATGTCCTCGATCCAGTCCGTGGCCGGCCATCCGGTCGCGTCACCGGACTCGATGCCCGCGCACCACGGCTTGACGCCGGTGCCGGCGATCGTGCCGGAGAGCGTCATCAGCTCGTCCCAGGTCGTGGGGACGGTCCAGCCCTTCTCCTTGAACATCTTCGGTGAGTACCAGACGAAGGACTTCACGCTGGCGCCCAGCGGCGCGCCGTAGAAGGTGCCGTCGACGGTGGAGTACTTGGCCCAGTCGGGCGACCAGCCCTCGTCCGCCAGCTTCTTCACCTCGGCCGAGGCGGGCTTGAGCTTGCCGGCCTTGGCGAAACGCTCCAGCAGGCCCGGCTGCGGGAAGAAGGCGATGTCCGGCGGGTTGCCGCCGTCCGCACGCACCTGGATCTGGGCCTCGAACTCACCGGTGCCCTCATAGGTGATCTTCATCCCCGTGCACTTCGCGAACGGCTTCCACGCCTCCTGGAACAGGTCGGCCTCGGCGTCGCGGATCGGAGAGTAGATGCTGACGGTCTTGCCGTCGTGCTTGCCGTACTTGTCGAAGGCCGCGCATTCGGCCGAGGTGCTGCCGCCTCCGCTCGCCGATGGCTTGGGCTCCGTGGATCCGCAGGCGGTGACGGCCAGCGCCAGTCCGATGGTGCCCGCCACCAGGGTGACGCGGTTGGCCCGTGAGGGGAGCGACATGAACCTTCCTCCATATGAAGTTGCCGGGAAGTCTGAGAGCGCTCTCTGGAAGAATTGTCTGCCCCCTCCCTGATGTCAATGACTGTGATCCTACGGTTACAGTCCCATTTTTCTTGACAGGCAACTCAGACAACCGTGATGCTCGTGAGAGCGCTCTCACGTGACTCAGACAAGAATGGAGCGGTGAACACATGACCATGTCCGCCGAACAGTCCTACGTCCTGGAGGACTCCGGCGCGCTGAGGTTCCCCGAGGGCTTCGTCTGGGGCGCCGCCACCGCGGCCTACCAGATCGAGGGCGCGGCTCGGGAGGACGGCAGAGGCCCCTCCATCTGGGACACCTTCTCCCGGACCCCCGGCAAGGTGCACGCCGGGCACACCGGCGACGTGGCCTGCGACCACTACCACCGCTACTCCGACGACGTCCGCCTCATGGGCGACCTGGGCCTGCACGCCTACCGCTTCTCCATCTCCTGGCCTCGCATCCAGCCCGACGGCTCCGGTCCGGCCAACCCGCGCGGCCTGGACTTCTACGACCGCCTGGTGGACGAGCTGCACGGGACCGGGATCACCCCGATCGTGACGCTCTACCACTGGGACCTGCCGCAGACCCTGGAGGACCGGGGCGGCTGGACCAACCGGGAGACCGCCGAACGGTTCGCCGAGTACGCCGCGATCGTACACGCGCGGCTGGGTGATCGGGTCGAGACGTGGACGACCCTGAACGAGCCCTGGTGCTCGGCCTTCCTCGGCTACGCCTCGGGCATCCACGCGCCGGGCCGTAGCGAGCCGGGGCTGGGCTTCGCCGCCACCCACCACCTGCTGCTGGGGCACGGGCTGGCGGTCAAGGCGCTGCGCGCGGCGGGCGCGAGCCGGATCGGCATCACGCTCAACCTCGCACCGGTGCTCGGCGACGACGGCGAGGCCGCGTCCATCGTGGACGGCCTGCAGAACCGGATCTTCCTGGACCCGGTGCTGCGCGGGGAGTACCCCGCCGACGTGGTGGAACGGGCCGGCCGCTTCACCGACTGGTCCTTCGTCGAGGACGGCGACCTGGAGATCATCAGCCAGCCGGTCGACCTGCTGGGCGTGAACTACTACCACCCGCAGACCGTGGCCGTCCGCACCGGTGAGCCCGCCAACCCGGTCTACCCGGGCAGCGAGGGGATCGCCTTCCCCCGTCCCGACGCGCCCAGGACCGCGATGGGCTGGCCGGTCCAGCCGTCCGGGCTGACCGACCTCCTGGTACGGCTGTCGCGGGACTACCCCGGCACCCCGCTGATCATCACCGAGAACGGCGCGGCCTTCGACGACGTCGTGGAGGAGGGCCGGATCCACGACGCGGGCCGGCTGTCCTACCTCGACGGGCACCTGCGCGCCGCCCACGCCGCCATCGAGGCCGGCGCCGACCTGCGCGGCTATCTCGTCTGGTCGCTGCTGGACAACTTCGAGTGGGCCGAGGGCTACGGCAAGCGGTTCGGCGTCGTGCACGTCGACTACGCCACCCAGAGCCGCACTCCCAAGGACAGCGCGCTGTGGTACCGCGATGTCGTCCGCCGGAACGGGCTGTGAGAGCCCGGCCGACGCTGGAGAAGGTGGCCGCCCGGGCGGGAGTGTCCCGGGCGACCGCCTCACGGGTGGTCAACGGCTCCACCCGGGTGGCCCCGCAGATCCGCGAAGCCGTCCACCGCGCCGTGGAGGAGCTGGGCTACGTCCCCAACCAGGCCGCGCGGAGCCTGGTCACCCAGCGGGCCGACTCGATCGCCCTGGTCTTCCCCGAACCCGCGACACGGGTCTTCTCCGACGACCCGACCTTCGCCGGGATCATCCGGGGGGTCAGCCTGGAGATCGAGGAGGCCGACAAGCAGCTCGTGCTGATGCTCACCGGCCCGGACGGGAGCTACCACCGGGTCGAGCGCTACGCCACCAACGGGCACGTGGACGGCGTGATCGTCGCCTCGATGCACGGGTCCGACCCGCTGCCGGGCATCCTGACCCGGCGGGGCGTCCCGGTGGTCTGCGGCGGCCGGCCCAGCGTGCCCGGCGACCTGCCGTACGTGGACATGGACAACGCCGGCGGCGCCGAGCGGGCGGTCCGGCACCTGGTGGAGCAGGGCCGGCGCCGGATCGCGACCATCGCCGGGCCGCAGGACATGATCGCCGGGATCGACCGGCTCGCCGGCTACCGCGACGTCCTGCGTGACTCCGAACGCCGCTCCATCGTCGCGGTCGGCGACTTCACCCGGGAGTCCGGCGCGATCGCGATGCGCCAGCTCCTGGCCGACGATCCGGACCTGGACGCGGTGTTCGTGGCCAACGACCTGATGGCGCTGGGCGCGCTGCGGACGCTGGGCCAGGCGGGGCGGACGGTCCCCGGCGACGTCGCCGTCATCGGCTTCGACGACATCCCCGCCGCGGCCTACGCCGAGCCTCCGCTGACCACCGTCCGGCAGCCGACCGTGGAGATGGGGCGGCGGCTGGCGCGCATGGTGCTCAACCCGGAGGACAGGACGCCGGTGGTGCTCCCCACCGAGCTGGTGGTGCGGGAGTCTACGAGGAGGTCCTGACGACGAGCTCGGTGGACACGATCGACGGGTCGGCGGAGCCGCCCTCCAGGAGGCCGAGCAGCAGGCGGACCATGGCGGCGGCCTGCTCCGCGTGCGGGTTGTGGATGGTCGTGAGCGGCGGATCGGTGTAGCGGGCGGCCTCGATGTCGTCGTAGCCGACGACGGCGACGTCGTCGGGGATGCGGCGGCCCGCCTGGCGCAGCGCGTGCATGGCGCCGATCGCCATCAGGTCGTTGGCGGCGAACACCGCGTCCAGGTCSGGATCGTCGGCCAGGAGCTGGCGCATCGCGATCGCGCCGGACTCCCGGGTGAAGTCGCCGACCGCGATGATGGAGCGGCGGTCGGAGTCGCGGAGCACGTCACGGTATCCGGCCAGCCGGTCCTGGCCGCCGATCATGTCCAGCGGCCCGGCGATGGTCGCGATCCGCCGTCTCCCCCGCTCCAGCAGGTGCCGCACGGCGGCGGCGGCGCCGCCCACGTTGTCGCTGTCCACGTACGGCATGGCGACCGGCACCGCCGGTCTGCCGTAGGAGACGACCGGGACGCGCAGCCGGGTGAGCGCGACGGGCAGCGGGTCGGCGCCGTGACTCGACACGAGCATGACACCGTCCACGTGGCCGCCGGCGACGTAGGTCTCCACGCGGGCGTGGCTCTCCGGCGACCCGGCCAGCAACAGCACGACCTGCATGTTGACGGCCTCCAGCTCGATGCTGGCCGAACGGATCACGGTGGAGAACATCGGGTCGTCGGAGAAGACCCGGTTCGGGGGTTCGGAGACGACCAGCGCGACCGAGTTGGTCCGCTGGGTGACCAGGTTGCGTGCCGCCCCGTTGGGGACGTAGCCCAGCTCGTTCACCGCCCGCATCACCACGTCGCGGATGTCCGGGGTCACCGTGGTGTGGCCGTTCACCACCCGGGAGACGGTCGACCGGGACACCCCGGCACGGGCGGCGACCGCCTCCAAGGTGGGTCGTCTCATCTGGTTCCCCCGCAGTCCGTTCCGCTTGATGACCTCGCGACCCCACAGCGCGCCGTCCTTGAGCGGGCGCCGCTGGGTGTCGGAGTCGACGTGCACGATGCCGAATCTACGCCGACAGCCTCCCAGGACCCGCATTAGCGATCATGAAGAGAGCGCTCCCTGAGCAGATTGACGCCGTCCGAGTCACGTGTCAACGACCTCCCGGATAACGATCGCCGTTACCCGCCGACACGGGAAAGGAGAACTCCCTCCGCAATCAGTCCACATTCTTACAGGTCAAATGAGGCGAGACGGCCTCCTCGCAAGTTCGACGGAGCACTCTCACCAGAGGCAGGTCACTTCGACATCGCGTGGCGGTCGTACCTCACGGCACCGGAGCCGAGCCCCGGCAGCTCCGGCCGATCTCTCTCCCAGAGAGCGCTCCCCAGCGTTTCTCCGTCAGGGCTCCGCGCGCCGCCAGCCGCCTGCGGCATGGATGCCGCCGTCCACGTGCAGGGTGGTCCCGGTGACGAATCCAGCCATCTCACTCGCCAGAAACACCGCGGCGGCTCCGGCCTCCGCCGGATCGCCCAGACAGCCGAGCGGCGGCAGCCGTACCGGTTCGAAGGGCAGCGGGTCCGCCAGCATGCGCTCGCGCACGCCCTCCTCACCACCGGTGGGCAGCGCGTCGGGCGCGATGGCGTTGACCCGGATCCCGCGCGGGGCCAGCTCCAGCGCGAGCGAGCGGGTCAGGCTCTCCACGGCCGCCTTCATCGCCGCGTAGACCGCGAACCCCGGTGCGGCCTGGTGCGCCTCGCTGGAGGTGACGTTGACAATCGACGCCCCCGGCGGCATCAACGGCAGAAAACGTCTGATCATGGCGGTCACCTGCGTGAAGTTCTCCGCGATCAGCACGCTCTCACCCCGCGGGGAGGTCTCGGCGAAGGCCGCGTGAAACGTCCCGCCCGCATTGTTGACCAGCACGTCCACCCGGTCGAACCGCTCCCGCACCGCCTGGGCGAACACCTCCAGCGCGGCCGGATCCCGCACGTCCATGGTCATGGTGAGCGTGTCGAACCCGTCGATCGGATGCCGGTCGCACAGCGCCAGCTCCGCCCCGAACTCCCGCAGGGCCTCCGCGATCGCCCGCCCCAGCCCCCGGGCCGCCCCGGTGACGACAGCGACCTTCCCGGTGAGGAGGATCTCCTCCGGGGTGTACGGCTTGCGCATCCCACCTCCACGGATCTCCTTGAGAGTACGACGCCGGGGCCGTCACGTCCCTCTGTCTCTCATACGGCCTCCGGACCCCGTAGAGTCGTCCGGCCGGTCGGAAATCGACCGGCGCGTATCCGACCAAGGAGAACCACGTGGCACTGGAGAAGCCGGAGATCGACTTCCCGGAGGGCGACGCGCCCGCGGAGCTGCAGATCGTCGACATCGTCGAGGGAGACGGCCAGGAGGCCAAGCCGGGTCACCGGGTCAGCGTGCACTACGTCGGCGTCGCCTTCTCCACCGGCGAGGAGTTCGACGCTTCGTGGAACCGCGGTGACGTCTTCGACTTCCAGCTCGGCGGCGGCCAGGTCATCGCGGGCTGGGACCAGGGGGTCGCGGGCATGAAGGTCGGCGGCCGTCGTCGCCTCACCATCCCGCCCCACCTCGGCTACGGCAGCCGCGGCGCGGGCGCCCGCATCAAGCCGGGCGAGACGCTCATCTTCGTCGTGGACCTGCTCGGCGTCAGCTGACGTCCCGGTGACGGGCCACCCTCCCCATGGGTGGCCCGTCACCGGAGCCGGACCCCCCAGACCGCCATCGGACGACCCGTCACCGGAGCCGGATCATTTCCCCACCATGAGGTGGCGCTCCCCGACACCGGACCGCTCCGCCCCCACGAGACGACCCGTTTCCCAGAAGCCGGACCACCCAGCCGTCATCGGAGGGCCCGTCTCCCCGGAGCCGGACCACCCCATCACCATCGGACGGCCCGCGTCACGGAGCCGGACCACCCAGCCGTCATCGGAGGGCCCGTCGCCCCGGGAGCTGGATCGCTCCGAAAAGCGGGGTCCGCTCTGCCGGAATGTCACCCCCAGCTCTTAGGCTGAGCCTTGTGTTGTTGATCGACCTTGCGCGCACCTCCGCAGCCGTGACCGCCGACTCCGCCAGGCTGGCGAAGATCGGCCATCTCGCGGAGCTGCTCGGCCGGGTCGATCCGGACGAGGCGGAGATCGCCATCTCCTATCTCTCCGGCGAGCTGCCGCAGCGCCACATCGGCGTGGGCTGGGCCGGTCTGCAGGATCCGCCCGACCCGCGCCTGGCCGCCACCGCCACCCTGCGCCAGGTCAACGACTTCCTCGACCGCATCAAGGCCCAGGCGGGCCCCGGTTCCCAGGCCGCGCGCAAGGCCCTGATCATCGAGCTGTTCGCCGCGCTCACCCGCCAGGAGCAGACCTTCCTGTCCCGCCTGCTCCGCAGCGAGCTCCGGCAGGGCGCGCTGGACGGGGTGATGATCGAGGCCATCGCGAAGGCGTCCGCGGTGCCGACGGCCGAAGTACGGCGGGCACTGACCCTCCGCGGCTGGCTGCCGGCCGTCGGCGCCGCCGCGTTGAGCGGCGGAGTCGACGCGTTGCGGGCCTTCCACCTGGAGGTCGGTCGGCCGGTGTCGCCGATGCTCGCGCAGAGCGCCACCTCCGTCACAGCCGCCCTGGGCAAGATCGGCGGGCCGGCCGCGATCGAGTGGAAGCTCGACGGTGTGCGGGTCCAGGCTCACCGCTCCGGCGACGCGGTGAACGTCTTCACCCGGACCCTCGACGACATCACCGCCCAGGTGCCCGAGCTGGTCGAGGCGGTCCGCGCCCTGCCCTCCCAGGACCTCGTCCTGGACGGCGAGGTCATCGCGCTGCGCCCCGACGGCCGCCCCGAGCCCTTCCAGATCACCTCCGGCCGCGTGTCCAGCCGCATCGACGTGACCCGGGTGCGCGAGAGGACCCCGCTACGCGTGTTCTTCTTCGACGCCCTGCGGGTGGACGGCGCCGACCTGCTCGACCTGCCGGGCGAGGTGCGCCACGCGGCGCTGGCCGCGGCCGTGCCCTCGGAGCTGGTGACCCCCCGTCTGGTCACCGGTGACGCCGCGAGCGGCGAGGCGTTCTTCAAGGACGTCGTCAGGGCCGGTCACGAGGGCGTGGTCGTCAAGTCGCTGCAGACGCCCTACGCCGCCGGGCGGCGTGGCGCCGGTTGGATCAAGGTGAAGCCACGGCACACGCTCGACCTGGTCGTCCTCGCCGCCGAGTGGGGCAGTGGCCGCCGCGAGGGCAAGCTCTCCAATCTTCACCTGGGCGCCCGCGACCCGCAGACCGGCGGGTTCGTCATGCTCGGCAAGACCTTCAAGGGCCTGACCGACGAGGTGCTCGCCTGGCAGACCGAGCGTTTCCTCGAAATCACCGAGGGGCCCACCGACGGCTGGACGGTCGTCGTCCGCCCCGAGCTCGTCGTCGAGATCGCGTTCGACGGAGTGCAGCAGTCCACCCGCTACCCCGGCGGCATGGCACTCCGCTTCGCCCGGGTGATCCGCTACCGCCCCGACAAGAACGCCGATCAGGCCGACACCGTGGAAATGGTGCGCTCCCTCATGCTTTAACCGGATCCGTCGCCCCGCTCCTGATCGGATCCCTCCTCTCCACCGGCTCCGCCTCCCCTTACCGGATCACCGGATCCACCCCCACGACACCTCCTACGGACCGCCCCCGGGCCACTCCGCCCACCCTCGCCGCGTTTTTGACCTTCCACCCGTACGGCGCCGCGCAGCCAGCCGCCCCCTGGGGTGGAGCGGAGGTGAACGGGCACGGTTACCGCCGCCCGCCACCGGCGGAATCCGTAGATCGCCTCCGTGGACGTGACCCGGCCCATGATCTGAGCTGGGCAGATCCATACCGGCTCGACACTATTTCTTGACCAGAGTGACATAAGTCACCATTACGACATTAACTTGCCTTTACTACCTGTTTGTCGCATATCGTCAACCGCATTACGCGGGGGACACCCCTGTACCCCGCCATCGGGACCGGCCGACGTGCATTCCCCCTCTCCCCTGCCCCGTACGGCCTTCCCGTGTCCTGCCCCCGATTTTGGACCGTGGTTTCCCTTGGGCTTGCACTCCTCCACCCCGTCCCCCGACAAGTCATCCTCGAAGAGATCGCTGATGAGCAGGCGGCGCCTGACCGTGCTGGCCGCCGGCGTCACCGTGGTGGCCGCGGCATCGACCACCGCCTGGGCGATCTCGGGCGGCGACGCCTCGCAGACGGCCGCCTCCGCCGGTCTGGCCGGTGTGCGGCAGTCCGGCGACCGGTCCCCCGGGATCGCCCCCGATCCCTCCGCCTCCTCCCAGAAAACGGAGGCCGGGAACGCCGAGGCCGCCGCCAACGAGATCGCCACCCCGTCCACCGGCCCATCCGCCACGCCTGACGCCACGGCCGGGCCGAGCACCGCCGCCGAGAACGGCACCTCCAAGACGGAGGGCACGCCACGCGACGCGGCCACTCCCAAGACCAAGAGCACACCGCGCGACGCGGCCACTCCCAAGACCAAGAGCACACCGCGCGACAGCTCGACCGCCAAGGCCGAGAGCGCGGCGAAGACAGAGAAGGCACGCACACCGAAGACCGTCTCCAAGCCGAAGGCCCGGGTGATCTCCACCGGGACCTGCGGTGCCTCCTTCTACGACGAGGGACAGATGACAGCCAGCGGTGAGCGCTTCAACCCCCGCGCGATGACCGCCGCGCATAAGACCCTCGCCATGGGCAGCAGGGTCCGGGTGACCAACCCCTCCAACGGCGAGTCGGTAACGGTCCGGATCAACGACCGCGGCCCCTACGTGGGCGGGCGCTGCCTCGACCTGTCCAGGGCCGCCTTCTCGGCCATCGGCAACACCGGCGCCGGGGTCATGCGGGTCAAGTATGAGGTTCTCGGCACCTGATCCGGTCTGCGGGACCGGGCTCGCCACGCATCGAGCCGGACCGGGCCCGCACACCGGGCACCGCACAGCGCGGGTCGCCACCCAGCCCCCACCCGTGAGGGCACGGACCGGCACCGGCCCCAGGCCGTCCGCCGGGCACGGCACCAGCCCGTCCGCCAGGCACGGCACCAGGCCAGCCGCCGGGTACTGGACGGCGTGGTCGTGCGTCGGCCCGGCTCGCCGGTCTACTTCACCAGACGCAACGTGCCGGTCTACTTCACCAGACGTAGCGTGAACGGGTAGCGGAAGTCGCCCTCGCCCAGCGCCGCCACGCCTCCGACGACGGACAGGACCGCGCCCCCGATCCAGAGCACCGGCATCAGCACGAAGCCAACGAAGGTGATCGCCAACAGCACGGTGGCCCCCAGCAGGGTCAGCTGGAAGTTGAGCGCTTCCACCGCGTGCTTGCGGATGTAGGGCGAGGTCTTGCCTGCGGCCAGCAGCATGATCAGCGGGCCGATCGCGAGCAGGCCGACCAGCGGGAGCAGGTGCGCCGCCGTCGCGCCCAGGCGGTCTCCCCCCGTCTCCGCCCGGACGTTGTGGTGGTGGCCCGGCATCGGCCGGCCGGTCACGGGCGGGTAGGGCATCGGCCTGACCGGGTGTGAGCCGTACAGCTCATGCATGATCGGCATGAGGTCGCCGTGCACACGGGCTGTCATCGCCCGCTCCAGCCGGTCGTCGAACTCGATCTTGTCGAACCGCCCCTCGGCGTAGGCGGCCTTGACGTGCTCGACCACCTGCTCCCGATCCTGGTTGCTCACCCTGAGGTCGGCGTGTCCGGGCCTCGCACCGGGTGTCGGCACGCCCCCGTGCCACGGGCTCGCCGCTGGTGTCACTGTGCCTGCCATGAACCGACATCCCTTTCGTCGCCGCTTTGCCTTCCATATTTGTCATCAACTTTCGTCCGGTCCATCCGGATGAACCCTTGGATGTCCCTTAGAGTCCACCCTGGCCTCCCGCCATGGAACGCCCCGGAGAGGTATACAAGGAGTCATGAGATGGCGGGATCGCTATGGGTTGAGGCGTCTGCGTGGGCCGAAGATCGCCAAGTTCGACCGTGAGGCAACCGACGCCGACGTCGAGGCGCTCATCGCCTTCGCGAAGTCGCGTCGCGGCGTGGAGTTCTACGTCGAGCCGGAAACTTTCGCGACGGACACCACCGCGATGGCCATCGCGGACGACGGCGAGTGGACCCGGCGCCGGGTCGGCTCGCCCGCTGTGATCCGCAAGGTGGCCCGCGACCTGGCCATGCCCGTCTACGACGTGCAGCTGACCGGTTATCCGCCCCGGATGCGGGCCTACAACGAACGCCGCAGACGCGCCGAGGGATAACCCGTCACCCCGCCGGCGCTCCCGGCTCCTCCAGTAAAGCGATCATGGGGAGCAGCCAGGCCGCCCGGGGACTGCCCATCTCCTCGTCCAGCTCCTCAGAGCTGGGCATCCTCTCCTTGAGCACGTGTGGCGGGAGCAGATGGTGGAGGGCGTGCATGAGCAGATTCGCCATCGAGTATCCGGGGTCGATGTCGCGTGCCCGGGTAAGGGCGATGCCGGCCAGCGCGGAGTCGCCGTCGCTCCAGGCGACGACGCCGAGCAAGGATGCGGCCGGAGGCACGAATCTGGGCTCCAGCCGCCGGGTGAGGTCCTGCCAGAGCCTGCGGTGGACGTCGTGGGTGTCGTCGGTGACGAGCGCCCACGCCTCGTCCCGGATCCGGGTCACCGCCAGATCCAGCCCGAGCCTGGCCGCCTGCTCGTCGTCGAGCCGCCCGCCGGAGGCGTAGGCGCCGATCGCCGCACGGACCCGGGCCATCCCGTCCGCGACGAACTCCGCCGCGAGCCTCTCGACGTCCTCGCATCTGGCGAGCCGGCCCCGCAGTTCCTCCGTGACACGGACCGTGGTCCGGCGCATGGCCAGCCGCGCGGCCCCACCGACGGGGTCGAGTGAGCGCTCCAGGGTCTCACGGTCGGGCAGAGCGACCAGTCCGTGCACGGTGGCCTCGGCCGCGATCACATCGGCCTCCCGTCCGTACGGCGTGCCCGCAGCGGGGCAGCAGTCGGCCCGGGAACAGAGATAGGACCAGTAGCGGCCCTCCTCCACCCGGAGCGCGTCGACGACCGTGACCCCGTCGTTGCGCAGCAGCGCGACGGCCACGTCCACGGCGGGGGTCACCAGCGTGCCCGGACCGTAGCCGACGACGATGACCTGGTTGATCCCTTCCTTGCGGAGCAGCGGGACGATCCGGCCGAGGCCGGGTGCCACCAGGGGCAGATCCCATCGGATGGTGAGGTGGAGCCGTCCTCTGGACGGCCTGCCCTTCAGGCCGATCATGATCAGGCTGTTGGCGGGGTGGAACCCCACGAGGTAGGGCACGGCGCCGAGGACGTCTTCCGTGGAACCGAGCAGCAGGCGCGGTTGGGAGGCGGGCGGGGCCGGGGTGTCGGTTGTCATGGCCCAGAGTTTCGCCGGATTCCGACCACGCCTCCGTGCTGGACCTCGATCTGTGGACGCCCGGACCTCCGTCCGGCATCCCTGTGGAAAACTCAGACGGGAGCCAGCTTCGCCCTGACCATGATCGCCCCACCTGCCACGGCCGCGGGCATCGCGACCACCGCGACCAGCGGGATGAGGAAGAGCAGGAAGACGAGCACGCCGAAGCCGAGAGCCGAGGCCTTGTTCCTCCGCAGGAGGGCGAACCGGTTCTTGCGCGCCATGCCCCGGCGCTCCATGGCCAGCGTGGTGAGCTCGACCGTGAGGAAGAAGCCCGAGACCAGGGCGCCCAGCACCGGCACCACCGTCTGTCCGATCACCGGCACGAAGCCGAGGAAGAACAGCGGGACGGTGAACAGCAGCACGTATCCGAGAGTGATCAGGCTGTCCTTGACGGACCTGGGGATCGACTTCCAGAGCGGGAGCTCGTGCCCGCTCGGCACCTCGCCATAGGTCTCCTCGACCTTCTCCGAGAGCTTCTCGTAGAAGGGCTCACCGACGATCAGGGTGACCGCCGTGAAGGTCACCACGGACAGGACCAGGCCGGTACCGAAGATCACCACTCCGACCAGTGCCCGGAGGGTCTTGCGCGCCGCCTCGCCCCATCCGCTCGCGAACGGTGTCGCCCACTCGGCGAGGCCTCCCAGGTTGGTGCCGAGGAAGTAGAGCGCGACCGCGTAGAGCACGAACACGATCAGGGCGGGGATCAACCCGAACAGCCACCACCGAGGGTTCCGCGCGACCCAGCGCACTCCCTGCAGAAAGAACCCGATGCCGTCCGTAAAGGAGCGGAAATGACCCATGCCCGGAAGATTAGCGGCATCAGTGGATCACCGCGCGACGGCGTTGGGAACACCGCTCCACCCCGCCTCCCCCCGCGCCTCGCCGTACCGGTGCCGGGGTCGGGGTCGGGGTCAGTGCTAGCACCGGCACCGGAGCCGGGCATGCGACAGGGCGGCGAGCCGGGAGAACGTGTCGGGACGGGCAACCGCCGTACGAAATCCCGAATGCCCGCACAACCCCCAGAGGACCTACCGGACGGCAAACGCCGTACGAGACCCCGAACGCCCGCACAAGCCCCATGGGAGAGCTCGAACGGGAAAAGGCGGGCGGGTCAGGCGCTCTGCCAGAGAGTGGGAACCGAGACGCCGAGGGTGGCGAAGAGGCGGCGCAGGAGCGGCAGGGAGATGCCCAGGACGTTGCCGTGGTCGCCGTCGATGCCGTCGACGAACCAGCCGCCGGGGCCGTCGAGGGTGAAGGCGCCCGCGACACGGAGGGGCTCACCGGTGGCGACGTAGGCGGCGATCTCGGCGTCGGTGGGGGTGCCGAACCGCACGACCGTGGCACCCACCTCGGCTGCCTCCCGTCCGCCGGCGGCGTCGATCACACAGTGGCCGGTGAGCAGGCGGCCTTCCCTGCCGCGCATGCTCTGCCAGCGGGAGACGGCCTCCTCGGCCGAGGAAGGCTTGCCGTAGGCCCGGCCGTCGAGCTCCAGCATGGAGTCACAGCCGATGACCAGGCCGCTGGTCAGGTCCCGTGCCACGACCGCCGCCTTCGCGCGTGCCAGCGCGAGGCAGAGGTCGCTCGGGGTGTCAGCGACGACGGCGTCCTCGTCCACTCCGCTGACGATCACCTTGGGATCGAGTCCGGCGCTGCGGAGCAGGGCGAAGCGGGCGGGCGAGGCGGAGGCGAGAACGATCTGGGTCACGTCGATCGAGCCTAGCGCGGTCCGCCGCTCCCCCGCCGCACGGAGATGCCTTCTGCCACCCCGCACGGAGGAACCCCAGACCCGCATGCCCGCCC
>NZ_NGFP01000183.1 GCF_002149035.1 Streptosporangium minutum
GCGACGGCGGCCCGTCCCGCCCGCCCAGGGTGCCCCAGGCCGTCCAGCGGGTCAGCGTGCGGCCGTCGGCGGTCAGCGTGCCGCCGTGCGTCCCGGTGCCCGACCAGCCGGTGAACCACAGGGTGTTCCCGTCCAGCCAGCCGAGGTCGGTGACGTCGTCGACGGCGGCCAGCGTCGTCGCCTCTCCGGTGACCAGGTCGACGTGGATGATCCGGCCGGAGACGATGGACAGCCCCTCGACCACCACGGCGGCGCGCCTGCCGGGCGCCAGCCGGGGGCGGCTGAGCTGCCAGGTGGTGCGCAGGAGGGTCCGGGTCGCGCCGGTCTCGCGGTCGATCAGGTCGAGCCTGGGCCGGTAGTACCCCGCGGGTGTCTCGTCGGCCGAGGTCACGGCGAGCGCGACGCCGTCCCGCCAGTCGGCGTCCCAGACGGTCAGCCCCTCGACCGGGATCGGCCGCAGGCGGGCGTCGCCGACCTCGGCCCAGGCCAGCCGGCGCAACCGCCCGCCCGGGGTGCGGACGAAGGGGTCGGACCCGTCGTGGACCCGGAGTCCGAGGTGGCTGCCGTCGCGCTCGCTGCCGGGGTCGGCGGTCCGTACGAGCACGGTCCCGTCGTCGCCCGCGACCAGGTCCTCGATCTCGCCGTCCGCCCGGACCCGCCATACGGGGGTGAGGTCGTCGCCGGCGCGGACCTCGACGTGGTCGAGACCGGGCCCCTCGCCGGAGGCGAGCAGCAGCCGCCCGTCCGGCAGCCAGCGCGTCAGCGCGTGCCACCGCTCCGGCGCCTCGGGCACCGGGACGGGCGCGCCCGCCCGCCCGAGGTCGAGCACGTGCGCGACCGGTCCCGCGTCCGCGAGCGGCAGGACGCAGGCGACGCGACCGCCCGCCGGGTCCAGCGTCACGCTCTCGGGCACCCGCAGCCCGGTCAGCGCGTCGTGCGCCTCCAGCAGCGCGGCCCGCGCCTCCGGCGGGGCCGGCCGTGTTCCCGAGGGCGCCCGGCTCGCGTCCGGCGACGCTTCCGACGATGTCCGGCGCGCGTCTGTCTGCGTCGTGAGCGTCTCCGGCGCCGTCGGACCTTCCGGCCCGGTCACGAGCGGGTGGAGAGGTTGGCGGCCCAGGGGCCGACGAAGAAGTAGGGCCCGAAGTCCGCGGCACCGACGCCGGGACCGAACGCGGTCGCCGCCTCGCCCCACCACAGCGGCTGGTAGGGGACGTCGGCGGCGGCCTTGACCAGCGCCTCCCCGAGGAGCTTGCCCCGGGCCGCCTCGTCGGTGCCCTTCTTGGCCTCGTCGAGCAGCCCGGTCACCTCGTCGTCGGCGTACTCGGCGATGTTGGAACCGTTCTCGCCGACGAAGGCGCCGTTGAGAAGCTGCTGGATGTACTCCGACGGATCGCCCGTCGTCGCGAAGTACCAGCCGAGGTAGACGCCGGAGGCGTGCTTGCCGAGCTCGGCGATCCACTGCTCCAGCGGGACCTCCTTGACCTCCAGGGTGATCCCGATGGTCTTGAGGTTCTGCGCGAGGGTGAGCGCGGCCCTGCCGAGCTGCGGTCCGCTGCCGGGGTAGGTCAGCACGTCGCTGAAGCCGCCGGGGACCGACGACTGGGCCAGCTCGGCACGGGCCTTGGCGAGGTCGAAGCCGTACTGCGGGATGCTCTCGTACAGGCTCTTGACCTCGGCTTCGCCGAGCACGCCGCCCCACTGGGCGGGGTCGGGGACGGTGGTGGCGACCTGACCGTGGCCGCGCAGGACGCTGCGCACGATGCCGTCCCGGTCGACCGCGTGGGCGACCGCCCTGCGGACGTGGATGTCGTCCCACGGCTTCTTGGCGGTGTTGAAGGCGAGCGTGACCAGGGAACGGTCGCTGGCCGTCTTCAGCTCGACGCCGGAGACCGCCTTCCACTGGTCGATCTGCTCGGCGGGCACGTTCAGCGCGACGTCGACCGAGCCGCCCCGCATGGCGAGCAGCCGGGTGGACTCCTCGGGGATGAAGTCGAGCCGGATCTGGCGGTACGGCGCCTTGCCGCCCCACCAGGCGTCGTTGCGCTCCAGCGTCACGTGCGAGTCGGGCGCGAACTCGGTCACCCGGTACGGCCCGGTCCCGAGGATCTTCCCGGTGGGGGTGCCGATGTCCTGGCCGGTGGCCTCGATGAACCTGCGGCTCGTCACGAGAAGGGTCCCCGGCGACGGGGTCCAGGCGAAGGACGCGTCGGGCTGCTTCAGCGTGATGGTCACCTCGGCGGGGCCGCCGGCCTCGATCTTGTCGACGTTGGCGTAGGCGTAGGCGAAGGCCGAGGTGGAGCCCTTCTTGGCGTGCAGGTCGAGGCTGGCCACGATGTCGTCGGCGGTCAGCGGCGTCCCGTCGGCGAAGGTCACGCCACTGCGGATCTTGTAGACGTAGGTCTTCGGGTCCTTACGGCTCCACGACTCGGCCAGGGCCGGCTGGAGGCTGCCGTCCTGGCCGACTCCGACGAGCGCCTCCTGGCAGAGGAGGGCGACGACGTAGTTCATGATGCCCGCCTCCTTGCTCGCGTCCAGCGAGCTGATGGAGGAGGGCAGCGCGACCCTCAGGACGTCGAGGGTCTTCGCCGCTCCGCCGGCGCCCCCGGGCGAGGCCGCCGGGCCGTCCGAGCCGCAGGCCGTGGCGAGAGCCGGGACCGCGGCCAGGCCTCCCACGATGGCGATGGATCTCAGAAGAGAGCGTCGGGTGAGGGCGACATCGGGGAGATCGGGCACGGGGGACCCACTTTCATGCGACCAGCCAGCTCACCTAGCTGCTGCGTCTACCATTACTATCCACTTGGCACAGGAGAGTATTCGCTAGGTAGCATTCCGGTCAAACCCACCTGTTGAATGGGGAATTCATGGCCTCCCTCACCGTCTACAGCGCCCCCTGGTGCGGCCACTGCCACCGGCTGAAGGAGGGGCTCACCCGCGCGGACATCCCCTTCACCGAGGTGGACGTCGACCGGACGCCGGGCGCGATCGAGCTCATCACCGAACTCAACAACGGCTCCTGGCTGATCCCGACCGTGGTCCTGCCCGACGGATCGGCCCTGGTCAACCCCAGCGTCTGGGAGATCGAAGCCCGCCTGGCCTGAGCGGTCGCCGATCGATGGCAGACCTGCGCCCTGGCGATCGGTGTCCGACCGGCCGGCGCCCGATCGGCCGGTCGGCGTTCCGGGCCGGGGATCAGCGCCCCGGCTCGCCCTTCGGGGCGCGCACCTGGGTCAGCGCGAGCGCCGCCGCGGCCAGCGGGAAGCACGCCACCACGACGAGCACCCGGGACAGGCCCATCGACGGGGCCAGCGCGCCGGCCACGGCGGAGCCGACGCCGCCGCCGACGAAGAAGGCGAGGTTGAGCAGCCCCATGCCCGCGCCGCGCAAGGGCAGCGGGAGCCGGGCAGACATCTCCCCCGTGAGCACCACCTGGGTGAGGGCGAAGGAGGCCAGAGCGAGCGAGGTGCCCGCGACCAGGAGCCACGCCCCGCCGCCCGTGATCCCGGACACGGCCATGATGACGCCCGTCACGGTGGTGGCGCCGGCCAGGAGCCGCCGGCCGGTGCGGGCGCCGAGACGGCCCGCCATGCGGGACAGCACGGCGCCCACCACCGCGCCCGGCAGCAGCGCGGCGCCGACGGCGAGCACGCTCCAGCCATGGGTTCTGGCCAGGATCTGGGGCACCGCGTACATCGCGGCGAACAGCCCGCCGTAGACGCCGACGCCGATGGCCGCCGCGATCCAGAATCCCGCGTCGCCCACCACGGAGCGTGGCACGAAGCCGTCCGCTCTGCGCCGGACCTGCCGGGCCAGGCCCGCCCAGGACAGCACCAGCACGGCCGCGACCACCGCGGCGACCGCACCCGGCAGGTCCAGCGCCGGTGCCTGGATCAGGAGCAGCAGCGAGGCGGCCGCGGCGGCGAGCAGGGACGCGCCGGCCACGTCCACCGGCCTGCGCGATCCCGGCCTGGTGGCCAGACCCAGGCAGAACGGCACAGCCAGTAGTGACAGCGCCGGCAGCACGAGGGTGACCCGCCACGACAGCCAGGTCGTCGCCATGCCGCCGATCAGCGTGGCACCGGCCGCGAACAGCGCCATGACGCCGCCGTAGGCGGCCAGCACCCTGGCCCGTCCGGCCGGATCGACGGCGGCCAGCAGGGCAAGGCAGCCGGCGGTCATCGCCCCCGACCCGGCGGCGAGCACCAGGCGGCCGGCGATCAACACGCCCAGGTTCGGGGCCCTCAGGCAGCACACGGCACCGGCCGCCAGGACCAGCGAGCCGGCGGTGAGAGCGGCCCGCACGCCCCAGGAGTCGGCCAGCCGCCCGAAGACCGCGGTGCCGATGCCGAGCGCGAGGGCGTGCGCGGTGAGGACCCAGGCCACCGCGGCGGGTCCGGCGTGCAGCGCGGCCGCGACCTCGGGCAGCGCGACACCCGCCGCGGTGACGCCGAACACCGCGGGCCCGAACAGGGCGCCGAGCCGTACCGCGGTCGAGAACAGCCCGATCGGGGCGGGATCGGCGGCCACGACGGACGGCTGCCCGGTGGCAGAGGGGGAAGACATGGACGGTGCTTCTCTCATCGGGTGACGGAGGTCCGCGCTGCCTGCCAGGCCGCGCTGCTCACGAAGTGGACGTCATAGCGTTCCTGTACGGCCAGCAGGCTGTCGGCGGCCTCCTGACCATGGGCGACGCGCCCGAGGTGCCGGAAGTAGCCGAAGCGCTCGACGCCGGGCGTCATGACCACCAGCACCTCGGCGGTCGAACCGGGGGCGGCGCCGAACGCGTGCGGCGTCCTCGGCGGCACCACCAGGAGGTCGCCCCCGGCCACCGTGGTCACCCGGTCGCCGAGAAGGAACTCCATGACCCCGTCGAGCACGTAGAACGCCTCCGAGGACAGCGTGTGACAGTGCGGACCGGCTCCCTGGGCGCCGCTGCTCAGCGAGAGGCGGTTGACGCCGAGCGCGCCCCAGGTGCCACTGGCGTCGGCCAGAAGCCGGAACGCACTCCCCGCCGACAGTTCCACCACCTCGGCGCTCTCCGCGCGGACGACCACGGCACGGCTCATATCTGGGTCATTGATGGACATGCCCACTCCTTCCAGGTGTTCGCGTCCCATTCGAGCGCGGGAACACCCTGTGAACCAGAAGCAGTTGTCACCTGCAGAAATCAGCGATCGTGATGAATGGAGGGGCTGTGGAGCTCCGGCAGCTGGAGTACTTCCTCGCCGTCGCGGAGGAGGGAGGATTCAGCCGGGCCGCCGAGCGCCTGAACATCGTGCAGTCCGCGGTGAGCCAGCAGATCCGCAGGTTGGAGCGGGAGCTCGGGCTGCCGCTCTTCGACCGCTCGACCCGGCACGTCCATCTGTCCGCCGCGGGAGAGCGCCTGCTGCCCGAGGCCAGAGCCGTGCTCACCGCGGCACACCGCGCCCGGCAGGTCGCGGCCGAGATCACGGCGGGCACGGACGGCATCCTGCGGCTGGGCACGGTCCACGGGCCGGGAGACCGGCTCTACCGCACCCTGGCCGAGCTGGCCGCCATCGCGCCCCGCCTGCAGGTCCGGCTCAAGGACGCCCCGCTGGCCGACCGGCTGGCGGCCGTGCGCTCGGGCGAACTGGACGCCGCGCTCGTGCGCGCCCTGACCTCGGCCCCCGGGCTGCGGCTGGTCCCCGTCTGGACCGACCCGCTGTACGTGGCTCTCCCCTCGACCCACCCCCTGGCGGCCGAGCCGTCGCTGCGCCTGGAGCAGCTCGCGCGCCTGCCCCTCCGGCTGGCCCCGCGAGAGAAGAACCCGCCCTTCCACGACCTGATCACCGGTGCCTGCCGCGCGGCCGGGATCGACCCGCCACCGGGACCGCCGTTCACCAGCCTGCAGGAGACCCTGGCCGAGATCGGGACAGGCGCCCCCTCCTGGACGGTCTTCTACGAGGTCTCGGGGCTGCCGCCCGCGTTCCGCGTGGCCTTCCGGCCGCTTGCCGGGCCGGCCGTCATCACCTCGCTCGCCGTCCGCGACAGACCGCTCACCGCCGCCCTGCGGCACCTGCTCACCTCGTTCGGGGTGAACCCGCAGGACGGCGACCGACCGGCGTCATGAGCGGACCGGACGGCCACGGACCAATGACACGGCCCGGTCAGGTCAGCAGGGGCTCGACCAGCAGGATGACACCGAAGATCGCGAACGCGGCGGCGGCGCCGTACCGGATGATCTTCTCGGGCAGGTGCTTGCCGAGCATCCGGCCGACCGCGATGGCCAGCGCGTCGGCGGCGACCATGCCGACCGTCGAACCGAGCCAGGTGCCGAACCAGCCGTGCTGGGTGGCCAGCGTGATGGTGGCGAGCATGGTCTTGTCGCCGAGCTCGGCGAGGAAGAAGGCGACGGTCACGGCGATGATCGCCGACCGGGTGGTGCGCTGCGCCTTCTGCGACTCCTCCTCGGTCAGTTCGTCGCCGCGCAGCGTCCACACGGCGAAGCCGAGGAACGCGATGCCCGCGACGATGGTGATCGCCGTGGTGGGGATCAGGTCACCGGCCAGCCGGCCCAGGCCGACGCTGACCAGGTGGACGACGGCGGTGGCCAGGGTGATGCCGGCCAGGACCGGCCACGGCTTGAACCGGGTCGCGAAGGTCATCGCCATGAGCTGGCTCTTGTCGCCGAGCTCGGCGACGAAGATCACAGCGAGGCTGATCCAGAACGCTTCCAACGAGATTGCCCTTCCGCGCGCGCGACCGGGCCGGAAGGGGGCACCCGGGAGCCGGGCACGCTTCGGCCCGGCAGCATCGGTGTATGCCTGCCAGGCCGAAGGTCTCGTCCGCCTGGATCCGTTCGGACTCCGGGCCCGCGCGACCGGGCGCCCTGAGACGCCAGCATGTCGATCACGCGATTGGGACTACTCCCCTTCGGGTGTTTCCACCCGACCCTAACAGCCACAAGCACCTGCTGATTCCCCGGCACGGGACCTTTCCCGACCCCTCGGCGCCTCATCTCCGGCGGTGACGCCCGGAGTGCCCCCGGGCGTGCGATCTGACCAGGACCGGGATGGCGACACCCCGGCCTGGCCGTCGGCGACTCACGACGCCGGCGCGTTCCGGCCGCCGATGCACCGGGGCGGTCATGCCGGATTGCAGGTCCGAATTCAGCCGGATCTGCTGGTCCGAATTCCGCCGGATCGGGGCCGCACGCTGGGCATACGTTTGCCCGTGTCAAGATCCCCCGCCGACCGGGCGGGGCCGAGGACAACCACCCGAAGGACATCCATGGATCTGCAGCTTTCCGGCCGCGTCGCGGTCGTCACCGGCGCCTCCAAGGGCATCGGCCTGGCCGTCACCCGCACCCTGCTCGACGAGGGCGTCCGCGTCGTGGCCGCCTCGCGCAAGAGCACCCCGGAGCTGGCGGCGCTCGGCGGCGACAACCTGCTCCACGTGCCGGTCGACCTGATGGACCCCGAAGCACCCGGCCAGGCCGTGGCGCGGGCCGTGGAGGAGTTCGGCGGGCTCGACATCCTGGTCAACAACGCCGGCGGCCCTCCGCCCGGCGTGTCGCTGCCCCGGTTCGGGTTCCTGACCCCGGACGACGAGGACTGGCGGGCGATGTTCGAGTTCAACCTGTTCTCGGTGGTGCGGGCCGTCCGTGCCGCCATCCCGGCGATGCTGGCGCGGGGCGGCGGTTCGATCGTCAACGTCTCCTCGGGCGGCGCCAAGCTGCCCGCCCCGATGAACGTCGACTACAACGCCGCCAAGGCGGGCCTGAACAACCTGACCAAGGCCCTGTCGGAGGAGTTCGCGCCGCAGGGCATCCGGGTGAACACCCTCTCCCTCGGGCCCGTGCGGACGGCGTGGTGGACCGAGGAGGGAGGCGCGGCCGACATCATCGCCGCCCAGGCGGGCACCGACCGCGACACCGTGATCAACAGCGTCGCACCGGAGATGATGAAGCTGTCGACCGGGCGCCTCGTCGAGCCGCAGGAGGTCGCCGACGTGATCGCCCTGCTCGCCTCGCCGCGCTCGGCGAGCACGACCGGCGCGGACTTCGCCGTCGACGCCGGGTTCCTCAAGGAGATCTGACCGCCGGGCCGCCCGCCGTACGGTCAGAGGTGGGTGCCGACCATCACGGGCTCGTTGACGAGGGTGACGCCGAACTTCTCCAGCACCCCGTCCCGGACCTCACGGGCGAGGTCGAGGAGGTCCGCGGTCGTTGCCGTCAGTTCCGGATTTGTCATGGCAAGGGTGTGCTTGGTGGAGATGCGCGCCGGGCCACGCCGGTAGCCCTTGGGGAACCCGGCGTTCTCGATCAACCAGGCCGCAGGGACCTTGACGGAGCCGTCCGGCATGTCCCAGCGGGGGAAACCGGGGGCGCGCAKCTCCAGCTCGGCCGCCTCACCGGCGGTGAGGAGCGGGTTGGTGAAGAACGATCCCGCGCTCCGGGAGTCCGGGTCGTCGGGATCGAGCACCATCCCCTTGCCCCGGCGCAGCTCCAGCACCGCCGCGCGGGCCTGTGCCAGCGGCACCCGCTCGCCGAGGGCGACGTCCAGCCTGGCGGCCAGCTCCCGGTAGGCGACCGGGCCGGACATCCCGTCCTCGGCCAGCCCGTAGGTGACCGCCAGGACGACGTACCGCCCGGCCTCCTCCTTGAAGGCGCTGTGCCGGTAGGCGAACCCGCACTCCCCCGCGGCCAGGTCGCTCACCTCACCGGACTTGCGGTCGTAGACCCGCACCCCGGTGATCGTCTGCGAGACCTCCTGCCCGTAGGCCCCGACGTTCTGGATCGGCGTGGACCCGACCAGACCCGGGATCCCGGACAGACACTCGATCCCCGAGCGCCCCTCCGCCACCGTGCGGGCCACCAGCGCGTCCCAGTCCTCCCCGGCCTGCACGGTGACCCGGTCCCCGTCGACCTCGATCCCCCGCGAGGCGACGCGCACGACCAGCCCGTCGAAGCCCTCGTCCGACACGACCAGGTTGCTGCCGCCGCCGAGCACGAGCACCGGCTCACCCGCCCGGTCCGCCGCGGCCACCAGCTCGACGATCTCCTCCGCCGAACCCGCCGTCACGAAAGCCCCGGCCGGTCCGCCCAGCCCCACCGTCGTGTACGGCGCCAGCCGTACCCCTGAAACCCGCTCAGTCATGCGCTTCCCCACCACCCGGCCGAAATCCGCGACCAGCCTACGTGCCGCCGGGCGGCCCGCGCGTCGGGGAACCGCCTACGTGTCCTGGAGCAGCCTCAGCACGCGGTCATAGGTCCTGCGGGACTCCCTGTCGCGGTAGTCGGGATCGACGTCGTGATAACCGCGGTGCCGTTCCTGGTGGACCGGCAGGTCCCTGTCGAGGGCGACGAGGGTGCCGGGGAGCGTGAGGGAGAACTCCAGGTCGGCGTTACGGTAATAGCGGGCGCCCTCGGGGAAGCCGCCCACCGCGAGCGCGGCGTCACGCCTGACCGCGAACAGATGGCCGAGCAGCCCGCGGACCTCGCCGGGCTCGGCGTCATGCCACTCATGACCGTCCGCCCCGGGGTTCACGCCCTTCCAGCCCGCCGCGGCCACGTCGTCGGTCAGCACCTTGACCAGCGGAGTGATCGCGTCGCCGTCCAGGATCGTGGAGGTCTCCATCACGACGTGCACGTCGGAGGTGTCGAGCTTCAGCAGCTTGGTACGACTCTCGCCCCACTCCGCCGTGCCTCCCCTCCAGTGCGGGGTCTCGGCCACGTGCCAGGCCTCCACCCTGCGGGGAAACTCCTCGGCCAGCTCCTCCAGGACGACCCCGGCGCCGTCCACGTTTCCCAGGTCCAGGCCGATGATCCTGGCCTCGGTCCGGGCGACCAGCGCGCGGACGCAGTCTCGCAGGTCATCGGGCCAGCCGTCGACGACGAGACCGACGGTCACGGTCGGCGAGACGGCGGGTTTGTGCGGCTCGGCCGGGGTGATCGTCTCGTCGAGCCGCGACACCGACAGGCTCCCGTCCCACAGCAGCTGGGAGGAGATCGTCCGCTCGGGATGGCCTTCGTGATCGTCCGAGCGGCCGACGAGTTCGGCGCCTTCCGGCTTCTGCTTGGGCGCCGCCTCGGTCGCGGCGACCCGCTCGGCGTCCAGATCGCCGAGCCGTTCGGGCCGGGCGGAAGGATCTGCGGCCTCGGCGACCCGGCCGGCGTCCATGGAGGCGGCGTCACGGCCGGCGGCCCCGGAGCCCGGAGCGCCGGAGCCCGCGGCACCGGAGCCCGCGGCACCGGAATCCGCGACGCCGGCCTGTCCGGGCGGCCGGTCGCCCGCCCCGGGTTCGGGGACGGAGGCCACCGTGGGCCACACCTCGAAAGGGGGCCTGGGAGTGAGCTCGAAGCCGTCCCCGGTGTCGCGGACGAGCCAGCCCTCTGCTTCGATCTTGTCGCGGAGCGCGTCGGCCCCGGCGTAGTCACGGCCGGCCCGCGCCCTGGCCCGCTGCTCGGCGAGCCCCGTCACGTGAGGTGGTACTTCGTTCATCAAATCTCCTTGAGCGTGGATACCCCCGCCTTCGGGCGGGGGAGGAAACGCGGCGCGGCGGCGCGCGATTCGGTAACGTGTTCGGCGGCGGCGATAACCAAGCCGCTGCTCGCGTGATCGGCAATATCCTCGCCGCCGGGCTGGCGGAGAGGTGAAACGCCTGTGGAGCCGGTGTAAGACCTCAAGGGAGCCTTTCTCCTGGCGGGCGGCTGGCGGTGAAGCAGGAATTCTCACGGGCGACCGTGGGAATCCCCTCCCTTCAGGGAGGGGAGGATGTCAACTCCGGACGCTACCCACGGACCGGGGGAAGAATCAGCTCCCGGCCCGCGAGCCGCGATCGAGCGGGCCGGACCAGCGGCGCGAACGCGCCGGACCACCGCTCCGGACAGGCCTGACCATTGGCCCGGACCCGCCGGCACCGGCGGCGTCGTGGCGCTGTGGGATGGTGGTCGCGTGACGTTGGAGGACCTCGTCCGGCTGCGCCGGGCCCGTGACCGGATGGACCGCGACTACGCGGAGCCGCTCGACGTTCCGGCGCTGGCCCGCGTCGCCCTCATGTCGCCGGGCCATTTCTCCCGCAGCTTTCGCGCCGCCTTCGGGGAGTCGCCGTACAGCTACCTGATGACGCGCCGGATCGAGCGGGCCAAGGCGCTGCTGCGGCGGGGTGACCTGACGGTGACGGAGGTCTGCTTCGCGGTCGGCTGCACATCGCTGGGATCGTTCAGCTCGCGGTTCACCGAGCTGATCGGCGAGAGCCCGAGCTCATACCGGGCTCGCCGCCATGACGAGGGCGCCGCCATCCCTGCCTGTGTCGCCAAGGTCTACACGCGACCGGTCAGGAATGGAGAAGCCGGATCCGGCTCCCCGCCCATAATGTGAACCGCATGGACATCAAACTTTCGCAGACCTTCATCGCCGTCGACGACCACGACAAGGCGCTCACCTTCTACCGGGACGCTCTCGGCCTGGAGGTGCGCAACGACGTCGGGTTCGAGGGGATGCGCTGGGTGACCGTCGGCGCTCCGTCGCAGCCTGACGTGGACATCGTCCTCGAACCGCCCATCGGTGACCCGAACGCCTCGCCCGCCGACAAGGAGGCCGCGGCGGAACTGCTGGCGAAGGGCCTGCTGCGCGGCGTCATCTTCGGGACCGACGACTGCGACGCCACCTTCGAGCGCATCCACGCGGCGGGTGGCGAGGTGCTGCAGGAGCCGGTCGACCAGCCGTACGGCGTGCGCGACTGCGCCTTCCGCGATCCCTCCGGCAACATGGTGCGTTTCAGCCAGCCCCGCAGGCAGTGAGCTCCGGTCCCGCGGACCGGGCGCTCCCCTGCCGTCGGACCGAAGCACCCGGTCACGACCGTGCGGCCGCCCGCCGTCGGTAGTGGCCGTCGCTGGCCCGGCTCGGTGCCGGCATCGCCCGCGTGCCCGGTCAGGGTCTGGCAGTTCTTCCTCGCCAGGTCCGGCACCCTCGGCAGGCCCGGCACCGACGCCCGTGCCCGGCGTCGGGGGCCGACCCGGGCGGGCCGGCCCGCGATCCGCTCCATCACCTGGTCGGGCATCGACCGCCACCGGGCAGGCGCCACGCTGTGACCCGCGGCCACCGATGCTCTTCTTCTGTCCACACGACTCACGACGATCATCGGTGGCCGCAGCCGTCTCCGCGCCGGCCTGACCGGCGACATCACGGTCTACGGCTGGGGTGCCGGCGACCAAGGATCACTAGGCGAGCTGGACCACCGCGCGGGCCTTGGAGAGCACCCGGGAGTCGCCGGACCTGGCGGTCAGCGCGACCACCACGCGGTTGTCCTCCAGCTTCTCCTCGATGACGCCGCTCACCGTGATGACGGCGCCCTGCTCGTCGTCCGGGACGACCACCATGGACGAGAACCGCACGCCGTAGTCGACGATCGCGCCGGGGTCGCCGGCCCAGTCGGTGACGAACCGGCCGCCCTGGGCCATGGTGAACATGCCGTGCGCGATGACGTCGGGCAGGCCGACGGTCTTGGCGAAGCGCTCGTTCCAGTGGATGGGGTTGAAGTCACCGGAGGCTCCGGCGTACATCACCAGGTTGACGCGGCGGACCGGATAGTCGGCGGGCGGGATCTGCTGCCCCGTCTCGACCTCGTCGTACTTGACAGTCGCTGCCATCTCAGCCCGCCCCTCCGCGCTCGACGATGGTGTTGTAGGTCGTGCAGACGGGCTCACCGTCGACGGTGGTGACGTCGCTCTTGACCGTGATGAGCTCGTTGCGGCCGACGCTGCGGATGTCGGTCACCGTGGAGACGCTGACCAGCTCGTCACCGGCGTGGATCGGCCGCTGGTACTCGAAGCGCTGCTCGCCGTGGACGACCATGGCGAAGTTCAGGCCGAGTTCGGGGTCGGCCAGGATCGTCCCGCCGGCCAGGCTGAACACGATGGGGAAGGTGGGCGGCGCGACCACGTCCGGATGACCGGCGGCCTGTGCGGCCTCCCTGTCCCGGTAGATCGGGTTGTTGTCGCCGATCGCCGTCGCGAACTCTTTGATCTTCACGCGGCTGACCTCGTAGGGCGCGGAAGGCGCGGACGCCCGCCCGACGAAATCACGGTTCAGAGCCATCGTGCTCCTTTGCGGATACCGAGCTGGTGAGGCCGACAGTAACAGAACAAGATTCCGGGGTCTGCTCCCCGGGTCGGCCACCAGGAAACCGTAGCCCGGCCCTCGCCCGGCACCGGCTGTCGAGCATGGTCAACACCCGGACGGGAAAGCTGTGAAGATACGACAAACCGGCGCCCCCCACGAGGACGCCGGTCTACGTTGAGTATGTGAGTGCTACTGAAGTACCCATCTCCCGCCGAGAGCCGGGAGGCTTCGCAGAGACTTAGCGAGTCTCGCGGTGCGCCTTGTGCGTCTTGCAGTTCGGGCAGTACTTCTTCAGCTCAAGCCGATCCGGGTCGTTGCGCCGGTTCTTCCGCGTGATGTAGTTGCGGTGCTTGCACTCCTGGCAGGCCAGCGTGATCTTCGGCCTAACGTCGGTGGCAGCCACTTGGGAGTGCCTTTCTACGTTCGGGACTGTGGACAACCCAGCCCAGCTCCCCTTATGAGGGGAACCCGGGAGGGTAGTAGCGGAGGCCGGACTTGAACCGGCGACACAACGATTATGAGCCGTTTGCTCTGCCTGGCTGAGCTACTCCGCCTTGGGCCGACGAAATCGACCGGCCCCCGCAAGGATACCCGACGCGCAGACTGCCTGCGTACTTGTGCAGGTCAGGGGCATCGCTTCTGGGTTTCCCCAGTATGCCCGCTCGCTCGCCGGGAACCTTGAGTGTTTTCGGGTGACCGTCACGGCCTACCCAAGCCGAAAGCCCTAACCGGGTGGCTAGGGCTTTTAGGCTGTTGAGCCCCTTTACGGAATCGAACCGTAGACCTTCTCCTTACCATGGAGACGCTCTGCCGACTGAGCTAAAGGGGCCTGTCTGCTTCGCTTTCGCGCTGCGGACAGGTGTAACCATACACGCCTCGGCAGCGCGATGCGAAATCAAACAGGGACCTGGCGGATCATCACCGCTCCGTCGTCAGCGCCACCGGTGCCCGCGCTCCGCCCGGCCGGCGTGCTCGGCCCGGCCGGGCTGCTCCGCCCGGTCCGCGCGGTCACCCCGGCCGCCTTGTTCAGCCCGGCCGGCGTGCTCGGCGCGCCCCCCCTGCTCCGCCCGGTCGGCGCGGTCGGTCCGGTCGGTCCGGCCGCCTTGTTCCGCCTCCTCCGCACGACTACCCCGGTCGGCGTGCTCGGCGCGACCGCCCTGCTCAGCCCGGTCAGCCCGGTCGGCCCGGTCAGTTCGGTCGGTCCGGTCAGCCTGGTCGGTCCGACCGTCCTGCTCGGCCCGGCTGCCCTGCTCGGCCCGGTCGTTCTGCTCGGCTCGACCGTTCTGCTCCGTCCGGTCATCCTGCTCCGCCCGGTCGGCCTGCTCCGCCCGGTCGGCCTGCTTGGGCTTGGGCAGGTTCCCGATCAGCGTGTCGACGTGCTCCTCGGGCTTGGGGAAGTCACCGGTGATGCCGAAACGGGTGAAGTATCTCTTCCCGTTCACCGTTCGCGCGCCGCCCAGAATGATCGTCGCGGTGTACGGCTCCTCCTGGCAGCCCGGCATGCACCAGGTCCCGCTCAGCTTGCCCGTGCCGAGCGCCGCGTACGGCCCCCACCTTTTCCAGGTGAGCTCGCTGAGCGAGCTGAACTCCGAGGCGACCAGGTTCGCCGGGCGCCGGTCTGCCCGCCCCTCCTCGGCCCCGTAGAGGTTGAACACGTAGATCGGCCCCGGGGCCGTGGCACCGGTCTCGGCGACGGCCGTCCCGGATCCCGCGCCCACGATGCCCGAAACGAGCGTGGCGACCGCCGCGGCGATGGTGACTGTCCGCATACCTTCCCCCTGTTTTCCACTGTTCTCGCACGTCGTCCGCGCGGCTTCCGCACGGTTGGCCAGGTCAGGGGGGAGGACTTTCCAGCTGCCCGGCGGCGGAGTGACGGCCATCCGCCGGGCGGCTTTTCGAATCGTACGGTGCGGACGACCAAACCAGAGGTCTAACGGCTCCGAATACCTTCCGTGGCGAACATGGGACGCGCGGTGAGAGCGGGTGGGGCGGGGCTCCTGTCCGCGCTGGCCGCGCTCGGCGGCGGCGAGCTGGCGGCGGCGGGGGCGCTCCGCCCCCAGTCCTCCCCCGTCGTCGTCGTGGGCGGCACGGTCATCGACCTGACCCCCACCCCCGTGAAGGAGTTCGCGGTCCGCACCTTCGGAACCTCCGACAAGCCCATCCTGATCGGCGCCGTCATCGCCGTCCTCCTGGGTCTCGCCCTCCTCCTCGGCCTCCTCGCCGGGACCGGCAGGCGGGTCCCGGCGGCGGCCGGAGTGGCGGGGCTGGGGGTTCTCGGGGCCGTCGCCGCGGCGACCCGGCCGGCGTCGGCGCCACTGGACACGGTGCCGTCCCTGCTGGCAGCCCTCGTGGGGGCGCTCACCCTGCTCGCGCTCACCCTGCCCGCTTCACCGGCCGGCGGTCGCAGGGCCTTCCTCCTGATCGGCGCCGGGACCGTCGCGGCCATCACCGCCGGCCGCCTGGCGGCGTCCCGCGCCTCGAGTGCCGCGCTGGTCCTTCCCCGGCCCGCTTCCCCGGCCCGGCCGCTGCCCGCCGGCGCCGATCTCCGCATCCCCGGCCTGAGCGCGTTCGTCACCCCCGCCGCGGAGTTCTACCGGGTCGACACCGCGCTGGTCGTGCCCCGCCCCGACCTGGACGGCTGGACGCTCCGCGTCCACGGCACCCGGACGATCGAGCTGACCATGGCCGACGTGCTCAGGCGCGGGCCGATCGAGCGCGACATCACCCTCGCCTGCGTCTCCAACGAGGTCGGCGGCCCCTACGTCGGCAATGCCCGCTGGCTGGGCGTGCCGCTGGCCACCATCCTGCGCGAGGCGGGCATCCCGGCAGGCGCCGACCAACTGCTGAGCCGTTCGGCCGACGGCTGGACCGGCGGGACCCCGGTGGACATCGTCATGGACGGCAGGGACGCGATGCTCGCCATCGGGATGAACGGCCTGCCGCTCCCCGCGGAACACGGCTTCCCCGCCCGGCTCGTCGTCCCCGGTCTCTACGGCTACGTGTCGGCGACCAAGTGGGTCGTGGCCCTCAAGCTCACCCGCTACGCCGACGAGCGCGCCTACTGGACCGAGCGCGGCTGGGCCACCGACGCCCCGATCAAGACCATGTCCAGGATCGACGTCCCCGCACCGCTCAGGCGGCTCCGGGCGGGAGCCGTACAGGTGGCCGGGGTCGCCTGGGCCCAGCACCGCGGCGTCGCGGGCGTCGAGGTCCGGGTGGACGGCGGCCCCTGGCACGAGGCCGTGACGGCCGCCGTGCCGAGCCCCGACACCTGGCGGCAGTGGACCTGGACCTGGCAGGCCACTCCCGGCAGCCACACCTTGGAGGTCCGCGCGACCGACGTGGCCGGCCATACCCAGCAGTCGTCCCGAGTGACGCCGTTCCCCGACGGGGCGACCGGATGGCACTCGGTCGTGGTCACCGTCGTGTGACCGGTTCCCCACCCCTCGAAGTTCCCTCACCTCCAAAGGAGAAAGATCATGAAGAGCACGGCATTCGCCGCGACCGCCCTCGCGCTCCTGGCCCTCACCGCCGCCTGCGGGAACGGCACGGAGGCGGGCGGTGGCACGGCGGACGAGGCCGCCTCCACCCCGGCCCCCTCGGCCAGCGCGACCGCCACCCGGGCCGCCACGGAGCCGGCCATGGCCGACGCCCCGTTCGGCGTCGCCTGCTCGGCCGTGCCCGCCTCGGGCGAGGGCAGCTTCACCGGCATGGCCGACGACCCGGTCGCCACCGCGGCGTCCAACAACCCGGTCCTGTCCACCCTGGTCACGGCCGTCAAGAAGGCGGGCCTGGTCGACACGCTCAACTCCGCCAAGGACATCACGGTCTTCGCACCCACCAATGACGCGTTCGCCAAGATTCCGAAGGCGACCCTCGACAAGGTCCTGGCCGACAAGGCCACGCTGACCAAGATCCTGACCTACCACGTGGTCTCCGGGAGGAAGGCCCCGGCGGACCTGAGCGACGCCTCGCCGGCGACGCTCCAGGGCGGCAAGCTGACCGTCAAGGGTTCGGGCGAGGACTACACCGTCAACGACGCCAAGGTCGTCTGCGGCAACGTGCCCACCGGCAACGCCACCGTCTACATCGTCGACACGGTGCTCATGCCGCAGTAACCGGTATCCGGCCCGCGGCCAGGCCGGATACCGGCCTGGCCGCGGGGGCGCCGGCTGCGGCTCGCCCCGTGCGGGGCCCGCAGGACGCGGGTCCGCCTCCGCGCCGGGGCCCGTAGGTCTCGGGTCGCCCCCCCTGCAAGGCCTGCACGTCGCGGGTCCTCCGTTCCAGTCCCATGACAAGTCATCACCAACCAAGCCATAAGTGGGCCGTCACATCATGGTCGGCAGCAAGCCGTACCGACCGAGGAGACACCCGCGATGACCCCCGAACTGCTGGGATTCCAGATCACCCACCGCGCCATGCGGGGCGATGTCCGCCGCCTGGCCGATCTGGCCACGGAGTTGGCGGAGGGCCGGCAGTCCGCCGACGCGGCCCGCGCCACCGCCATCGCCGGATTCGTCACCGCGCTGTGCAAAGGCATCCACCACCATCACACGATGGAGGACCAGGTGCTCTGGCCCGTCATCGAGCGGGCCGCCGGCGCCGAGGTGGATCTGCGCGACCTCAGCGACGACCACTCCGAGCTGGACCCCCTGCTGGCCGAGATCAACGGCCAGGCGGCCGCGTTCGCCGCCGGCCGGGACGCCTCCGCCCTCGTCACGTCGCTCACCCGGCTCGCCGACATGCTCGACGAGCACATCGAGGAGGAGGAGCGGCTGCTCTTCCCGATCATCAGGAAGTACGTGTCCGTGGCCGACTGGAAGAGGGTCGAGGACGCGGTCCGCAAGGGCGGCGATGTCAGGGTCGACCTGCCGAGGATCGAGCAGTACGCCAGGCCCGAGGAGCTCACCCGGCTGCGCAAGATGGCCGGCCCCGTCCTGGCCTTGCTGCTCTCCCTGCTGCGCGGCGGCCACCGGCGCCGCCAGCGACTCGTCTTCGGCCCCCTCGCCGAGGTCTGAGACCCGAGCGCCGGGCTGATCCCCACCCGAGCGCCACCTCGGACACCCGGCCGCCCGCCCGGACGCCGGACTGATCCCTTACCCGGGCGCCGGGCCATCCCTTGTACGAGCGCCGGGCTTAATCCCGCACCCGGGCACCCGCCCGGGCCTGCGCGGCCCTGCGGGCCCAGTGCGGGGAGCCGGCCCGCTCGGCGACCCGCACCGCCGTCGCGTAGTGGGCCGATCCGTCCCGGCCCAGCGACTCTGCGAGATCACCCAGGATGTGCGCGACCGGCCCTATGGTGATCGACCCGGAATGGAGCCCGGCCAGCTCCCCGTCCCACGGCAGCAGTTCCTCGTAGCACCGCTCACTCACCTCGCGGTCGCCCAGGGCGACGGCGTTCTCCGCCCGCAGCGCCAGCCGTACCAGCCAGTAGTAGTCCTTGCGGATCTTCCAGCCGGGCTGCCAGAACGTCCGGGCCTCCTCCTGCCGGCCCTCGGCGATCAGAGCCCTGACGAGGATCTCGGAGACGTCGTCGGGGAGGAACCCGTGGATGGCCTTGATCTCCGGGATGTCCTGCGGCAGGCCGCCCGCCAGCCGGGCCACGAAGCGGCCCACGATGCCGCTGCCCGTCGCGTTGGCGCCGCCGGCCACGGCCATCCGCTCGGCCGCCGCCGAGTAGGACCGATCCGCCCGCTCGAACTCGCCCCTGATCAGCATGCCCAGCGTGTCCAGCATCGACAGCACGCTCAGCGCCAGACCGAGCTGGCCGCTGGTGGAGTGCTCCAGTGCCCTGTCGGCGTGGTGGCGCGCGGCGGCCAGGTCGTTGCGGCCGAGGCTCACCATGTAGAGGGCGTGGTGGCCCTGCATCTCGTACCCGGGCAGCCCCGCCCGGTCCCCCAGC
>NZ_NGFP01000184.1 GCF_002149035.1 Streptosporangium minutum
GCCTGAACCCGCCCGATCCCGTACGGACGACCGCCCGAGCCCGACGGCGCGCCGTACGGACGACCGGCCGGGTCTGAGCGCCGTACGGGCGACCGGCTGGGGCTGGACATGCATGGCCGTGGAACTATCCGGCCGGGTCTGAGCGCGCCGTACGGACGTGGGCGGGGGCGGCGGAGGATCGCCGTCCCCGCCCGGAGGGTCAGTGGTCGCGCCCCTGGTGGTAGGAGGCCTGGGTCTGCACGTTCAGCCGGTCGAGGCGGACGCCCCTGGCCGGGTCGGTGCGCCGGTCGTTGATCCTGACCACGTCGAGCCCGTGGTGGAAGTCGCTGCCGTAGATGTGGCCGTTGTAGTAGTAGGCCGACCAGATGCCGCCGCCCCCGCCGTTGGGCTCCGGGCCGCGCTCGAAGAAGCCGATCTCCCGCGGGTGTGCGGAGTCGGTGAAGTCCACGATCGAGATGCCGCCCTGGTACCAGGCCTGGACCATGATGTCCTTGCCCCTGACCGGGATCAGCGAGCCGTTGTGCGCGACGCAGTTCTCGGTGTCGGCCTGGTAGCGCGAGATCTTGAAGTAGCTCCTGAACACGAGCCGGCCGCCCCTGATGTCGTAGACGGCGTCGGCGCCGCGGTTCGGGCCGGTGGCCTCGTTGCAGGTGGCCGCGCCGCCGCCGCCGAGCTCGTCGGTGAAGACGACCTTGGTGCCGGCGTTGTTGAACGTCGCCGAGTGCCAGAACGCGAAGTTCGGGTCCGTGACACGGGCCGTGATCACCGGGTTCTCCCGGTCGGAGATGTCGAACAGCACGCCGTCGCCCATGCAGGCTCCGGCGGCGACGTCCCTCTCCGCGTAGACGGTGATGTCGTGGCAGCCGCTGGTCGGCAGCAGCAGGCCGGGCTGGGTCTCGTTGCCGCCGTCGGGGAAGACGACCGGGGTGCTGACGACCGCGGCGTCCGCGGGGGAACGCAGCGGGACCTTGATGACCGAGATCTTGTCGTGCGGCGGCCGGCAGTCGGGGAAGCTCGCCGAGGGGTTGTAGGAGGAGGCGTACAGGTAGACGTTGCGCCGGTCGCGGCCCTTGCCCGGAACGAGGGTCAGGGTGTGCGAGCCGCAGTCGGTCTCGACCGCCTTGATGTACTTCGGGCTCTTCTTGTCGCTGATGTCGAAGATCCGGACGCCCTCCCACGACTCCTTGACCGACGCGACCTGTCCGACGCTGCTGCAGGAGTCGTTGTTGCGTGAGGAGTCGACCGCGGTGAACAGCAGATCCCCGTAGACCGACACGTCCATCTGGGAGCCGGGACAGACGACGCTGCTGACGACCTTGGCCCGCTCCGGACGGCTGATGTCGTAGATGGAGAAACCGCCGTAGTTGCCGACGTAGGCGTAGTCGCCCTGGAAGGCGATGTCGGTGTTGATGGTGTTCTCCAGCCCGGCGGGCTTGGGGACGTTGGCCACGTGCGACACGTTCGGGCTGGTGGCGACCTCACCGGACGGTGGGATGCCGGCGGCCTGGGCGGGTATCGCCGACATGAGCATCGCGGCGGCCACCACGATCGACGGCCAGCCGATCCTGCGGAGAGTGAGCACCCGGTAACCTCCGTTGCGAGGAAGACATGAAGTGCAGATAAACGACCAAATTGTCCGTCTCAACAGGCAGATAAACTAGATGTCAGCCGGTAAGGATAATCATCTAGTTTTATGTCTTCCCTCACGCAAAAGGGTTATCCGGGGCCGCTCTCCGCGGGCGGCCCGGGCGGCGAGGACCGGGATCCCCGCCGCCCAGAGATGATCAGTCGTCGTCGTGGTCGCCGTGACCGCCGTGACCGCCATGGCCGTGCTCGGCGTAGGAGGCCTGGGTCTGCGCGTTCAGGATGTCGGCCTTGACCCCCTTGGCCTTGTTGGTGCGCGGGTCATTGATCTTCAGGACGTCGAGGCCCAGGTTGAAGTCGCTGCCGTAGATGTAGCCGTTGTAGTAGTAGGCGGACCAGAATCCACCGCTCAGCGCGGGGGCGGTGCTGTCGGGGCCGCGCTCGAAGAAGGCGATCTCCTGCGGGTTGGCCGAGTCGGTGAAGTCCACGACCGAGATGCCGCCCTGGTACCAGGCCTGGACCATGATGTCCTTGCCCTTGACCGGGATCAGCGAGCCGTTGTGCGCGACACAGTTCTCGGTGTCGGCCTGGTGCCTCGGGATCTTGAAGTAGCCCTTGAAGGCGAGCTGGCCGCCCGCGATGTCGTAGTAGGCGTTGGCGCCGCGGTTCGGGCCGATCGTCGCGTTGCAGGTGGCCGCGCTGCCGCCGCCGAGCTCGTCGGTGAAGACGACCTTGGTGCCGGCGTTGTTGAACGTCGCCGAGTGCCAGAACGCGAAGTTCTCGTCGTCCCGGGCCGTCGCGGTGACCTTGGGGTTCACCGGGTCGGAGATGTCCATCAGGATGCCCTCGCCCATGCAGGCTCCGGCGGCGATGTTCTTCTCCGGGAAGACGGTGATGTCGTGGCAGCCGGTGGTCGCCGACGTGCGGTAGGGGTACTGCTGGGTCGGCTCGCCGGGGTTGCCTCCGTCCGGGAACAGGTTCGGGGTGCCGACGACGGAGGCGCCCGCCGGGTTGCCCAGCGGCACCTTGACGATCGAGATCAGGTCGTGCGGCGGCTGGCAGTCGGGGAAGCTCGCCGAGGGGCTGTAGGAGGAGATGTAGAGATAGACGTTGCGCCGGTCGCGGCCCTTGCCCGGAACGAGGGTCAGGGTGTGCGAGCCGCAGTTGGTCTCGACCGCCTTGACGTACTTCGGATTCTTCTTGTCGCTGATGTCGAAGATCCGGACGCCCTCCCACGACTCCTTGACCGACGCGCTCTGCGAGGTGCTGCTGCAGGAGTCGTTGTTGCGGGAGGAGTCGACGGCGCCGAAGAGCAGGTTCCCGTAGACGGCCACGTCCATCTGCCCGCCGGGGCAGATCACCGAGCTGACCAGCGAGGTCTTCTTCGGCTTGCGGATGTCGTAGATGGAGAAACCGGTGTAGTTGCCGACATAGGCGTAGTCACCCTGGAAGGCCATGTCGGTGTGGATGTCAGTGAGCGCGGCCGGCTTGGGAACGTTGGTCACGTGCTCGATGTTCGGGCTCATGACGATCTCGCCGGGTGCCGGGATGTCAGCGGCCTGGGCGGGCACCGTGGACAGCGCCATCACCGCCGCGACACCGGCTACTACCAGGAACCGGCCGGACAGGCCCTTCCTGAGAGGGGTGAACACTCGCGAACCTCCTTGCCATATGCGCCATAAAGGGCGCATAAATTACTAGATCGTCCGTCTTGAGTGGTAGATCAGGCAAGATGTCACTGTGTCAGCAAGTTTTTCCGATTTGTTGTCTTTACTCAGGCGGCTGGCCGAGGTTAGGGTTTTCCGTCACAGCAGCTTCAAGAAGGAGGCCGGGTGCGTGTCGCGCTCGTAGCCGTGGTCGCCGCCCTCTCCCTCAGCGCGTGCAGCGCCGATCCGGGGCCGCCTCCCGTCCAGGCGAAAGCCGAGTCGACCGCCCCGATCATCGCGCCCGGCAGGCCGGGTGAGCCCGCCAGGACGATCAGCCCGGACGAGGCCGTCACAGCCGTGCCCGCGCCCACCGCCAACGCGGCGGACGTGAAATACGTCCAGGACATGGTCACCCATCACCGGCAGGCCGTCGACATGGCGGTCCTGGCTCCGTCCCGGGCCGACTCGGCCGCGCTCAAGGGCCTGGCCTCGCGCATCAAGGACGCCCAGGGGCCGGAGATCCAGTACATGACGACCTGGCTGCAGCAGCAGGGCATGAAGGTCCCCGCCCACCACGCCTCCCACACCGGCATGCCGGGCATGGCCACACCCGAGCAGATGCGGGCCCTCAGAGCCGCCTCGGGCAAGGACTTCGACCGGCTCTTCCTCACGCTGATGACGGCCCACCACCAGGGGGCCATCACGATGTCCGAGCAGGTCCTGGTCGGCGGCTCGCACATCAAGATCGAGGAGCTGGCGAACGACGTCGCCGCCACCCAGAGCGCCGAGATCCGCAGGATGCGGGAGATGCAGGCCGGGCTATGAGCCGAGCCGCCAGGAGTGGAGATACTTCTCCTGCTCGGAGGTCAGGGTGTCCACCTCGATCCCGGCGGCGGCCAGCTTGAGCCGCGCCACCTCGACGTCGACCTCCTGCGGCACGTCGTAGACGCCGGGCGCCAGCTCCGCCCTCTCGCGGGCCAGCCACGCGACGGCGAGTGCCTGCGCGGAGAAGGACATGTCCATGACGGCGGCCGGATGCCCCTCGGCCGCCGTCAGGTTCACCAGACGGCCCTCGGCGAGCAGCAGGAGCCGCCGCCCGTCGGCGAGGACGTACTCGTCGGTGTTGGGGCGCACTCCGCGATGGACGGCCTGCGCCAGCTCGTCCAGGGCCCGGACGTCGATCTCGACGTCGAAATGGCCGGCGTTGGCCAGGATCGCGCCGTCCTTCATCACCGCCAGGTGCTCGCCTCTGATCACGTCGCGGTTGCCGGTGACCGTGATGAACACGTCCCCCGCCCGGGCGGCGCCCGTCATCGGCTGCACGTCGTAACCCTGCAGCGAGGCGTCCAGGGCTTTGACCGGGTCGATCTCAGTGATCACCACCCGGGCGCCCAGGCCCCTGGCCCGCTCGGCGACGCCCCGGCCGCAGTAGCCGAACCCGGCGACCACCACGGTCTTGCCGGCCAGCAGGGTGTTGGTGGCGCGCATGATGCCGTCGATGGTGGACTGGCCGGTGCCGTACCGGTTGTCGAACATCCGCTTGGTCCGGGTGTCGTTGACCGCCACGACCGGGAACCTCAGCGCCCGCTCGGCCGCCATCTGCCGGAGCCGGATGATCCCGGTCGTGGTCTCCTCGCAGCCCCCGGTGACCCTCTCCAGCAGCTCGGTCCGCTCGGTGTGCAGGATGTTGACCAGGTCGCAGCCGTCGTCGAGGACGATGTCCGGGGAGATGTCGAGCGCCTGGTGGATGTGCCGGTAGTAGGTCTCCCTGTCGACCCCGGCCCTCGCGTGCACGCCGACGCCGTACTCGCCCAGCGCGGCGGCGACGTCGTCCTGCGTGGACAGCGGGTTCGAGGCGGCCAGTGCGATCTCGGCCCCGCCCGCCTTCAGCGTGCCCATGAGCACCGCGGTCTCGGCGGTCACGTGCAGGCAGGCGGCGATCCGCAGCCCGTCGAGAGGCCGCTCGGCCGCGAACCGCTCTCCGATCGCGGTGAGCACGGGCATCGACCGCGCCGCCCACCCGATCCGCCGCTCGCCCGCGGCCACCAGTGCGCTGTCCACGTCTCTCCCCGGATTGCCCGAAGGCCCCCGCAGCTCTGCGGGGGCCCGGTTGGAACGGTCGATCAGTAGCGGTAGTGGTCGGCCTTGTAGGGGCCCTCGATGTCCACGCCGATGTACTCCGCCTGCGCCTTGGTGAGCTTGGTGAGCTTCACGCCGAGGGCGTCGAGGTGGAGACGGGCGACCTTCTCGTCCAGGTGCTTGGGCAGCACGTAGACGCCGATCGGGTACTGCTCGGTCTTGGTGAACAGCTCGATCTGGGCGATCACCTGGTTGGTGAAGGAGTTGGACATGACGAACGAGGGGTGGCCGGTGGCGCAGCCCAGGTTCATCAGACGGCCCTCGGCGAGCACCAGGATCTGGCGGCCGTCGGGGAAGGCCCAGGTGTGGACCTGCGGCTTGATCTCGGTCTTGACGATGCCCGGGATCTTGGCCAGGCCGGCCATGTCGATCTCGTTGTCGAAGTGGCCGATGTTGGACACGATGGCGTTGTGCTTCATCTTCGACATGTGGTCGGCGGTGATGATGTCGAAGTTGCCGGTCGTGGTGACGAAGATGTCGGCGATGCCGACGACCTCGTCCAGCGTGGTGACCTGGAAGCCGTCCATGGCCGCCTGGAGCGCGCAGATGGGGTCGATCTCGGTGACGATGACGCGGGCGCCCTGGCCCCGCAGCGCGTCGGCACAGCCCTTGCCGACGTCGCCGTAACCGGCCACGACGGCGACCTTGCCGCCGATCAGCACGTCGGTGGCGCGGTTGAGGCCGTCGATGACCGAGTGGCGGCAGCCGTACTTGTTGTCGAACTTCGACTTGGTCACCGAGTCGTTGACGTTGATCGCCGGGAAGAGCAGCGAGCCGGCCTTGAACATCTCGTAGAGGCGGTGGACGCCGGTGGTGGTCTCCTCGGTGACGCCCTTGATGCGCGAGGCGACCTCGGTCCACTTCTTCTCGGGGGTGACCGTACGGCGGAGCAGATCAAGGATGATCTTCCACTCCTCCGCGTCGTCCTCGCCCGCGCTGGGGACGGCGCCGGCCTTCTCGTACTCGGCGCCCTTGTGGACGAGCAGGGTGGCGTCGCCGCCGTCGTCGAGGATCATGTTGGGGCCGTCACCGCCGGGCCATACCAGCGCCTGCTCGGTGCACCACCAGTACTCCTCCAGGGTCTCGCCCTTCCAGGCGAAGACCGGCACGCCCTGCGGGTCGTCGACGGTGCCGTTCGGGCCGACGACGACGGCGGCGGCCGCGTGGTCCTGGGTGGAGAAGATGTTGCAGCTCACCCAGCGGACCTCGGCGCCGAGCGCGACCAGCGTCTCGATGAGCACGGCGGTCTGGATGGTCATGTGCAGCGAGCCCATGATCTTCGCACCGGCCAGCGGCTGGGACTCGGCGTACTCCTTGCGGACGGCCATCAGGCCCGGCATCTCGTGCTCGGCGAGCTGGATCTCCTTGCGGCCGAAGGCCGCAAGGGAAAGGTCGGCGACCTTGAAGTCCATGTGTTACCCCTCTGGTTGATGGTCGCGCTCGCCTCGTGCCCTCGCTGGTCTCGCGACCCCGCTTCGCTCTCGGGCCCGGCTCGGCGCTCCACCGGAAAAGTCGACGATGTGAGTTTAGGCGGCCGGGATGACTCCGCGCACCTTCCAGACCGCTAATCTGACACAAGAATGTAAGACTCTGCGGAAAGGCGTGAGAATGCGGATCACCGAGGCCGCCAGACGGCTGGGAATGTCACCCCGCATGCTCCGCTACCGCGAGGCGCTCGGTCTGCTCCCGCCGGTCCGCAGCCACGGGGCGCACCGCCGCTTCGGCCCCGAGGAGCTGTCGGCCGTGGCCCAGGGCGTGGAGCTGGAGAAGCGGTTCGACATCTCCCCCGCAGAGCTGGCCTTCGCGCTGCGGGTGCTGAGCGAGCCCGCGGTGGCGCAGGCCGTACGCGATCTGGGGCTGCGGATCGGCCGCCTGCAGGCCCCTCGCCGCGCGCTGGACTTCGAGAAGGAGAAGGCGCTGCGCCTGCTCCAAGGTCGCTCCTAGGAGTGACGACACAGAATTCCCAGGTCAGGACAATTCTCCCCATGGATGTCACCACCAAGTCCATGGATGTCACCACCAAGTTGAGCCACGTCGAGGAGCGCGTGGCCGCCTTCGATCTCAGGCGCGCCCTCGAATCACCGCTCGTCAACCTCGCCTGCCGGCGGGTAGCCCGCTGACCCCGCGGGAGGCGGAGGTGCTGCGTCTGATCGCCCGGGGGCTGTCCAACGCCGAGATCGCGGCCGATCTCGTGGTCACCGAGCACACCGTCAAGACCCACGTGGCACGGCTGCTCGCCAAGCTCGGCCTGCGCGACCGCACCCAGGCCGTCATCCACGCCTACGAGACAGGTCTGGTCGCCCCACGCGCCTGACATCCTCCCGGCCGTCGAAGCACCGGGAGTCCCGGCCAGAACCGGGTGGTTCGCGGTTCACGGTTCCGCCCAGCGGAAGGAGGGCTCTCCGCGCCATGGAGCGTGAGCGCATAGGTGAGAGGCCCCGAAGCACGGCGGGACGAAAACGTACGCCAAGCCCGTACGCGCAGACCAGCCGTGACGGCTGAGCGCGGCTCATCCCTCAACCGTTCCGCGCTCCGGAACCACTCGTCCAGAGCGCGAAGGAGCCACGGTCCGCAGGGGTCAGACGGAGCCGTTGACCTTGGCCCTGTCGAGGTCCGGCTCAAGGTAGATGACGCGGGCCTCTGGCACGGCGGCGCGGATGCGCTGCTCGGCCTCGTCGATCCCGCGGGCCACCTCGGAGGCGGTGTCGTCGTGGTCCACCGCGATCTTGGCGGCGACCAGGATCTCCTCCGGCCCCAGGTGGAGGGTGCGCATGTGGATGACCCTGGCGACCTCGGGCGTACCGTTCAGGGCGTCACAGATCCGCTTCTCGACCTCCGGGCCCGCGCCCTCGCCGATCAGCAGCGACTTGGTCTCGACCGCGAGGATCACCGCGATGATCGCGAGCAGGACGCCGATCGCCATCGTGCCGACGCCGTCCCAGACGCCGTCACCGGTGACCACGGCCATCGTCACACCGGCCAGCGCGAGGATCAGGCCGACCAGCGCGCCCAGGTCCTCCAGCACGATGACCGGCAGCTCCGGCGACTTGGACCTGCGGATGAACTGCACCCAGGACTGCTTGCCCCGGACGTGGTTCGACTCCTTGATCGCGGTACGGAAGGAGAATCCCTCCGCGACGATCGCGAAGATCAGCACGCCGAAGGCCACGATGGGCGTCTCCACCGGATGCGGATCACTGATCTTGTGCCAGCCCTCGTAGAGGGAGAACAGCGCACCGATCGTGAACAGCACCACCGCCACGACGAAGGCGTAGAAATAGCGCTCCCGGCCATAACCGAAAGGGTGCTCCGGCGTCCGCTTCCGCGCCGCCCGTTTCCCTCCGACCAGCAGCAACACCTGGTTGCCCGAGTCGGCGAGAGAGTGGATCGACTCGGCGAGCATCGACGAGGAGGTCGTGACCAGGAAGGCCACGAACTTGGCCACCGCGATCGCGAGGTTGGCCGACAATGCCGCGATGATCGCCTTAGTACCGCCGCCCGCGCTCACGGCAGCCTCCGCTCGTTGATTCCGTAAAAGACGAGACGAAATCCTATGAGGAAATCCTCGCCTTCAGCTCTGTGATGGCCGACACCGGGGTCGGATCGACCCCGTACCCCAGGGCGAGGTACGTACTCGCGTAGTCTCCCAATTCAACCAAGGTCGCGAGCCGCTCCAGCGGGTGGAGCCCCTCGGCCACGATCTGGGTGACCGGGACGCCCCGGTCCTCGGCCATCCGCACCGACACCTCGCGCCGCCGCGCCACCTGCGGATGCTCCTCCACGTCGCGCAGCACGAACAGCCGCAACGACCGCCCGCTCTCGTCGGCGAAGATGTCCCGCGTGGCCAGCGGGCCGTCGAAGGCCACCACCTGGTTGTGGTTGACCTCGGGGATCTCGCCCCAGACGGCCGGATACTTGCCGTTCTCGTTGAGCTGGCAGGCCCACCGGTAGGCGGCGACCGCGGCCAGCGGGGAGGACCCCCAGATCATCGGCACCGTCTCGGCCATCTCCATGGCCAGCGACTTGCCCGGGTTGATGAACGACTCACTCGCCGGACGGCACCGGTGGGCGATGTCCTCCAGGCGCTTGGCCGTGCTCTCGAACGCCTCGTCGTCGGCCTGGACCAGGCCGAGCTCGGCGGCGATGACGACCAGCGGGATCGACAGCGCCCAGACGGCGGCACGTGGCTGCCCCCCGGTGACGACGGGCACGAACGGCGCGCCCGCCTGCCTGGCGATCGCCTGCAGCGGCGAGTCGGGGGCGCCCAGGGCGAGCAGGCGGCACCCTCGGCGGACGGCCTCCATCGCCACCGCGAGCGTCTCCTCGGTCCTGCCCGAGCACGACACCGCGATCACCATGTCGGTCGCGCCGACCCAGCCGGGCAGCCGGTAGGACCGCACGGTCACGATCGGCAGCGGGGCGCCGTGGCCGCACACCGCGTTGAGGATGTCGCCCGCGATGCCCGAACCGCCCATGCCCGCGACCACGATGGTCCTGGGCCGTCCCTCCCTGTCCAGCGACGAGAGGTCGGCCTCGCGTGCCGCCCGGCGGGAGGTGCGGACCTGCGCCGCCGAGGCCGCCACCGCGCGCAGCATTCCCGACGGGTCGCCGTCGGTCAGCTGCTTCTGATCGTCGAGCCGATCAGGCTCCCAGCTCACGACTTCCGCGCCTCGTCAACCAGCAGCACCGGGATGTCGTCCCGGACCGGATAGACCAGGCCGCAGGAGGCGGATGTGCAGGACAGCTCGTCCACCTCGGGCTCGGCGCGCAGCGGGGACTTGCAGTTGGGACAGGCCAGGATCTCAAGCAGCCAGTCGTCGATCTTCACTCGTTCAGCTCCTCACGACAGCAAGAACTTCGTCCCTGATCGCTGCCATCTGAATCTCGTCGGCCGCCTCGGCGTTCAGCCTGAGCAGCGGCTCGGTGTTGGACGGACGAAGATTGAACCACCATCCGGGGCCGGACACGGTCAGACCGTCCAGCTCGTCGAAGGTGACGCCGTCGCGGCCGGCGAACGTCTCGCGGACCCGCGCCGCCGCTCCCGCCTGGTCCGCGACCGTGCTGTTGATCTCTCCGGAGGCGGCGTAGCGGGCGTAGTCCGTGAGGATCTCCGACAGCGGCCGGTCCTGCCCGCCCAGCGCGGCCAGCACGTGCAGCGCGGCCAGCATGCCGGAGTCGGCGGACCAGAAGTCCTTGAAGTAGTAGTGCGCGGAGTGCTCGCCGCCGAAGACCGCACCGGTCCTGGCCATCTCGGCCTTGATGAACGAGTGGCCGACCCGGGTGCGGACCGGCTCGCCGCCGTGCTCGGCGACGATCTCCGGGACGCTCCGCGAGGTGATCAGATTATGGATGATCATGGCGCCGGGATGCCTGGCCAGCTCGCGCACCGCGACCAGCGCGGTGATCGCGGAGGGGGAGACCGACTCGCCGCGCTCGTCGATGACCCAGCAGCGGTCGGCGTCGCCGTCGAAGGCCAGGCCGATGTCGGCGCCGACGTCGAGCACGGCCTTCTGCAGGTCGCGCAGGTTGTCCGGCTCGATCGGGTTGGCCTCGTGGTTGGGGAAGTCGCCGTCCAGCTCGAAGTAGAGCTCGCTCAGCTCCAGCGGGAGCCCCTCGAACACCACCGGGACGGTGTGGCCGCCCATGCCGTTGCCCGCGTCCACCACGACCTTCAGCGGCCGGATGCCGGACAGGTCCACCAGCGTGCGCAGGTGGTCGGCGTAGCCCCGCAGCAGGTCCCGCTCGGAGACGGTCCCGCCGCCGTCGCCGCCGACTCCGGACCTCAGGAGTTCGGCCGCCCGGTCGCGGATCTCGGCCAGACCGCTGTCGCCCCCGATCGGCACGGCGCCGGCGCGGCACATCTTCATGCCGTTGTAGCGGGCCGGGTTGTGGCTGGCGGTGAACATCACGCCGGGCAGGGCGAGGCTGCCGCTCGCGTAGTAGAGCAGGTCGGTGGAGCCCAGCCCCGCGTGGACGACGTCGGCTCCGCGTGAAGTGGCTCCGCGGGCGAAGGCCGCGGCCAGCGGTCCGGACGAGGCACGCATGTCGTGCGCCACCACGACGGTCCCGGCGCCGGTCACCTCCACGAAGGCCGCGCCGACCGCCTCCGAGGTCTCCTCGTCGAGCTCGTCCGGCACGACGCCTCGAACGTCGTACGCCTTGAAGATCTTGGCGAGGTCGCCCACTCCAGCTCCGCCCTTTATGTCGTGTCTGCTGACCCCAGCCTAGTCGGGTCAGCGGTCGCGCTGGGGCTGAGCGGAACGGAGCACCCGCAGGTGGCCGCGGCGGCCCACCTCGACCCCCTGGCCGACCGGCTCGGCGCCGCCGGTGGGAGCGGGTCTGGCGGCCTCGCGGACCGCGTTGGCGAGGGCCTCCAGGTCGTCCGTGCTGGGCGGTGCGCCGTCGGTGGGAAGACGGACGACCTCCCAGCCGCGAGGTGCGGTCAACCGCTCGGCATGCTCGGCGCACAGGTCATAACAGTGCGGCTCGGCGTACGTCGCCAAGGGCCCGAGAACGGCGGTCGAATCGGCGTAGACGTACGTGAGCGTGAATACGGCAGGCTGACTGCACGCGGTGCGGGAACAGCGGCGGACGGGGCTCACGGTGGGACCGTATCCGGTAAGCGTCCGAGGCGCCACTATCTGAGCGCTCTTAACGAGCGTGTCGCCACAATTCGGACACGTGTCCCACCTTCCACCCGCCTGTACGGCTTACGCCCCTGTCACCGCCCCTTCCCGCCCCTCCTCTGGGCGCGTCTAAGCTTGGCCCGTGAGCTCGGCACCCGGCGGACCCCGCCCTCCCCGCAGACGCGACCGGCACGGCCGTGGTATGCGCGGCCCCCTGGCGCCCTCCCACGTGCCGATCGCCAAGTCGCGCAGCGAGCGCTTCGACGACTTCGTCCTGGACGCGGTGGACCGGCTCAAGCCCCGCTGGGGCAAGCAGCTGTCGGCGGTGGAGTTCGCGGTCGAGGAGGTTCCGCCGATCAGCCACCTGGGCGACGGGCCCGGACTGCTCACCGGCGAGCCGATCCCGTTCGGCCGGGCCGAGCCCGCCGTCGGGAAGCGCCCGGCCGTCGTGATCATCTACCGGCGCCCCCTGGAGGCGCGGGCCCGTGACCGCGACCAGCTCGGCGCGATGGTGCACGACGCGGTGGTGGAGCAGGTCGCCGGGCTGCTGGGCCTGTCCCCCGAGACGGTGGACCCCGGCTACGACGAGCGCGACTGAACGGCCCCGGGGGCCGCTAGGGCAGCACGGCCGCCACGGACTCGGTGATCGGCGGGACCAGCGCCCACATGCGCGCGGACGCCAGCGGCTGGGCGGTCAGCAGCAGGCCGCCCTTGACGCTCTCGTCCATCACCCGCCCGCCGTACACCGGGCCGGAGCCCGGCAGCGGCAGCACGAGCACCGCGAAGGCGCCGTCCACCTTGGGCAGCTTGACCTCCTTGGTGTGCGAGCCGGTGACGGCCACCTCGAAGGGCTCCGGCGCCTCGCCCTTGCGCGGCAGCACCTGGACGCTCACCTTCCCTGCCGCGTCCGGTGCGGTCAGCAGCAGCCGGGAGCTCTTCTTCTTGCCCGTCCGGTTGTCGGCGACCACGCTGCCCAGGTCGATCGGCGCCGCCCCGGCGGTGAAGGCCACGTCGCTCTTCTTACCGGTGCCGGTGACGGCCAGCCCGGCCACGATCGGCGTGTCCGAGGTGAGCAGGAGCGCGGAAGGCTGCCCGCCGATGGCGCTGGACAGGTCGAGGGTGGCGACCGACCCCGCGGGGACCTCCACCAGCTCACGGTCCTTGAGTGCGTAGGTCCCGTCCGGGGTGAGCGCCTTGACCTCGACCAGGGTGTCGGACTCGCCCGCGGAGGCGACGTACAGCTCGCGTCTGCCCCCGCCGCCGGGGACGCCCGGCACCACGACGCGGGTGGCCGGAGCGGCGGAGACCGGCAGCCAGTCGACGCCCCGGCCGCCGCGCATGACCGCCCGGGCGGCGGCGGCGACCCGGCCGGAGGTGGTGCGCACCTCGACGGCCATGACGAGCGGCGAGGGGGCCAGGTCCTTGAGCTTGATCGTACGGCTCTCACCCGGCTTGAGCGTGAACACGCCGCCGGAGTCGCTGAACACCGGGCCCTCGCCGGAGTAGATCATGATCTCCGCGATGGCCGGGGCGGGGTCGGCGTTGGTGAGGTGGAGCGTGACGTCGGCCGCGGCCGGGCCCGGCCCGACCAGCCAGGTGCTCGCCACCGGCTCCACGCACCGCACCCCAGCCAGCCCCCGCTGGTCGCCCGAGGTCTCCCGCCGGGTCTGCTCGGCCTCCATGCCCGCGGCCATGCTCCCGGTCGACGCCACCACCAGCGGCCCCGACTTGGCGGGGACCTGCTCGTGCCACAGGGTGCCGGTCGTGTCGAGTTCCGCGAGGGTCCTGTCCCCGGTGAGGAGCGCCGTGGCGCCCGGGCCCGTCCCGCCCGGCGGGGTGACGACGCCGACGGTGGTCTCGGCGGGGTCGGGGCAGATGGCCGTCACGGAGGCGACGGGCACCCTCTGCGGACCGGGCGCGGGCCGGGCGGCGGCCTCCGGCTGGGTCGCGAAGGCCACGCCGTACAGGGCGAGCAGGGCCACCAGGACGAGGCCGAGCAGGCCGAACCGGTTCTCGATCAGGGATTTCACCGGGGGGCCAGCTCTCTTGAGGGCTCCGACAGGTCCGGGGAGGCGTAGCCGTCGGCGGCGGCGTCCGTCCGGGAGCCGGGCGCGGCCAGGACCGAGACGACCAGCAGGATCGCGGCCTGGACCCAGAGCCAGCGGCCGTGCCAGGGGTCGCCCTCCGGGGCCGGGGCCGCCGCGACCGGCTGGGTGAGCCGCCACACGCCGAGCGCCCGGGACAGGCTCATCCTGGCCAGGGCGGGCTGGGAGTCCAGCGCGTGGCTGATCTCCGGGCTCACCGGCGCGGCCACCACGACGAACTGCACGCCGTGGGCGGCCAGCACGCGGGCGTCGTCGCCGCCCCGGCCGGAGACCAGCCCGGCCGCCGCGACGCCGACACGCTCGCGGACGCCCTGCGGCATGGGGATGTCGGACTCGCCGACCACCGGCGTACGGCCGCGCAGCACGGTGAAGGTCAGGCCGTCCTCCCTGGTGCGCAGGAGCAGGGTCCGCTCGCCGTTGCCCGAGTTGACCGCCACCAGGGCGGGGATCACGTCGCGCACGTTCCCGCTGATCGGCCCGTCCACGCCCCGGGTGATCCACATGCCCGCCGCGAGCAGCGGCGTGGAGAAGGCGACCGCCACGACGACGAACGCGGTGACCCTGCGCAACCCGCCCGCCGCCCGGAACTCGACGACCCGGTCGGCGGTGAGGGCGGCCACCACGAGCATGCCGGTGGCGGCGAAGGCCAGCGGCACTCCCGGCCAGGCCGGGGCCACGGTGTCGCCGTTCAGGGAGGTGACAGGGGTCCGGCTGACCAGGATCGCCACCAGCACGCCGAAGAGCGCGACGCCCCAGCCGATCGCGATGACCATCCGGTTGCGGCGCATCACCAGCGCGGCCAGGCAGGCGGAGATGAGGCCGCCGGTCACCCAGAGCGGCGGCATGCCGGGGCCGCCGGGGCTGAGGGTCAGCAGTGACTGGGCGGGCAGGGCGGCGTCGACCAGGGCGAGCTGGTGCAGCCCGGCCTCCAGCAGGAGCTGGCCCGGGTTGCCGAGCACCTGCGCCAGCCAGGGGAACAGCAGCGCCACCGGGACGCCGAAGGCGATGGCCACCGAGACGGCGACGCCCCGGCGGGGGAAGGCCAGCGCGGCCAGGGCGCCGAGGACGAGCGTGAGCGGGTAGACCAGCGGGGCGAAAGCCGTACCGACCGCGAGGAGGAGACCGAGGCCCCAGGCGGCGCGGCGGGCCCTGCGGCCCTCGCCGGTGAGCAGGGCGGTGGCCAGCGCCGCGTAGACGGGCAGCAGCACGAAGACCACGGCGGTGCCGAGCCGTCCGGCGGCGACCGCGCCGGTGGCCACCGGGAGGAGCGCGTAGGAGGAGGCCAGCCAGATGCGGGTCCACCGGCCCGGGATCATCGACCGGGTGGCCGCGTAGGCGGAGAACCCGGCCAGCGGCACGCAGCCCAGCAGCAGCACCGAGACCGCGAGCCAGGTCTTGCCGAACAGCACGGTGGAGAGCGCGGCCAGCACCGCGACGTACGGCGGAGCCCAGGCGTCGCTCCCTAGGCCCGCCTGGTGGTAGCTCTCCAGGTAGAGGTCCCACAGGTCGGAGGATCCGCCGATCACCGGGACGAGCGCGCCGCCGCCCAGCCGGGTGCCGCCGATCAACCCGCGCTCGGCGACCAGCGTGACCACGGCGAGCGCGAGGAAGAGCAGCACGCCCGGGTTACCGAAGATCCGCTGGAGCGCCCCGGCGTCGGTGAGCAGTTCCTCGCCGTCCTCCTGGGAGGCGGTCATGGCGTGGTGGCGCCCGGCGGACTCCACGAAGCCGGTCCCGGCCAGGTAGCTCTGGAATCGGTCCGACAGGCGCCGGTAGCCCGCGCCCGGCGGGGTGAGCAGCCGTTTGATCGCCGCGTGGTGCTGTTTACGGCCCTTGGACCGGGCCCGGCGAGCCTTGATCATCCGGCTGGGATGGCCGAGCACCGAGCCGATCGCGGCGATCTCGTCCAGCGCGTCGGCGGGCTGTTTCGCCACCAGGAACAGCAGCGTGCGGAAGGCGGAGCTGAGGAGGTTGCGGACCAGCGCCCACATCAGCGGCCAGAACGGCAGGTTCGCCATGACCACGAAGATGGCGTTGCGACGGTCCAGGCGACGGGGGTGGTCGCCGCTGACGGTGATGCGGCGGCGGCGCCGGGTGGCGGCCTCGGCGTGCCAGGCGACCGCCTGGGTGACGTTCTGCACCCGGTGCCCGGCGGCCCGCACCCGCCAGCACAGGTCCAGGTCGTCACGGAACAGCGGCAGGAAGGGGTCGAGCCCGCCGACCTCGTCCCAGACGTCCCGGCGGATCAGCATCCCCGCGGTGGAGACCGAGAGCACGTCCCTGACGCCGTCGTACTGCCCCTGGTCGAACTCGCGGGCCTCCAGGCCGGTGTCCCGGCGGCCCGTCCGGTCGACGGTGACGCCGACCTCCAGCAGGAGCCGCCGGTCCAGCCAGTCGCGGAGTTTGGGGCCGAGCACCCCGGCCTTGGGATCCTGCTCGGCGGCCCGGAGCAGGTTCTGCAGCGCGTCGGCGTCGGGCGCGCAGTCGTCGTGCAGCAGCCAGATCCACTCCCGCCCGCCGGCGGGCCCCAGCCGGTCGAGCACCTCGGCGACGGCCTGCCCGAAGCTCGTCGAGCGCGGGAGGGTGAGCACGGCGTTCGGGCCGAGGACGCCGGTCAGCAGCGCGGCGCTGCCGTCCCGGCTGCCGTTGTCCACTCCGACGGCACGGTCCACCGGCCGGGTCTGCCCGAGCAGCGCGGCGAGGGTCTCCTCCAGCCATCGGGCGCCGTCGTGGGAGACGACGATGGCGGTGACGGTGGGGTGGAGACGGGGGGAGTCGGTGATGGACATGCGTCCCGTGTTCAGGAGGGGGATGATCGGCGCGACAACGATACGACACCCTATGTCCGGCTATACCACGCAGATGAAAAAAGGGTCACGCGGCTGGAAAAAGGGTCACGTGACCTGCGGTCACGTGACCCACGAAATATCGTCAAGCGCTCTCGGCGAGCGCCGCGGATTGCCTCTCAGACTGCCTCACGCTTGATCCGGCGGCGTTCCCGCTCGGAAAGCCCACCCCAGATGCCGAACCGCTCGTCATGCTCAAGTGCGTACTCAAGGCACTCGGCACGTACTTCGCAGGAGCGGCAAACCTTCTTGGCCTCCCGTGTGGAGCCGCCCTTCTCCGGGAAGAACGCCTCCGGGTCGGTCTGCGCACACAAGGCGCGTTCCTGCCAGCCAAGCTGCTCTTCAGCGATGCTGTCCTGTGCGATGACCAGGTCGGCCACTGCACACCTCCCTGCCGCCCGCAAATGGAGCCCCCCTATGAACGCCTCCCTCTTACCCACCCAGAGGAAGGCGTAACAACACGTGTGTAATTACACGCGCGTGGCCAGTGTGGCGTCAAGCGGCATGCCGGTATCCGGGGAAAGACCTGCTCTCCCCGGTTCTGGGTCGTGTGCCTGCGACGACGGCGCCCGCGCCAAGCGATCGTGACGATCGCCTGGCCGTTCAGTGCTCTCGGCGGTCGGAACCGTACCAGGACATGTTCTGCTCCTGACCCGGGCCCACCCTCTCTCTATCGGGGATTTCCTCACCCGTGACCTGAGCCGAGCGCTCCGGCTTGTAGATCGCCGTGGGGTCTATGGCCGGCTGCGAGTCCCAGGAGTTACGGCCGGCATTGGGATCGTTGAGCGGATCGCCCTGGTAGGAGCTCGGATCGAACCGGAGCGTCGCGTCGGCCGGCGGGTCCCACTGGTGACCGCCCTGCTGCTGGTACGGCTGCGCGGCGGGCGGAGCCTGCGGGGTCTGCGGGTGGCCGAACGGGTCGTCGTAGGACCCGCCCGCCTGCGAGGCGCCGTACTCCGGGACCCGTAGCTGCGGCTCTCCGCCCTGGGTCTGCTGCTGGTAGGACTCCGCCTGCTGGTAGGCCTGGGCCATCTGCTGGGAGCGGGGGTCGACCGGGTCGGGCGCCGAGTAGTGCAGGTTCGGCTCGGTCGGCCGGGCGAACTCCGCACCGGAGTAGCCGCCGAACGGCTGGCCGTAGTTCTCCGGCGGCTGCGGGAAGGACGACTGCGCCTGGCTGTCGAAGGACACGCGCGGCTGGACGTCGGCCGGCGTGTACGGCGCGGGCGCCTCAGGCTGAGCCTGGTACGCCTCGGGCTGAGCCTGGTAGAAGGGGGCCTGCTGCTGCTCGGGCTGCGGAGCGTAGCCGGGGAGCTGGGCGTCGGCCGGCTGGCCGTAACCCGGGTGCTGGGGCTCGGCCGGTGAACCGTAGCCCGGGTGCTGGGGCTCGGCCGGTGAACCGTAGCCCGAGTGCTGGGGCTCGGCGTAGAGCGGGGCCTGCGGCTGCTGCTCGGCGGGCGTGGCGTAGATCGGGGGATCGTATGCCGTGACCGGCGGCTCGTACGGCCTGGCCGGAGCCGGGGGCTGGACGTCCGCGGCGACGTACGGGCTCGGGGTGTAGGGCTCGGCCGGGGTCTGCGCCGGGGCGTAGGAGGCGGCCTGGTTCCCGTGCGGCTGGTCCTGCGCCGGCGGCGCGTAGGCGGCCTGGGAGTATCCGTCGCCGGTCGGCTGGGCATAGCCGTGCGCCTGCTGCCGGCCGTAGCCGTCGGAAGCGCCGTAGCCCTCGGAGGAGCCGTAGCCGTCGGAGCCGGCGGAGCTGGGCGCGGGCGGGAGCGCCGGCTGGCTGTAGGGAGGCTGGGGGGCGGACGCGGGCTGGGCCTGCTGGGAGTGGCCGCCCTGCTGGTAGGCCTGACCGCCCTGCGACGCCTGGTCCTGCGGCTGGAAACCCTGCTGCGGCATCTGGTCCTGGGACTGGAAGCCCTGCTGC
>NZ_NGFP01000185.1 GCF_002149035.1 Streptosporangium minutum
CGGTGTGACCGTCGGGGTGGGGCTGGGGTTCCCGCCGGCGCTGCCGTAGACCTCCATCTCGTACAGCGAGTATCCGTAGGCGGTGCCGCGGGCCGTGCCGTACAGCCGCACGTAGCGGCCGGTGCCGGACAGGGTCAGGTCGTCCACGGCGCCGTCGCCGGCGGTGGTCGAGTAGACGTCGGTCCAGGCGGAGCCGTCGGCCGAGGTCTGGATCCGGTACGCCTTGCCGTACGCCGCCTCCCAGGTCAGCTTGACCCGGGAGATCGTGGCGGACTGGCCGAGGTCGACGCGGAGCCACTCGGGGTCGTGGCCCTCCACGGAGGCCCAGCGGGTGGAGCCGCTTCCGTCGAAGGCCTTGGCCGGGGCCAGCGTGGAGTCCTCGCTGGAGGAGGCGGTGGCCGGACGGCCCTGGGACAGGAGGGAGTCGGCGGCGAAGCCGGGCGGCGCCAGGACGAACACCGACGCGATCAGTGCCGACGCCAGTGCGGGGACGAGGATGGTGGAGGGGTGACGGAGACGGGGTCTCACATGCACAGGGTCTGCCCTCTCTGCGATCAACTAGTTAGGAAAGATTCCTAACTAGGGAAAGATGGCACCATTTCTGATATGTCAGGTCAAGGGGGGAAGGGGGCCCAAATTACCACGGGCCGGTACGGCCTCCGGGTGACGGGCCGCGGCGCCCTCGGGGAGGAACGGCGGCCGCGCGACGCGAATGATCGCGATGTCCCGGAGCCGGCGGGTGCCTCTGGGTGCACCGGATTCCCGGTGAATGATTGAATCCCAACATGTCATTCGATGTGTTGATCAAGGGCGGCTGGGTGCTGGACGGCACGGGTGCCCCGGCCTTCCGGGCGGATGTCGGCATCACCGGGGACCGGATCGCCGCGGTGGGACGGCTGACCGGCGCGGAGGCCGCGACGGTGATCGACGCATCCGGCCGGCACGTCATGCCCGGCCTGATCGACTGCCATGCCCACGGGGACGCCCTGGTGTTCGACCCGGAGGTGCAGCTCGCCGCGCTCCGTCAGGGCGTGACCACGTTCGTCCTCGGCCAGGACGGCCTGTCCTTCGCGCCCGCCTCCACCCCGGAGACATTCGCCTACGCCACCCGCTACTTCGCGGCCGTCAACGGCACCCACCCGTCGGCCGACGGGCCGCTCAGCGTGCGGGAACTGCTGGCCGGCTACGACCGCGCGACCGCGCTGAACACCGCCTACCTGCTGCCGCACGGCACGATCCGCTACGACGTGATGGGCGCCGCCGAGCGGGCCGCCTCCCCCGGCGAGCGGGCCGAGATGCTCGCCCGCGTCGAGCGCGGCCTGTCGGAGGGCGCGGTGGGGCTGTCCACCGGCCTGGAGTACGCCCCGGGGCGCTACGCCGACGCCGAGGAGATCGCCGCGCTCTGCGCGCCGCTGGGCGGCCTGCCGTACGTGACGCACATGCGCGGGTACGGCGCGCTGGCCGGGACGGGCATGGCCGAGGTGACCGACATCGCCCGGCGGTCGGGCGCCGCCGTGCACGTCTCGCACTACCACGGTCCGGCGTCCACCCTGCTGCCGCTGGTCGACGAGGCCCGTCTCGACGGGCTGGACGTCACCTTCGACACCTACCCCTACCTGCGGGGCAGCACGATCCTGGCGATGGTCGCGCTGCCGTCGTGGATCCCCGCCGCCGACACCGACCGGGCGCTGGAGCTGCTGGAGTCCGAGCCGGTCGACTGGGATCCGGCGCTCTGGCGGAGGATCACCTTCTCCCACGTCCCCGGGGCCGAGTGGGCCGAGGGGCTGTCGCTCCCCGTCGCCGCCGCCAAGGCAGGGGTCGAGCCGGGGGAGTTCTGCCGCCGCATCCTGATCGACACCCGGCTTGAGGCCGGCTGCGTGACGGCCCGACCCGACGAGGGCCCCGAGGGTGAGGAGTCGGTGCGCGCGATCCTGCGCCACCCCGGGCACACGGGCGGCTCCGACGGCATCTACGTCGGCGGGCACCCCCATCCCCGGGGCTACGGCGCGTTCGCCCGCATGCTGGGCCGCCACGTCCGCGAGACCGGCGACTGGACCCTGGAGGAGGCCGCCGTCCACCTCGCCTCCCACCCCGCCCGCCGCTTCGGCCTCGCCGGCCGGGGCCTGATCCGCCCCGGGCAGGCCGCCGACGTCCTCGTCCTCGACTCCGGGACGGTCTCCGACCGGGCCACCTACGCCGCCCCGCGCACCCTGGCCACCGGCGTCGACGACGTCCTGGTCTCGGGAGTCCCCGTCCTGGCGGGGGGAGAGCTCACCGGGGCCACCCCCGGCCGGGCACTGCGCCCTTGAGGATAGGGTCCACCCAGGCAACCGAAGGGGGCATCGCGTGAAGGGGATCGTGGATCCCGGGAGGGCAGTGGGGTCGTCGCTGTTCGGAGGGGCGTTCAGCTTCCCCGTGATGGTGGCGCACCGCGGCGCGCTGGAGCACAACATCGCGACGCTCGCGGCCTTCGCCAGGGAGCACGGGCTGACCCTGGTCCCGCACGCCAAGACGACCATGTCGCCCGAGCTGGTCCGGGCCCAGCTCGACGCCGGCGCGTGGGGGCTGACCGCAGCCACTCCCAGTCAGGTGCTCACCCTGCGCGAGTTCGGCGTCTCCCGGATCATCCTGGCCAACCAGGTCTTCGACCCGGCGGGCCTCGCCGCCGTCGCGGCCTCGCTCGACGAGGACCCGTCGTTCGAGTTCATCTGCTTCGTGGACTCGGTGGCCGGGGTGGAGGCGCTGTCCGAGCACGCGGGGACCAGGCCGTTCCGGGTGCTGGCCGAGCTCGGGCACGAGGGCGGCCGGGGCGGCAGCCGCACGCTCGCGCATCTCCTGGAGGTCGCCTCGGCGGCGCAGGCGGCGGACGGCGTGGAGCTCGCGGGCGTCGCCGGCTACGAAGGATCGCTGCCGTCGGCCGGGGAGGTCCGGGCCTACCTGCACCGGCTGCTGGAGGCGCTGGAGCACCTGCGGGTGCGCGACCCGATCCTGTCGGTGGGCGGCAGCCAGTGGTTCGACCTGATCGGCCGGGAACTCGCCGCCTGCCAGGCCAGGATCATGCTGCGCAGCGGCGCGTACGTCAGCCACGACGACGGCTACTACCGCGAGCGCACGCCGTACACCCGGATCGAGGGCGAGCTGCGGGCCGCGCTGGAGATCTGGGCGCACGTGCTGACCGTTCCCGAGCCGGGCCTGGCCGTCGTCGGGTTCGGCAAGCGTGACGCCCCCTTCGACGAGGGGCTGCCGGTGCCGCGCGGGGCCGTCGCGGACGCGACGGTGCTCAAGGTCCAGGACCAGCACACGGTCCTGCGGCTCGGACCGGACACGCGGGTGAAGCCGGGAGACCTGGTGTCGTTCGGCATCTCCCATCCGTGCACCGCCTTCGACAAGTGGCGGGTCATGCCGGTGGTGGACGACGATTACGTCGTCGTCGACCTGATCACTACCTATTTCTGATCTGTTTCCCGTTGTTGATTCCCGTTGACCCAGTTGAGGAGTGGTGGCATGAGTGGCAAGCAGGAACTGCGGACCGATGAGGGCGCGGCGCCGGTCGGGGCGTACTCGCAGGGCCTCGTGGTCGGGGACTTCGTCTACACCTCGGGTGCGGGCCCCCTGGACTCCAGGACCGGTGAGGTGGTCGGTGTGGACGTGGCCGAGCAGACCCACCAGGTGATGCGCAACCTGGGCGCGATCCTCGCGGCCCACGGCCTCGGCTTCGACGACGTGGTGAAGTCGACCGTCCATCTGCAGCACCTCAAGCGGGACTTCGCCGCCTACAACGAGGTCTACAAGTCCTACTTCACCCAGCCGTACCCGGTCCGCACGACCGTCGGCTCCGACTTGATGGACATCCTGGTCGAGATCGACTTCGTGGCCTACAAGCCGCGTTAGAGTCTGACCGACTGCGTGGGAGGGCGGCGGCTTGGACAGCTCGCTATACGTCTATGTCGAGGACGTGCGCGGGGAAGGCCCGGACACGGTCCTTGACCGGATCACCGGATACGGCGTGGCGGGTGTGACCGTGGCCGCCGCCTACCGCCGCGCCCGCGACGTCACCCCGCACGGCCGGTCCCGGGTGACGGTCCGCCGGGACGGCGCGCACTTCGCGCCGCCCGAGGACCTGTTCGGCGGACTCCGCCTGGTCCCGCCCGTCCAGGAGGGCGCCGAAGAGGAGCCGCTGGCGGCCCTGCGCCTGGCCACCGCCGAGCGCGGCCTCAAGCTGCACGGCTGGACCGTCTTCCTGCAGAACACCACGCTCGGCCTGGCCAACCTCGACGTGACCGTGCGCAACTGCTTCGGCGACCGGGGCTCTCCCGCCGACCTGTGCCCCTCCCATCCGGACGTCCGCCTCTACGCGGTGGCGCTGGGCCGGGCGGTGGCCAGGCAGGGGGTGGACAGCGTGGTCGCCGAGGCGCTGCACTTCGGCGTCTTCAACTGCGGCAACCACAACGAGCGCAGTTTCGTCCCGCTCGGGCCGATGGATATCTTCCTGCTCGGCCTGTGCTTCTGCGACTTCTGCATGCGCCGCGCCGCCGACCTGGGCGTCAAGGCCGAGGTGGCGCGCGAGGAGTGCGCCAGGATCGTGGGCGGCGTGCTCGACGGCGACCCGCCCGCGCAGGGCGAGGTGACCCGGGCGGCGCTGACCGCCTACGCCGGACCCGAGGTGGTCGCCTACGCGCGGGCCCGCTCGGAGGTGGTGACCTCACTGGTCTCGGAGGTCTCCACGGCCGTCACCGACGAGGGCTCCAGACTGGTCTTCCTCGACGCGACCGGCTCGACCAAGGGCTACGTCCACGGACTGCCCCCGTCCGGGCTCGCCGCGCACGACTCCTGGCAGCTCGGCGTGGACCTGGTCGCCCTCGGCGACCTGGTGCCCTCGCTGGGCGTTCTCGCCTACGCCCGCGACGCCGCCAGGGTCGCCGACGACGTGGGCGCCTACCGGCGCTCGACGGGCAAGGACAGGGAGCTGCGGGTCGTGCTCCGGCCCGGCCTGCCCGACACCGACTCGGCCGACCGGCTCACCGCCAAGGTCCGGGCCGCCCGGTCCGCGGGAGCCGACGCGGTCGACTTCTACGCCTACGGGCTCATGCCGTACCCCATCCTCGACCGCATCCCGGGCGCGCTCTCCGGCTGACCCGCGGTGGCTCCTCGCCGAGCCCGGGGCGCACGGGCGATCCGGGGTGCACGGGTGATCCGGGGCGGCGTTCTCAGGACGGCCCGTCGAGGATCGCGCTCACCGCCTTCGCGGCGAAGTCGTCGTCGAGGGGGAGCCCTCTGAAGACCGTGCGCAACCACACCGCGCCGGCGAGCAGGTCCATGATCAACATTGGGTCGGCCGTGGCGGGCAGCTCGCCGCGCCGCCTCGCGCGGTCGAAGACCGCCTCCTCCCGGGCGAACCGGTCGGCGAAGAAGCGCCGGGTCGCCGCGGCGAGCTCAGGACGGTGTACGGCGGCGCCGAGCGCGGCCACCGCGACGTCGGCCGCCGGGGGCCGCGTGAGCAGCGCGGCCACCCCCTGGACCAGCGCCTCCAGGTCCGTTCTGAGGCTGCCGGTGTCGGGCGGCTCCATCGCGAGCAGGTCGGCCTCGACCAGTGCGGCGGCGAGCAGCGCCGCCTTGGACGGCCACCACCGGTAGATCGTGGTCTTGTTGACCCCCGACCGCTCGGCGACCCCTTCCACGGTCAGTCCCTCGTAGCCCTTGCCGGCGAGGAGTTCGAGTGTCGCCCGGAAGATCTGCTGTTCCTTGCGCGGTGCCATGCGCCCCACTGTAGCAACGCAACGGCGCGTTGTGTTTCAATGAAAGCAACGTACCGTTGCACTTTGGAGGTCAGCGATGCTGCCCGTCGTCCTCATCCACGGCATCCGGGTCAGCGGGACCATGTGGGGTCCCGTCGTCTCCCGTCTCGACCGGCCCGCGGCGGCCGTGGACCTGCCGGGCCACGGGACCCGTCGCGGTGAGCCGTTCTCGATGGACGCGGCGACCTCGGCCGTGGCCGATGCGATCGACTCGCTCGGCGGGCGGGCGCTCGTGGTGGGGCTCTCCCTCGGCGGCTACGTCGGCATCGCCACCGCCGGGCGCTTCCCCGGGCGGGTGGCCGGACTGGTGGCCATGGGAAGTACGGCCCGCAGCCCGTCGATGGCCGGGGTCTACCGCTCCGTCGCCTCGCTCGCCGCGCGCAACCCGGGGTACGCGGACCGGATCAGCTCCTATGCCCTGCGCCGCCTCCTGCCCGGCCCCGCCGGTGCGGCGATGGTGGCGGGAGGGCTGTCATGCGAGGTGATGCCGCAGGTCGTCGAGGCCGTCACCGGGCACGACCAGCTCGCCGCGCTGGCCGCCTATCCCGGGCGGGTATGGCTGGTCAACGGCACCCGCGACCCGTTCCGGAGCGACGAGCGCGACTTCCTCCGCGCCTGCCGGAACGGACGCCTGATCCTGATCCCCCGCCGGGGGCACCTGGGCGTGATGATGGCCCCCGGCCCGCTGGCCCGGCTGGTGGGCGACCTGTGCGATCAGGTCGACCGGCCGGAGAGGGCGGTGGCGACGCCGAGCCCCAGGTAGACGATCCCGCTGAAGTAGCGCAGCACGCTCGAACGGTCGCGCAGCCGCCTGCCGAGCGCGCCCGCGCCGGCGGCGTAGATCATGTCGGAGATCAGACCGAGGATCAGGAGGGTGCCGCCCAGGAGGGCGATCTGCAGCGGCACCGAACCCGCCGCCGGATCCACGAACTGCGGTAGGAACGCCAGGAAGAACAGGATCACCTTGGGGTTGAGCACGTTGACGATCACGCCTTCGAGGAAGATCGCGCGCAGCGGCTGCGGCGTGGCACGCTGGGCGGTGAGCTCCTGCCCGCCGGTCAGCGTCCGGACGCCCAGATAGATCAGATAGGCCACTCCGGCCCACTTGATCACGTTGAAGAGCGTGGCGGACCGGGCGACCACGTAGGAGAGCCCGGCCGCCGCCGCCGCGATGTGCACCAGGGTGCCGGTCTCCACGCCGAACGCGCTCGCCAGCCCGGCCGCCCGTCCCTGGGCGATGCCCCGGGCGGCGATGTAGAGGTGGTTGGGGCCGGGCACCAGGACCAGCGCCAGGGACGCCACCGCGAAGAGCAGAAATGTGGACGGAGAGACCATGACTCCGACCCTACGACCGCTCCGATCCCGGGGTGAGGACCATTCGCGGGTGCCGGCCGTGGACCATTCGGCCTGCTGTCGGTGTGTCGTGGCATACTCGCCGACGTGGGGTGGCAAAACGAGCACAGTGTTCTTATCGGGCGATTGGTAGAGCTCGACCGCCTGACCGTTGTGCTCGACTCGGCCGCCGCTGGTCTGGCCGGGGTGGCCCTCGTCGGCGGCGACGCGGGCATCGGCAAGACCCGGCTGGTGACGGAGCTGGGCGAGCGGGCCAAGGCCGCCGGCTTCGCCGTACTGGTCGGGCAGTGCGCCGAGCTCGGCGACGCGCTGCCGTACCTCCCGCTGGCGGACGCCCTACGCGGCGCGCGGGGCGAGCTGCGCGCGGCGCTCGACGCCCGGCCGGTCCTCGGCAGGCTGCTGCCCGGCGGCACCGACCTCGGCCCGGAGACCACCTCCGGCCTCACCCAGCAGCAGCTGTTCGGCTCGATGCTCGGGTTCCTGGCCGCGCAGCCCGTGCTGCTGATCCTGGAGGACCTGCACTGGGCCGATCAGTCCACCCGTGACCTGCTGGTCTTCCTCAGCCGGATGCTGCAGACCGAGCGCGTCTGCCTGGTCGGCACCTACCGGACCGACGACCTCCACCGGCGCCACCCGCTGCGCCGGGTCCTCGCCGAGCTCAAACGCCTTCCCTCGGTGACGGCCGTCAAGCTGAGCCCGCTCGACCGCGGTGAGATGACCGACTACCTGGCCGCACTCGGTGGCGACGACGTCCAGATGGTCAGCGAGGTCGTCGACCGGGCCGAGGGCAACCCGTTCTACGCCGAGGAGCTCCTGGAGGCGGCGATCGACGGCTCCTCGATGACCGACGGCCTGGCCAGCCTGCTGCTCTCCCGGGCGGAGCTGCTCTCCGACGCGGCCCAGCGGGTCCTCCGAGGCGCGGCCGTCGCGGGCCGGCGGGTCGACCACGACCTGCTCCGGGAGGCCTCCGGCCTGGACGAACTGGCCTTCGAGGAGGCCATGCGGGAGATCGTCTCGCGCGGTCTCCTCCGCACCAACGGGGAGTACGGCTACGCCTTCCGGCACGCCCTGCTCCAGGAGGCCGTCTACACCGATCTGCTGCCGGGCGAGCGGACCCGGATGCACTCCGAGTTCGCCCGCCTGCTCACCGCCCGCAAGGGCGCCGCCGCCGAGCTCGCCTACCACTACCTGGCCGGTCACGACCTCGCCGAAGCCCTGTCCGCCTCGGTGGAGGCCGGGCGGCGGGCCGAGCGCCTCGGCGCCCCCGCCGAGGCGCACCGCCACTTCGAGCAGGCGCTCGGCCTCTGGGACCGGGTCCCCGAGGCCGAGCGCCTCGCCGGGACGGACCACGTCCGACTCGCGCTGCGCACCGCCGCCGCGGCGGCCGACATGGGGGACAACCACCGGGCCATCGCCTACGCGCGGCAGATCCCCCCGTCGGCCGAGGCCTCGGAGCGGCTCGCCTACTACCTCTACGACTCCGACGACGTGCCGGGGGCGGTCACGGCCGCCGAGGCGGCCGTGACCGCGGCCCCTCCCGGGACCCCCGTCCTCGCCAGGGCGCTGGCCACGCTCTCCCGCGCGCTCAGCTGGGGCACGCGGCACGCGGAGGTCAGACCCCTCGCCGACCGCGCGCTGGAGGTCGCCAGGGCCACGGGGGCGAGCGACGCGGAGAAGAGCGCGACGATCATGCTGGCCTCCTGCGCGGAGTTCGAGGGCGACCTCACCCGGGCGGAGGAGCTGTTCGGCTCCGCCGCCGCCCGTGACTCCGGCGACCTCGCCATGGACCTGCGCGCGATCTTCCACTACGCCCGGATCCAGTTCGAGCGCGGCTCCATGGCCACCGCCGCCGTGACCGCCGACCGAGGCGTGCGGCTGGCGAGAGACACCGGCCTCACCTGGAGCACCTACGGCACCGACCTGAGGTTCCTGCAGTTCCTGATCCGCTACATGGCGGGGGAGTGGACGCAGGCCCAGGAGACGGCCGCCGGATTCGGTACGCGCGTCGGCAAGGTCCCCGAGGCCATCCTCTCCTCCTTCGCGCTGTTCATCGAGGTCGCCATGGGGATGCCCGCGGTCGAGGAACGGCTGACCTGGCTCCGGCCGTTCTGGTCGGACTCCCTGGTCGCCTACATGTCCCGGGGCCTGGCCGCCGAGCACGCCCTCTGGCGGCAGGAGCCCGAGCTCGCCCTGGGGCACGCGACCGCGGTCCTCGACACCATGGACTCCGGGGACGTGGGCAACATCCGCATCAGCGCGGTCGCGCTGTGGGCGCTGGCCGACCTCGGCCGCACCGACGGCGCCGACGAGCTGCTCGCCCGCGCGCGGCGGGCGGCCCGGGCAGGGATGGGGTTCGAGGGGCGGGCCTGGCTGGCGCGGGCGGAGGCCGAGTGGCACCGCGCGCACGGCCGCGCCGACGTCGAGGCGTGGCGTGCGGTGGTCGAGGCGTTCGACGTCGGGTTCGTCTACGAGGCCGCGCGCTCCCGGTGGCGGCTGGCCGAGGCGCTGCTCGCCTCGGGGGAGCGCGTCGCGGCGCTGAAGGAGTGGGAGCGCGCCGTCGAGGACGCCGCGTCACTGGGCGCCCGGCCGCTGAGCGAGGCCCTGGCGGAGCTGGGCCGCCGGGCCCGGTTCGCCCCGGCACAGGCGGGACTGCTCACCGGCCGGGAGCGGGAGGTGCTCGCCCTGGTGGCCGAGGGCCTGCCCAACCGTGAGATCGGCGAGCGGCTGTTCATCGCGCAGAAGACGGTGAGCGTGCACGTCTCCAACATCCTGGGCAAGCTCGGCGTCTCCTCCCGCACCCAGGCCGCCGCCGTGGCCCGGAAGGACGGCCTGCTCTAGCCGCTGCGGGTGGCGAGAGCCAGGTCGCGGACGACCTGGATGAGCTCGGCCGGATCGAACGGCTTGGTGAGGTAGGCGTCGACCCCGATGCCGAGCCCCCGGCGCTTGTCGTCCTCCTGAGCCCGTGCGGTGATCAGGACCACCTTGATGTGGCGGGTCTCCTCGTCGCCTCGCAGCCTGGTGGCGGTCATCCAGCCGTCCAGCCGGGGCATCATGACATCCAGCGTGATCACGTCGGGCATCACGTCGAGCACCCGATCCAGGCAGTCCTGCCCGTCGTAGGCGGTCTCCACCTGGAACCCCTCCAGGGTCAGGTTGACCGCGATGAGCTGTCGGATGACCTCGTCGTCATCCACCACCAATATCTTGCCCAGAACCTCGCCCACGGCCGTGAGGCTAACTCCTCCAAGGCGTGTCACGCGCGGTTTTCGGTGGATGCGTACGGACAGCCATCCGTTGACGGAGGGTTTCCCGGAAAGCGGCGAGGTCCTGACGCCGGCTGTCGTACGGCCTGTCCCGCCGCTTTTCTCGCGGGCCGCGCTCATTGCCGCCGGTGTACGGCAGGGCCCGGTGAGGCGGCCGTGCGGACGCTCGTCGTGGCCGGTCGGCTCGGCGGAGGGCACGGGCGGCGGCCCGTCCCGGATTCCGGCCTGAGCGCGTTCCGCTCCCCATCCGGCGGAGCGAGATCGCGTGGAGTGACCAGCGTGTGACGGCATCCACGTACGGCGGAATTCGTGTGCGGGACCCCGCTGACATGGAGGTTGCCAAGCCTGTAGGCTCCCCGATGTCGATCTTGAAGCGCTATAAGCGCTTCGCGAAGATTGTCCCCGTGGGTGACCAATGCCCACATCAAGAAATCTTGATACAGCTACCGCTTAAAAGGGGACCGAACTATGAAGACCACCATGAAGCGCCTGTCCGCCGGGATGGCCACCGCTGTCGCCGCCACCGCTGTGGCCGTCACCCTGCTGCCGGGCGTGGCCTCCGCCCAGGTGATCAGCCGGATTTACTCGTACACCAGCACTGGCGCGAAGCAGTGCAACAGCGACGCCAACATGGCCGGCCCCGGCTACTACTGCACCACGACCAAGATTGCCGGCACCAAGTTCTGGGCCCTGGCCCACGCCTAGAAGCTGTTCCGCCATTTGATCTCTATGTCACTTCCCGTCGCGGCGTGCGCGGGATCCGACCGATGAGCAGCGGTCGATATCGGGGCCGATGCTCCTGCGTACGGCCGGACGTGCCCGTCCGGCCGTATGGCGAACCACCGGTTCGGCTGTCCCCTCGCCCCTGATGGACGATTGTCCTGTGGGCCGGAACGGGCGCCCCTTACCGTGTTCTGTGGGCCGGAACGGGCGCCGCTTACCGGAGGGCTTGCCGGGCCGTGTGGCGAGGTGCCGGTGAAGCCGCTCCACGCCCTGCCGAGCATGCGTCCCAGGTAGCTCGACGGCTGTGAAAGCACCAGGTGGGCTCCCTGTGCAGCTCTAGATCAACTTCCTGTGTACGGGCGTCCGAGCGTTATCCACAGAACTCGGTTCGGCTCCTCGGGGAACACCCCCTCCCGCGCATTCTGAGGCCTCGATCGTTCATCGAGCCCAGGGAGGGCACGCATGATCACGACAGTCTTCACCGCCACCGTCCTCGCGGCGGCCTTCGCAGGGGGCCCTCAGGCCTCTCCTGCCCGTCCCTGTCCGCAGGCCGTCGACGGCTGGAGGCGCCTGCTGTCCGAGGCCGAGCTGCCGGACGGCGTCCGGAGATGGTTCGAAGAAAGAGTCCGTCTCGTGCTCGCCACTGCCTGCGGGGCCGGCCGCACGAGCCCGGAGTTCCCGCCCCGGGCTGTCCGGGTCGACGCTGAGGACACTCTCTCCGGCAGTCGCGTCCCCCAGTCGCCGGACGCCACCGTCTCCGGCCTCGGACCTTCCGACGCCACCGGCCCTTCCGGCTCCGCTTCCGCCGGCGCCGCAGGCACCGCCGGCTTCCCCGGTTCCGGATCCCCTGATGCCGTCGGCCCTTCTGGCTCTGATTCCTCCGCTTCCGCCGGCGCCGCAGGCTTCCCTGGTTCCGGATCCCCTGATGCCGTCGGCCCTTCTGAGTCCGGTCCCTCCGATGCCGCCGGTTCCCCTGGTTCCGGGTCCTCCGACGCCACTCGCTCCTCCGGTCCCGAATCTTCCGGTGGGGCCGGTTCTTACGGACCTGGATCGCCCGTGCGGGTCCGCCAGCCGGCCGTCGTCTCCTCCGGCAGGCCGGAGGTCTCGCGTGCCCCGTCAGGCCCATCCCGTGCTCGGTCGGCCCCCACCCGGCGGTCAGGTCTCCCCTCGCCGGGGCAGACGGCGGTGGCCGCAGCGCTCCGTCAGGTCGGCAGGCCGTACGTCTGGGGCGGCGGTTCCAGCGCGGGCCCGACCGGTGGGGGCTTCGACTGCTCCGGCCTCGCGCTGCACGCCTGGTCCAGGGCGGGAGCCGCGCTCACCCATTACACCGGCAGCCAGTTCCGGCAGGGGCGCCGCGTGCCGTTCTCCCAGCTCCGTCCCGGAGATCTGGTCTTCTTCGGAGGCGGCACCGGAGACCCCACCCACGTGGGCGTCTACGTGAAGAACGGCGTCATGGTGCACGCTCCCAAGACCGGCGACATCGTCAGGACGACGGACTTCGCCGCCTCCACCTACTACCGCTCGCGCTACCGGGGAGCGGTCCGTCCGACCCCTCGGACAGCTGCCAGTTAAGGGCCGGTGCCCCTGAGATCGTCTACTTCGCGCTCCGAGTGTCGGTTCCCCTCAAGATGCTGGTAATCTAATCACTCGTTGGCCCCCTTAGCTCAGGGGATAGAGCACCGGCCTCCGGAGCCGGGAGCGCAAGTTCGAATCTTGCAGGGGGCACACAAGCCAGGCCAGCCCGAACATGGGCCTGACCTGCGGACAGAACGCCGAAGCGGGCGGGACTCCAGTCTCATGGAATCCCGCCCGTTCTCGTTGGAACTCGCGGGTTGTGGGCCAGGTGTGCAGCCTCGGGGCGGCCGATCCCTCGCGCCTGCAGTCTGAAAATCAACCCAACCCGGCGATCGTTTCCGGTGACAGCACGGGCTACGCTCCTTCGTCACTGGACTGTTCACCCGTGGCGGGCCGGTCTGCCATCAGGTAGGCGCGTACCGCGTGGTCGTAGCGGGCCCGGTCGACGTTCCACGCCTCGGTGTGCTCGCCCCGCGGGAACTCTTCGAAGGTGATGTCCCAGTTCAATCGCCGGCCCGTGGCCACCAGGCCGTGGGCTTCTTCGATCGGATGATCGGTATCCGGAGTGGTGTGGATCAATAGCAGCGGTGGCCTGACCTTGGGCGGGTGGCGGATAAGGCTGAGCCGGTCCACATCCACACCGGTCCTCCACTGGACGACCTGGTTCGACAGTGGGGCGACGAAGGCAGGCAGGTGGTAGTTCCGCGCGCCCTGCTCGGCCGTCATCCGTACGTCGATCATCGGTGCATCCATGATCACCCTGTTGACCAGCCCAGCCAATTCCGACCTGGCCAGAAACTGTCCGACGATCTGTCCGCCCATCGACGTTCCGTACAGCACGAACCGCTTGGCCCCCAACTGCTGTGCCCTGCGCAGCGCGGCCTCCAGATCACGCCACTCCGAGTCGCCCAAATGGAGCAGCCTGTCGGGGGAATCCGGCGCGCCTTCATCGTTGCGGTAGCTGATGTCCAGGAAAGGCAGTTCAAGGTCGTGCACCACGGGAAGGACCTTCAGTTCGGCCTTGCGCCGCCCGTTCTGCCCGTGCACAGCCACGAACCACGTGGTCCCTCTGCCGGGCACATACCAGGCGGGGGCGGGTCCCAACTCGGTCGGAATCATGATCTCGGAGAAGTCGATGCCCCAGGCCACTTCGGGATCGCCTGGCGGGACATTGCCAAAGTGTCCCGGTGTCCCCACGGAAGGCATGGTGCCGCGGAGCACCTGGCGCGTGACCTTCCCCGGCGGTCGCGCCACGATGCTGCCCAGCATGGTGTACGAGCCCGTCCACTCCAACCAATAGGTGCCGGGTTTGGTTGTCTCGTGCGTCTCGGTCAGTGTGACCGTTCTATCCCCCACGGCGAGTACGTTGGTGTTGCTCTCGCCGTAGTGAACGACCTTCACGCTGGCTTCGCTGCCGGACCAGGCACCGAACGCGACTCCACCCAGCACCAGCACCAGCACGATGACCAGGGCCTTCTTAAACACAGAGGCCATTGAGAATCCTCCGTACGTTCCGCTCGCACAAGTCCCTGAATGCGGGTTCGTCCAGCCCGATGCGCCCACCGAGGTAGAGCTGGACCAGCCCCTGGGTAGCCGAGGTCAACACCAAGGCGGCCTCCAGCGGAACATCTGTACGCAGGATTCCGGCCGCCATTCCGTCCTCGATGATCGACACGATCCGTTCGAAGGCGGGCGAGCCGCCACTCTTGAAGTCGTCGGGGAAATGCCTGGCCTGCTCGTGCTGGTCGGTCATCACGAACCTGTACAGGTGCGGGCTGCCCAGGGCGAAGTCGAGGAAATCATGCATGAGGCCGATCAACCTGGCCTGCCAGTCGCCTTCCGCGACTCGAGCGCCCCAGTTCTCTGCGAGTTCGTGCAGGGTCGCATCGGCCACGGCCTGCAGCAGTGCCTGCCGATTCGGATAGTGCTTGTAAATGGCCATCGGGGTGATCCCCACGATGCCGGCAACGCGACGCATACTCACGGCCTCTGAGCCTTCGTGGATGAGGATGTCCCGCGCCACCTCGGCGATCTTCTCCGCGGTATTCATGTCTACAGCGTATACAAGACGGTTAACGGTGTATACCGCTTGGGTCGGGAATCCTTGGATCGTGTATCGCCATATCGGAGCCCCGGTCATCCCGCTGCACTCGACGTCGGCGACTTCAGGAGCTGGAGCGAGACGGCGGCTGCCGAGCCCAGGTCGAGCGACCTGCATGCGACAGGCCCAAGATGGGGTTCGACAGCGTCGTCATGGTGCTGGGCGTCGTGGATCAGGCCGCACCGCGGCATGTTTTTCGGGCAAGTGCGACCTGCTTGTGACGTCGCAGGCTCCGGGCGGACGGCTGGGTCCTGCCGGCGGGGAGCCACGTGGTAGCCGCCTCGTCAGTCCATCCGCATGTGGACGGCGGAGCAGCGGCGTCTGATTTAGAGTTGACTTAAATAAGTGGAGACTGAAATAGTGCATGGGTGCACGCGTTCGACGTTCTCGGTGACCCGGTGCGACGCCGAATACTGGAGCTGCTCGCCGACGGAGAGCAGGCCGCCGGCGCTGTCAGCGAGGTCGTCCGCGCCGAGTTCGGCATCTCGCCGCCTGCGGTGTCTCAGCACCTGCGTGTGCTGAGGGAGTCGGGCTTCGTCACCGTCCGTCCGGACGGTACGCGGCGCCTCTACGCGGTGGAAGCAGCACCTCTGCAGGAGATCGACATCTGGCTGGAACGGTTCCGGCAGTTCTGGAGCCAGCGCCTGGACGCGTTGTCCACCGAACTCGTCCGCGGCAAACGCGAACAGCGCGACACCGGTGCAGACGTTGCCGGGACACCGGATCGTCGTCAGGAGCCCAAGTCCGTCAGCGAGGAGGACATGTGATCGACATCGCCGACCAGATCAACACCGCCCAGCGCGCGATGGGCAATCAGGCAGTCGCCGCCGGTGAAGGGCGATCGGTGCTGCCGCGCCGGGTCTACGACGCTCCGATCGAGGACGTCTGGAGCGCCTGCACCGACCCGGAGCGGCTCGGCCGATGGCTGGGCCCGGTCGAGGGCATGCCGACCGGAGTCGAGGTGCGCCCGGCGCCCGGCGACGACATCGCCGCGGCCATCGCGTTCGCGGTGCGGCACCTCGCCCACGAGACCAGTGGTGACCGCTGATGACCCGCGACCTCACCTCCGCCGCCGGCAGGGCGCCCGGGGCAGTCGCCCGGTCGACGAGAACGCTGCTGGCCTGCGGCATTGTCGCCGGACCGCTTTACATCGTCGTGGTCGTCCTGCAGATGCTCACCAGGGACGGATTCGACATCAGCCGGCACCCGGCCAGCATGCTGAGCAACGGCGACCAAGGATGGATCCAGATCGCCAACTTCGTGGTCAGCGGCCTGCTGTTCGTGGCGTGTGCCATCGGACTGCACCGGGTCCTCGGCCCGGCGGCGAGTCCGGGAGGTACGTGGGGACCGCGGCTGATCGGTGTCTTTGGCGCCGGGATGCTCGGCGCGGCCGCTTTCTCCGCCGACCCCGCCGACGGCTTCCCGCCGGGCACTCTGAAGGGCCCTCCGACCACGATGAGCTGGCACGCAGGGGTGCACCTGCTGGTCGCCGCAATCGCCTTTCTCGCGCTCGTCGCCGCATGCTTTGTCTTCGCCCGGCGGTTCGTCGCGGCCCGCCGTCCCGGTTGGGCGGCCTTCAGCGGCGTGACCGGCGCGGCTTTCCTCGCCACCTGGAGCTCGATCTTCGCCCTGCAGGGATCCCGCCCAGCCAACGTCGCCTTCGCTGTCGCCATCGCCCTCGCCCTGGCATGGGCGTCGCTCCTCGCCGCGCATCATCGGACCCTGACCGGCGGCAGAGTGAAACCGAGCGAACCGGCGGCAGAGTGAAACCGAGCGAAACCATCGGCGCGCGGCCCCGGTAAGTGCGCCGACGCGGTCGCGTTCGCCCCGCCGGGGAATGGGGGACCCGGGGAATGGGGGACCGACTCGGGCGGACACCGGATGGCACCTGCTGGGCGAGGGATCAAGATGATGGAAAGGGGGCTGAGGTGACGGGGACGACCGTAGCCGAGGTGATGGCCGAGCTGGCCGTGCTCGAGGACCCGAAGGCACGCGAGGTGAACAAGAAACACGGTGACGATCACGGTGTGAACCTCAGCAAGCTGCGCGAGCTCGCGAAGCGGCTGAAGACGCAGCAGGAACTCGCGCGCCGGCTCTGGGAGACGGCTGACACCGCGGCGAGACTGCTGGCGATCCTGATCTGCCGCCCGAAGGCGTTCGAGCGTGACGAGTTGGACGTCATGGTGCGCGAGGCGCGTACACCTAAGGTGCACGACTGGCTCGTGAACTACGTGGTCAAGAAGAACCCGCACTCAGAAGAGCTGCGCCTGGCCTGGTCCGCCGATCCGGATCCAGTGGTCGCGAGTGCCGGCTGGGCGCTGACCACCGAACGCGTGGCCAAGAAGCCCGAGGGCCTCGACCTCGCAGGACTGCTCGACGTCATCGAGGCGGAGATGAAAGACGCCCCGGATCGCCTGCAGTGGGCGATGAACCACTGTTTGGCGCAAATCGGGATCGAGCACGCCGAGCACCGCGCCCGTGCAATCGACATCGGTGAACGGCTGGAGGTGCTCAAGGATTACCCGACTCCTCCGAACTGCACGTCTCCGTTCGCGCCCATCTGGATCACCGAGATGGTGCGCCGAGCGTCCACCTCGGCCTCGACTGCGGTTGGATGATCAGGCGGGCGACGTTTCCGCTCCCGATTCCATCGGGGGTTCCCGGCGCCACTTCCGTGCCCCAGAGGACACGACACGCTCAGTATTCGACTGGTTCCCCTCGGTCGTCAACTCGAAGCCGCCCGGCATCCTGGAGTGGTGGGCTCGCGCAGCCAGGAGGTCAGGACTCCAGCGCTGGCGCGTTGCCCACGGCTCCACGCTGCTCCTCGAAGGTCGCCGACCCGGTCACCCGCAGACCGACCCGGTCACCCGCAGACCGAGCGAGTCGCCCGCCGCCTCGTCGACCGAGAACAGGGCCTCGTCCGGGTCCTGTTTTCTGGAAGCGACGGCCTTGGCCGGCGCCTCGGTGGAACGGGCCCGTTCCAGCAACCGCATCGGCAGCCGCGTATGGCAGCCACATTCCGGCGCGTGGTGGCTGACTCTCAGCTGTCGTGTTCCGGTGTGTCCGGCGGCCGGTTTCTCAGCTGCCGAGCCTGCGGAACCTGCGCACCGACAGAGGGAGGAAGATCGCGGTCAATAGCAGTGGCCACACAACCGCCATGGGCATCGCATTTTGCGCGATCCAGGACTCACCTCCCCAACCGGGGTTGCCGAAGAGTTCGCGGGTCGCCGAGGCCGTCGCGGAGAGCGGGTTCCACGCGGCGATCGCGCCGAGCCAGGCCGGCATGGTGGCCGGATCGACGAACACGTTGGACAGGAAGCCGACGGGCCAGACCAGGATCTGGACGGAGGCCAGCGATTCGGGTCCTCCGGCGACGAGCCCGATGAGGATGCCGGCCCAGAGCAGGGCGGCGCGCAGCAGCAGGAGTAGCCCGACGGCGGCCAGCGCGGCGGCGGGCCCGCCGTGCCATCGCCAGCCCAGCAACAGCCCGGCTCCGATCATGATGGACAGCCCGACGATCGAGTTGAGCATGTCCGCGGCACACCGGCCCAGGACGACCGCGGAGGCGTTCATGGGCATCGAACGGAACCGGTCGGTCACCCCCCTGGACGCGTCGGTGGCGACCGCCGTCATTGTGGTCTCCAGGCCGAAGAGCATGGTCATGGTGAACATGCCCGGCATCAGGAACTCGAAGTAGCCGCCACCGCCGGGGACGCTGATGGCGCCGCCGAAGAGGCCGCCGAACATCAGAACGATCATGACGGGGAAGGCCCAGCCGACGATGACCGTGCCGGGCCGGAGCGCCCAGTGGTTCAGGTCGCGGCGGGTGATGGTCCAGGCGTCTGTCAGCGCCCAGCCGGCTCGGGACAGCGGGGAGCGGCGGGGGAGGGCAGGGGTGGTGGTGCTCAAGCCGAGGCCTCCGTGGCGGTAGCGGAACCGGTGGTCG
>NZ_NGFP01000186.1 GCF_002149035.1 Streptosporangium minutum
TGCCCACCCTCACCCCGCCCTGGGCCTGATCTGCCGCCCCAATGGCGCGGATGCTCCGTTGTCATCACGGGGTGACGGGATCCAGCTTTCCCCTGACAACACGGTAACGTGACACTACTATAACTCTCCGTGACCATCACGTATGATTCTCATATGAGGAAACGGCCCATCACCGTCACGGTAGATCCCAACCTGCTCGACTACGCCGAGGCGAAGGTCGCCAGCGGCGAGGCGAAGTCGGTGTCCTCCGTCGTCAACGACGCCCTGGCACAGCAGGCTGCCCGCGACCGGGCGGCCACCACCGCGTGGCGAAAGGCCGTGGAACGGGCGAAAGCCGACCCGGAAGCGTACGAACTGGGACGGCGCCGCGCGGCGAGACTCATGGAGATTCTCAATGGCGGATGAGCCCTTGGGGTCCGTCGTCCTCGACGCGACGGTTCTCATGGAATGCGCTCGCGGCGACCTGGCGGCCATCAGCCTGGTTCAGCACCTCGACGCCGGCAAGACCTCGATAGTCGTCCCCGTCCTGGCCGCCACCGGCGCGGCGATCGAGGTGGGCGTCGGCGAGGGAGCCGAGGTCATCCGAGGTCTCTGCACAATGGAGTCCGTCCATCTCGCCGGCCTGTCCCATGCGGACGCGGCGATCTGGCTCGCCGGTGTGCGCCGCGAGCTGGAGTCCTGCGGCTCCCTGACGGACGCGCACATCGCCGCCGAGGCCCTCATCCACGGCTGCCCTATCGTGACAATGGACCACCTTCGCTGGGACGCCATGGTCCGCGATCTCTCCGGCCAGATCACCGTGATCGAAGTCACCGATCTCACCGAATAAGCCCCGCCGTCGGAGCCGCTGCACACCGTGGTCGCCGAGGGCCCGGACGCCCTGGCGCGCTTCAACGGCTGGAACGACCGGTTCTGGGTGCGGAGCCTGGTCCCGCTCGGGACCTGGCTGGGCGACTACGAGGCCCACCTACCCACCCTCACCCCTTGGACCCGATTTCCGCCCCCTCCCCTCAGCTGGTAAGGGGCGACAACGGATCCGGCGAGGCCATCCCATGTGACCAGGTATGGTCGAAATGTGGGCTCGTAACCTCGGGGGCACAACCCGGGCGACCCCGCATCGCGGACGGCCGGGCAGAGATCCGGGTGCCTGTGAGGCCGGATCCGGATGCCTCGTCCGCAGCCCACGCGCCGTACATACGCCCAGGTCACCACCGTCGCGTGTGACGCGTTTCACGGAAATGAACAGTATGCGACAGCCCGATTACGGGTGGACGGCGCGATGCTCGCGAAGATTCCGTGGCGTGGGGACGTGAGGAGATGTTTAGGGGCTCCGACGCGCTCGAACGGCTGGTAGTGTTCGGCCCAGAAAGCGCCACAACGGATAGGACCGAATCACAAATTCGGTCTGTCCGAGGGCATGGAGCACGTGGGGATGACGGCTCCCGCCAGCGCGGTCACCAACATCATCAGCCGGACTATCCGGTGACTTCGTCCTGCCCTTTCTCACCGTGAGCGAGAACACGATGAACCCATCCCCCTACCTGGAGCCTGTTTCCGAAGACTTCGTCTCGGCGGATCCCCAGTGGTACAAGCGGGCGGTTTTCTACGAGGTGCTGGTCCGGGGGTTCAAGGACTCCAACGGAGACGGCACGGGAGACCTGCGCGGCCTGATCGAGAAACTCGACTACGTCAAGTGGCTCGGTGTGGACTGCCTCTGGCTGCTCCCCCTCTACGAGTCGCCGCTCCGCGACGGCGGCTACGACATCTCCGACTACATGAAGATCCTCCCCGACTTCGGTGACCTCGGCGACTTCATCCAGCTCATCGAGTCGGCCCACGAGCGGGGCCTGCGCATCATCACCGACCTGGTGATGAACCACACCAGCGACAAGCACCCGTGGTTCCAGGCCTCTCGGCACGACCCCGAAGGCCCCTACGGCGACTTCTACGTCTGGTCCGACGAGCCCACCGGCTACCCCGACGCGCCGATCATCTTCATCGGCGCCGAGGAGTCGAACTGGACCTACGACCCGGTCCGCAAGCAGTACTACTGGCACCGGTTCTTCCACCACCAGCCGGACCTGAACTACGACAACCCGGCGGTCCAGGAGGCCATGCTGGAGGTCCTGCGGTTCTGGCTGGACCTGGGCATCGACGGTTTCCGCCTGGACGCCGTGCCGTACCTCTTCGAGCGCGAGGGCACCAGCTGCTCCGGCCTGCCCGAGACCCACGCGTACCTGAAGAAGGTCCGCGCCGAGGTCGACCGCCTCTACCCCGACCGGGTGCTGCTGGCCGAGGCCAACGGCTGGCCCGAGGACGTGGTGGAGTACTTCGGCGACCCGTCGGTGGGCGGCGACGAGTGCCACATGGCCTTCCACTTCCCCCTCATGCCGCGCATCTTCATGGCAGTGCGCCGGGGCAGCCGCGAGCCGATCTCCGAGATCATGTCGCGGACGCCGAAGCTCCCGGACAGCGCCCAGTGGGGCATCTTCCTGCGCAACCACGACGAGCTGACCCTGGAGACGGTCACCGAAGAGGAGCGCGACTACATGCACGCCGAGTACGCCAAGGACCCGCGCATGCGGGCCTACCTGGGCATCCGGCGTCGCCTGGCCCCGCTGCTGGAGAACGACCGGGACCAGATCGAGCTGTTCACCGCGCTGCTGCTGTCGCTGCCCGGTTCGCCGGTCATGTACTACGGCGACGAGATCGGCATGGGCGACAACATCTGGCTGGAGGACCGTGACGCGGTCCGCACCCCGATGCAGTGGAGCCCCGACCGCAACGCCGGCTTCTCCCAGGCCGACCCGGGCCGCCTCTACCTCCCGGCCGTCATGGACCCGATCTACGGCTTCCAGGCGGTCAACGTGGAGGCCCAGCAGAAGAACCCCGCGTCGCTGCTGCACTTCACCAGGAAGATGCTGGAGATCCGGCGCAACCACCCGGTCTTCGGCACCGGCGTCTACAGCGAGCTGTGGTCCGGCAACCCGGCGGTGCTGTCCTTCGTCCGCGAGGACGGCGACGACGTGATGCTGTGCGTCAACAACCTGTCGAAGTACCCGCAGCCGGTGGAGCTGGACCTGCGCCGCTTCGAGGGCATGACGCCGGTCGAGGCCCGGGGCGGGGTGCCGTTCCCGCAGATCGGAACCCTGCCCTACCTGCTGACCCTGCCGGGTCACGGCTTCTACTGGTTCTCCATCAACACCCGCTGAGACACCCCCTCAGCCGCCCGGCCCCTTGACGGACGGTGCGGCACGGCCCAGCCGTGCCGCACCGTCCGTCGTCGCTCTGGAGCCGTCTCATCGCTCGGAGCCATCGTTACTCCGGACCGCCGGGCGGGGATCGGTCCGCATCTGTCCCGGTGGCCGGATCATCGGCCCCTACCTGACGGCCACCGGGATCTGGGCCCGTACGGCCCTGCGGGCCGGTATCAACGTCACCAGCAGGGCCGCCCCCACCGCGACCAGCACCGCGACCAGCAGCGTCAGGGCCGAGGGGGTACGGCCGATGCCCGCGCCGACGCCGCTGGTGTGCCCCTGCAGGTCGATCAGGCCGCCGACCAGTGACGCCCCGGCCGCGGTGCCCGCGGACACGCCCAGCACGACGAGCAGCCCGGTGCCGGTGACCAGGGTGGCGGCCACCTGCCCCGGGGTGAGTCCCATGGCCTTGAGCACCGCCAGGTCCAGCGCGTGGTCGCGCAGCCCCAGGGCGCTGGCGGTCAGCAGGTTGGCCAGGCCGAGCAGGGCGAGCACGGCGATCAGCGCCACGATCAGCACGCGGACGACCTCAAGCCGTTCGGCCGGGTTGACCACCCGATGCACCTCCAGCCCCTCGTCCGAGGCGGCCAGCAGCCGGGCCCGGACCGCGGCCGGGTCGGCCCCCGGCCTGAGCACCAGGCTGTAGAACTGCGGCGGCACCGCGTCCTTGGCGGCCAGGCTGTCCAGCCCGAGGGAGAGCACCTCGCCGTCCTGGTCGGGCTCCACCACCCGGCCCACGATGTGCACGATCAGCGGCGTGCCGCCGACCGTCATCCGGACCCGGTCGCCGATCTTCACCCCCAGCAGATCGAGCAGTCCCTGACCGGCGACGGCCTCGCCCCGCCCGGCGAACATCCGCCCCTCCACCACCGAGAAGGGGTAGGGCTGGGCGGAGGTGCCCACGGCACGGGCCAGCACGCTCCTGGTCTGCTCCGGCTCCAGCGCGGACACCTCGCTGCCCGGGTAGGCGGCCTGCACCTCCGGGTCGGCCCCGACGATCCGCGCGGCGTCCTCGGGGGTGAGCTTGTCGGGGCGGACGGTCAGCGCCGCCGCCTGGCCGACCTGTTCGGGGTGGTGCAGGAAGTCGTCCAGGGTGGCCCAGACGCCCAGGCCGATCGTGATCATCATCATCGGGACGGCGAGGCCGAAGATGCTCAGGAACGCGGGGACACGCCTGGTGAAGGCGTCACGGGTGCCCAGCACGAGGGCAGGCGGCAGCCGTACGAGAAGGGCGAGCCTGGCGACCCGCGACAGGCGGCCCTTCGGCGGCGCGGCGGGCGCCGCGGGGATCGGCGGGGTGCGTCCGCCCCGCCAGGCCGGCAGAGCCACCGCGACAAGGACCACCGCGGCGGTGCCGCCGATGATCGACAGCAGCGGGACCGACGACAGCGGCAGGATCGGCATGCCGTCCAGCGCGAACGAGGAGGCGATCTGGCCGCAGACCAGCCCGACGGCGATGCCGAGCAGGCCCAGCGCGCCGTGCTCCGCCATGAGCAGGCCGAAGATCTGGCTCCGGGTGTAGCCCAGGGATTTCAGGGTGGCGATGTCGCGCGTCTGGGTGAGCACGCGGCCGCCCACCACGTTGACGATGGCCAGCGCCGCGGCGACCAGCCCGGTGACGCCGAACAGCGCCAGCAGCAGGCCGAGCAGCCGGTTGTCCAGCTCCATGGAGGCGCGGACCTCGCGCCAGGTGGACATGCGCTGGATCTTCTCGGCCAGCAGGGTCACCGCGCCGTGCGCGACCGGCAGCGTGTCCTCGCCGTCGGCCAGCCGGAGGCCGGTGACCGACTCGCTGCGGCCCAGCGCGGGCTCGACCCTGGCGAGGGTGGTGGTCAGGGTCCAGGCCAGGCCGGGGGTCCACTCGGGGTAGAAGCCCTGGTCGGCGGTGTCGGCCAGGCCGACCACGACCAGCGGGTGGGAGGCGCCGCTGAGCGCGGTGACGGTGAAGGGGCCGCCCACCCGCAGGCCGAGCGCCTCGGCGAAGGAGCGCTCGACGACGACGCCGTCGACGTCGCCGGAGCGCAGCCAGCGCCCTTCACGGATCAGCGGCGCGGCCACGGAGGGCGGCCTCACCTGCATCCCCCGCAGTGCCACGGGGGACTTCTTGCCGTCCATCGTGAGCATCACCGGCGCCGTGCGGTACGGCCCCGCCACCTGGGTCACCCCGTGGAGCCGCGACAGCGCGGTCACGTCCGGGGCGTCCTTGGTGTGGATCCACACGTGCGCGCCCCGGGACTCGGCGAACAGCCCCCGCCACGGGTTGGTGCCGTCCTCCAGCAGGGTCGCCGCGGTGATCAGCGCCGTGACGATCCCCGCCACCGCGAGCACCGTGAGCAGCGCCTGTCCCCGCCGGACCCTCAGGTCGGCCCGGATCCATCTGATCGAGGCCCTGGTGGTGCTCACGTCCTGGATCCCGGCCCCTGGTCCGGGCCCGCCGGGTGCGGGCGGGCGTCGGTGGGAGCGGTGCTCATCGGCTATCCCCTCAGCTCGACGACGTCGCCCGCGGTGGCCCTGGGCCGCCGGCGGGCCGGGCCGACGGCCCCGTCGTCGACGATCTCGCCGTCGAGCAGGGAGACCACGCGGTCGGCCAGGCTGGCCACCCGGGCGTCGTGGGTGACCATGATGATGGTCTGGCCGTCGCGGTGGACCTCGCTGAGGAGGCGGAGCACGTCACGGGTGTTGCGGCTGTCGAGGTTGCCGGTGGGCTCGTCGGCGAGCAGCAGGCTCGGCCTGTTGGCCAGCGCGCGGGCCAGTGCCACCCGCTGCTGCTCGCCGCCCGCGAGCTGGGCGGGGGCGGCGTCGGCGCGGTCGGCCAGCCCGAGCTCCCCGAGGAGGTACTCCCGTCGCTCGCGGGCCTCGCGCGGGGAGGCCCCGGCCAGCAGCGCGGGCAGCTCGACGTTGTCGGCCACGGTCATGTTGGCGACCAGGTTGAAGAACTGGAAGACGAAACCGATCTTCTGCCGGCGCAGCAGCGCCCAGGCGCTCTCGTTCAGCGTGTCGGCCCGTTTGCCGTCCAGCCAGATCTCGCCGCTGGTCCGGGCGTCCAGGCCCCCGATCATGTGCACCAGGGTGGACTTGCCCGACCCCGACGGCCCCATGACGGCGACGAACTGCCCCGCCTCGACCTGAAGATCCACCCCCCGTACGGCGGGCACCGGGACACCGCCGTTCTGGTAGATCTTCACGAGATTGACCGTGTTGACGATGGGGGGTGGGGGTGGGCTCACGACAGGTCCTCCTGACAGCGTTCGAGCCAGTCGAGGTCGGCCTGCAGGTGCAACATGGCCCCCTCGATCAGCAGGAGCGCGACACGATTCCCCTGGTCGGTCCGCTCAGCGAGTTCGTTGAGATCGCGCATGAGCGCGAGGTAGTGGCGGCGCTGGCGGCTGATCAGCGCCATCCGGTCCGCGATGCCGGTCATCGGGGCCAGCACGAGCTTCATGAAGAACTCGTCCCGGACCCGCGGCCCCTCGGTGGGCTCGTCCACCCACACGTCGAGGGCCTCCCGGCCTGCGGCGGTCAGATAGTACACCTTCTTGTTCGGCCGGTTGGACTGCTCCACGTCCACGACGCGCACCAGCCCGTCCTTCTCCAACCGGCTGAGCGTGACGTAGATCTGCCCGATGTTCGGCGACGGGTAGGCGCTGCCGAAGATCTGTTCCAGCGCCTGTTTCAGCTCATATCCGTGGGCAGGTTCCTTCGCGAGGAGCGCCAGCAGCGACTGCCTCACGCCCCACCTCCTCGGAGTGCTCGTTACGTGAGCGTTATGTGGCTATCCGTTGACGTCCACATTAGCGCTGTGCATAACATGCATGCATCTACCTAACACGTATGTAACCGCTCTGAAACCTGGAGGCAACCGATGCGCCGTCTGCTCCCCGTCGCGCTCGCCGTGCTGGTCACGGCGGGATGCTCGACGGCGGTGGCACAGAAGACGGAGCGATTCGGCGGGAGCGGTCCGTTCACCCTGGTGACCGGACGCGACACGACCGGCTATCTGCAACCGCTGCTCGACCGGTGGAACGAGACCCACCCCGGGGAACGCGTGACCCTGCTCGAACTCCCCGAGGCGGCCGACGAGCAGCGCGCGCAGATGGTCGCCAACCTGCAGGCCAAAAGCGACCGCTACGACGTGCTCGGCCTCGACGTGGTCTGGACGGCGGAGTTCGCCGACGCCGGCTGGATCCTGCCGCTCGAGCGCGGCGCGTTCCCGCTGGACCGGTTCCTTCCGCCGGTCGTGGACACGGCGGTCTACCAGGACAAGCTCTGGGCGGTGCCTTACACCAGCAACGCCGGACTGCTCTACTACCGCAAGGACCTGCTCGCCAAGCAGGGCTTCAAGCCGCCCACGACCTGGGCGGAGCTGCGCGAGCAGGCCCGGACGCTGCACGACAAGTATGACATCGGCGGCTACGCCGGCCAGTTCCTCGCCTACGAGGGGCTGACCGTCAACTTCGCCGAGGCCGTGCAGTCGGCGGGCGGCCAGATCCTCAGCCGGGACGGCACGCAGGTGACCATGGACGTGGCCAGGGCCAAGACCGGCCTGGACTTCCTGGCCGGCGGCTTCCGGGAGGGATGGATCCCCCAGGAGTCGCTCTCCTTCAAGGAGGAGGAGTCACGGCTGGCCTTCCAGGAGGGCCGGCTGGCCTTCGCCCGCAACTGGCCGCACGCCTACGGCCCGGCCACCACCTCGGCGGTCGGTGACAAGTTCGGGGTGACCCGCCTTCCCGGGCTGAACGGCCCGGGTTCCAGCTCGCTGGGCGGGGTCAACCTCGCGCTCAGCGCATATTCCAAGCGGCAGAAGTCGGCGGTGGAGTTCATCCGCTACTTCACCGGCCTGGAGAACCAGCGACGGGTGCTCGCCGACGGCTCGTTCCCACCCGTGTGGGCCGAGCTGTACGACGACCCCGACCTGATCAAGCGTTTCCCCTACCTGCCGGTCCTCAAGCAGAGCATCCTCTCCGCGCGGCCGAGACCGGCGAGCGCCAACTACAACCAGGTGAGCCTGGTGATCGCCAGTGCGGTCTCCAACGCTCTCACCCCACCCTTCACGGAGGCGGGCGACGATGTCGTCACCTCCATGAAGGGCCAGCTCAACGAGATCATCCGGGCTCAGTGACCCGGGGGCGATCCCCCCGGGTGAGGCCGTCATCCCCATTGCCGTTCCAGACCGAGGGTCATCCCCGCCCCCGGTCCACCGATCCGGACCGAGGGTCATCCCCACCCTCGATCCAGGTCAAATGTCCCCCCATTCTCAGTCCGTATTGAGCTGTCGCCCCCGTCCCCCCGGACATATCGGGAACTCCGACAGCACAGGAGGTTTGTTCAGCATGCGTAAAACCATCGCGACAGTGACGACGGCGGGACTGGCACTCGCCCTCGCCGCGTGCGGCCAGTCCTCCGAGACCGGCGCCTCCCCCGCCGCGAGCAGCAGCTCCTCGGCCGCCGCCCCGGCCGCCAAGACCCTTGAGGGCGTGACCGTCGAGGTCGCCGCCAAGTGGACCGGCGCCGAGCAGACCAACTTCCAGGAAGTGCTCAAGGCGTTCGAGGCCAAGACCGGCGCCAAGGTCACCTACGCCTCCACCGGCGAGGACACCGGCGCCTACCTCGGCCCGCGCATCCAGGGCGGCAACCCGCCGGACATCGCGATCCTCCCCCAGCCGGGCCTGGTCCAGCAGTACGCCGACCAGAAGGCGCTCAAGCCCCTCGCCCCCGAGGTGCTCAAGCAGATCGACGACAACTACACCCCGTACTGGAAGGAGCTCGGCTCCGCCGACGGCCAGGCCTACGGCGTGCTGGTGAAGGCGGCCCACAAGTCGCTCATCTGGTACCGCGACCAGGCCTTCCAGGACGCCGGGGCGCAGCCGCCGACCAACTGGGACGAGCTCGTCAAGACCGCCCAGGCCGTCGCCGACTCCGGCACCCCGCCCTTCGCCCTCTGCGGCGCGTCCGGCTGGACCCTGACCGACCTGTTCGAGAACGTCTACCTGTCCAGCGCGGGCCCGGAGAACTACACCAAGCTCTCCAAGCACGAGATCCCCTGGACCGACGCCAGCGTGACCACCGCGCTGGAGAAGATCGGGCAGCTCGTCGGCAAGAAGGAGTTCCTGCTCGGCGGCACCTCCGGCGCCCTGCAGACCGACTTCCCGACCTGCGTGACCCAGGTCTACGGCCAGGACAAGTCGGCGATGGTCATCGAGGCCGACTTCGTGGGCACCACGGCCGAGGAGTCCGGCGCGAAGCTCGGCGAGGAGGCCAAGTACTTCGCGTTCCCGAAGGCCGGCGACACCGAGCCGGTCGTGCTGGGCGGCGACATCGCGGTGGTGCTGAAGGACTCCAAGGGCGCGATGGCGCTGCTGGAGTTCCTCGCCTCCAAGGAGGGCGGCGAGATCTGGGCGAAGCTCCCCGGCTACCTCTCCCCCAACCGCAACGTCTCGCCTGACAACTACCCGGCCGAGCTGACCAAGAAGCTCGCGCAGACGATCATCTCCGCCGGTGACGCCGTCCGCTACGACATGTCCGACCTGGCGCCCAGCGCCTTCGGCGGCACCGACGGCAAGGGCGAGTGGAAGCTCCTGCAGGACTTCGTCCGCGACCCGTCCAAGATCAAGGACATCCAGTCCAAGCTTGAGGACGAGGCCAAGAAGGCCTGGAAGTAAAGGGGAGAGGCCGTGACCGACCGGTTAGACGGCCCGCAGGATCCGCGCGGCGGCGGCGACGCCGCCCGCGGCTCCTCCTCCGGACCGAACGAAGCCCATGGGGCCTCCCTCGACCTGAGCGACGGGCCCCCACCCCCGGCTGACGCGGACGCGGAGCCGGGCAAGACCTCCCCCGCGAAGAGCACCGCCGCCGGCCCGGCGCCGGCAGCGGTTCCGGGCGGCCCCTCCAAGCTGGGGCCGCCGCCCACGATGGCGATCTGGTTCCTGCTGCCGGGAGCCCTCCTGCTCGGCGCGATGGTGATCTACCCGATCATCTACTCGATCTTCCGCAGCTTCTACGACGCGACCGGCGACACCTTCGTCGGCGCGGACAACTACGCGGCGATCTTCAGTGACTCCTCCACCCTGACCACGATCAGGAACAACCTGATCTGGGTCGTGGTGGCTCCCGCCCTGGTCACCGCGGTCGGACTGATCTTCGCGGTGCTGACCGAGCGGATCCGCTGGGCCACCGCGTTCAAGCTGATCGTGTTCATGCCGATGGCCGTCTCCCTGATGGCCTCGGGCGTCATCTTCCGCCTGGTCTACGAGCAGGCACCGGACCGCGGCGTGGCCAACGCCGTGATCAGCTCGGTGGACGGTCTCTTCGGCTCCAACCAGGGCTACCCGGACGCCCGCCCCAGGGAGAACGACCAGGCGCCGGTGACCGCCCAGCAGGGCGCGGTGGTGACCAAGCAGCCCGCCAAGCCCGGGCAGGCCGTGCTCATCCCGCTGGTGGGCGTGAAGCCCGACACCCTGGCCTCGGCCGCGACGGCGAAGGCCGTCCAGCCGGGTCCGGGCGAACTCGCCGGAACCGTGTGGGTGGACTTCACCCAGGGCGGCGGCGGCGCGCTCAACCAGGTGGACGGCACCGAGAAGGCCCTGGCCGGGGTGACGGTCGAGGCGGTGCAGAACGGCGCCGTCAAGGCCACCGCCAGCACCGAGGCCGACGGAACCTTCCGCTTCGCCGGACTCGCTCCGGGCGACTACACGGTACGGCTGCCGCAGTCGAACTTCGAGGCGGGCTTCACCGGGGTCTCCTGGCTGGGCCCGACGCTGATCACCCCGGCGATCATCGGCGCGTTCATCTGGGTGTGGGCCGGGTTCTCCATGGTCCTGATCGCGGCGGGGCTCGCGGCCATCCCGCGGGACGCGCTGGAGGCGGCCCGCATCGACGGCGCCACCGAATGGCAGGTGTTCCGCAAGATCACCATCCCGCTGCTCTCCCCGGTGCTGCTCGTCGTGTTCGTCACAATGATCATCAACACCCTGAAGGTCTTCGACCTGGTCTTCGTCATCGCGCCGGGCTCGGTGCAGCCGCAGGCCAACGTGATCGCGCTGGAGATGTGGCGGGTCTCCTTCGGCGGCGGCGGCAACCAGGGGCTGGGCAGCGCGCTGGCCATCTTCCTGCTGATCCTCGTCCTGCCCTTCATGATTATCAACATCCGCCGGTTCAGGAGGGACAACCAGTGACCACCTCCACTCTCGGCGCCCCGCCCCGGAGTACCCTCGGCCGGATCGTGGACCGGGTCGGCGGCGGCCTCGTCCAGGCCGCGCTGGTGCTGATCGGCGTGTTCTGGCTGGTCCCCACCCTGGGCCTGTTCGTGGTCTCGATCCGCGAGGAGACGGCCAACAACTCCACCGGCTGGTGGACGGCGTTCACCAAACCGGCCGAGCTGACCCTCAAGAGCTACTCCGACCTGCTGGCCACCGGGTTCACCGCGTCGTTCTGGAACACCGTGTTCATCACGGTGCCCACGACCCTCCTGGTGATCGGCATCGCGGCCATGGCGGCCTACGCTTTCGCCTGGATGGAGTTCCCCGGCAGGGACGGGCTGTTCCTGGTGGTGGTCGGCCTGCTGGTCGTGCCGATCCAGATCGCGCTGATCCCGATCGCCAAGCTCTACGGCACCCTCGGGATCTTCGGCTCCATCGCCGGCGTGGTGCTCTTCCACGTCGCCTTCGGCCTCCCCTTCGCCATCTTCCTGCTGCGCAACTTCTTCGCGGGCATCCCACGCTCGCTGCTGGAGGCGGCGCGGATGGACGGCGCGGGTGAGTGGAAGATCTTCTCGACCGTGGTGTTCCCGCTGGCCAAGCCCGCGGTCGCCTCGCTCGGCATCTTCCAGTTCCTCTGGGTCTGGAACGACCTGCTCGTCGCCCTGGTCTTCGCCGACTCCGGAAACCAGCCGATGACCAAGGCCCTGCAGTCCCAGATGCGGCAGTTCGGCACCAACGTCGACATCCTGGCGCCTGGCGCCTTCCTGTCGCTGATCATCCCGCTGGTGCTGTTCTTCGCCTTCCAGCGGTACTTCGTGCAGGGCATGATGGCCGGCTCGGTGAAATAAAGGGGCAGGTCCGGTACGGCTTGCCCGGATTTCGAGTGCAAGCCGTACCGGACCTCAAACATCGATAGAGTTTTCGGCATGTCCGCACGTCCTTTGAACGAAGTCGTGGAAGCCGGGTGGGCCACGGCCCTGGAACCCGTCTCCGAGAAGATCGCCGCCATGGGCGACTTCCTCCGGAAGGAGGTCGCCGAAGGCCGGCAGTACCTCCCTTCGGGACCGAATGTGCTCCGCGCCTTCCAACAGCCCTTTGACCAGGTCAAGGTGCTGATCGTCGGCCAGGATCCCTATCCCACGCCGGGTCACCCGATCGGCCTGAGCTTCTCGGTGGCCGCCGACGTGCGGCCCATCCCGGGGAGCCTGCGCAACATCTACAAGGAGCTCACCGAGGACCTCGGGCTGCCCATGCCGAGCAACGGCGACCTGACCCCCTGGACCGAGCACGGCGTGCTGCTGCTCAACAGGGTGCTCACCGTCATGCCGGGCAAGCCCGCCTCACACCGGGGCAAGGGCTGGGAAGAGGTCACCGAGCAGGCCATCAAGGCGCTCGCCGCGCGCGACAAGCCGATGGTCGCGATCCTCTGGGGCCGCGACGCCCGCAACCTGCGCCCGATGCTCGGCGACGTCCCGGCCATCGAGTCGGCCCACCCGAGTCCCCTGTCGGCCCGGAGCGGGTTCTTCGGCTCACGGCCGTTCAGCCGGGCCAACGAGCTCCTTGAGCAGCAGGGCACGACGCCGGTGGAGTGGAAGCTCCCCTAGGCCGATCCCACCTCCCAAGGGCACTAGGATTTCCACCATGAGTGATGAATCGGGCACTGAACGCTATCTGCGTCTGACGGTTGAGCTGACTGTGGAGGTGCAGGACATCGGCGCTCTCCAGGCCGCCGCACTGAAGGAGATCAACCACCCGGACGCCGACCTGGACGACGACGAGCGCAGGGAGCAGGCGGAGATGGTCTCCGCCGACGACAGCGGCGCCACGGCGCTGCAGTGGCTCATCGAGCCGGACCACGTCCTGGGGCTGATCGAGCACGTCGAGCAGATCGAGCCCCGCGAGGCCGTGCTGGGCGTGGAGCCCTCCGAGGGCCCCTCGGACGAGGAAGACGAGCACGACCACGACCACGAGCACGGTCACGACCACAAGCACTGAGGTCAGCCGTCGACGACGAAGCCGTCCCCGAAGGCCCAGAGTTGACCTTCCAGGTCGAAGGCCAGGTAGACCCTGGTGCCCTCGGGGGTGGCCTCGATGTCCAGCACGATCTCCGCGCCCATGGCGCTGGCCTGCTCGTAGTGGGCCTCCAGGTCCTCCACCACGACGAACACCCCCTGGCTGACCGCCGGTAGGTCCAGGGCGCTGCGCAGGTACGGCTCGCTGTCGCGGACCGAGGCCAGCATGACCACGGCGTCGCCCAGCGCGAGCCGGGCGTATCCGACGCCGCCTTTCCCGCCGGGGAGCGTGAGCACCGGCCGGAAGCCGAAGACCTTGCCCAGCCACTCGATGGCGGCCGGGGCATCCTGGTATCGAAGGAACGGAACCACAAGAGGCGTGGACATGCTGCCCTCCATCGAGACGGTGCGATGCCTGCAGCCCCGAGCTTCCCACCGTTGGCCGGTCCCGTCAGCCCACCCGGCGGGTCTTCTCGTCAACCGGTGAGAACGTCCTCGCGGCGGGCGACGAGGGAGTCACGGTGGCGCGTCAGCTCGCCGAGCCGGGCGGCCAGGTCGTCGACCGTGCCGCTCACCCACCGGGCGACCTCGGTGACGGCCTCGCCGGTGCGGGCGATCCGCTGGTGCTTGATCGCGTCGGTGATGATGTTGTCGAAGAACACGTCGGCGAACCAGCGGGTGTCCACCTCGGGCAGCTGGGGACTGACGTGTACCCCGACGTCGGCGAGCTCGCGGGAGAAGGCGTCCAGGGCGCGCTGGGCGTGCCAGGCCGCCTCGTCCGCGTCGCGCATGTGGCCGTGCTCCACCATGTCCGCGAAGCCGCCGCCGCCCAGCATGTCCCAGGTGGACGCGCCACGGGCGCCGCCGAGGCAGCGCAGGACCTGACCGACCGCCTGGCCGGCGGCGACACCGGCCAGGTGGGCCTCCTCGTGCTCGCGGAGGTCGGCGTGGGTGTCGGCGAGCCGCCGGCCGATCTCGGCGAGCTCGCGCCCCCGGGGGTCGGCCGACTCGACCAGTGACCGCTCCTTGCGTTCGAGCAGCGCGGCGAACTCCTCGCGGGCCGTGGCGACCTCGGCCAGGCCGTTCTCCACGGCCACCCGGTCGGCCTGGAGCCATCCGAGACGGGTCCGCTGCCCGTCCAGGCGCTGCCGCAGGGCCTGCGCCTCGGCCCGCTCCCTGGCGAGCTTCTCTTCCTTGGAACCGGTAAGGCCGGACAGGAACGCCGCGAAGCCGCCGCCCTCCAGCCTGGAGACGTCGCGCTCCTCCTTGGCGAGCCCGGCCTCCAGGTCGCCGATGAGCCGCCCGACCTCGTCGAGCTGTACGGCCACCGCCTGACGCTGCCTGGTCAGTTGTTCCAGCCGCCGCACCCGGTCACGGGCGGCGCGCAGGTCGTCATCCATGCTGTCGAAGGAGATCACACATTTGCGACGCGCGAAGAGGGCAGATCGTTCCGTCCGATATACGCCGCCCCCGTGGGGCGGAACGGGGCATCGCAGCGGCGAACCGCCGGTCATGACGGGACCGGGTGACGGCATGCCGGCCGTACCTCGACGAAGAGCGCCGCTGATTTGACCTTGACGCTGCGTCAACTTCTAGCATCGAGGCCATGTCCATCACTGTTCTCGACACCTACTCCGCCATGCGGCGGATCCTGCTGGCCCCGGTCGCGGACCGCGTTGACCTGCTGCGTTCGATGCTGGAGGCCAACAGGGGCATGTACCGCTACCACCCCGGCGAGCTCGACCTGGTCGCCGTGCACCTCCAATCGTCCGGGTTCCCCATCGACCGCGACGAGGAGCGCTGCCTCGACGCGCTCGAAACCCTGGCGGCGGCCGGGGCCTGGGAGCGGATGCAACGCGCCCTCGACGACGCTCTGGCCGTACTGCTGGAGGCGACGCCGGGGCTGGAGGCCCCGGACATCACCGTGCTGTCCGTCCTCGGCGATCCGGCTGACAAGCACTTCATGGGTCCCTGCAAAGGATTGACCGGGTTCGGCGGCATCTCGGGCAACATCGCCATCACGTTCTGGCCCTTCCCCGAGAACGTGGAGCGGCTGGAGGCCACCGTCGTACACGAACTGCACCACAACCTGCGATGGAGCCCGGGCGGGGTGGTGTGGGACCCGATGACCGTCACCGTCGGCGAGCACATCGTCGGCGAGGGCCTGGCCGACGCCTTCGCCCGCCGGCTCTACGGTGACGAGCTCGGCTACGCCCGCATCGGCGTGCCGCACCTGCACGACGACGAGGTCTTCGCCAAGGTGCTCACCGGGCTCGACGTGACAGGCATGGAGAACTTCACCGCCTGGGTGCACGGCGACCCCGGCGCCGAGCACCTCGGTGTCACCCCGGTAGGACTGCCGATGGGCGCCGGGTACGCCGCGGGCAACCGGCTGGTCGACGCCTACCTGGCGGCGACCGGGCAGACGGCGGCGCAGGCCCTGCACGCCGACAGCTCGGAGATCATCGCGACCACGCTCCGCCGCGGGTAACACTGGAACGATGGAGTGGACGATCCAAGAGCTCGCGGCGAGGGCCGGCATCACCAGCCGTACTCTGCGTCACTACGACCGCGTCGGGCTCTTGGCCCCGTCCCGGCTCGGCGCGAACGGCTACCGCTACTACGACCTCGGCGCGGTCGCCCGGCTGCAGCGGATCCTGCTCATGCGCCGGCTCGGGATGGGCCTGCCGGCCATCGCCGAGGTCCTGGCCGAGGAGGTGGACGAGCATGACGGACTCCGGGCGCACATCGCCGCGCTGGAGGAGGAACGGGACCGCGTCGAACGGCAGATCCGGTCTGTGCGTCACACGCTCGAGGCCCTGCAGGCGGGGGTGGAACCGCGGATGGACGTGATGTTGGCGGGGTTCAACGACCACTACAAGGACGAGGTGATCTCACGCTGGGGCGAGCACGCGTTCCAGGTGAGCAACGACTGGTGGCACGGCAAGACCCTTGACCAGCAGCTGGCCTGGAAGCAGGCCAGCGAGGACCTCGTGGCCGCCTGGGTCGCCGCGGCGAAGGCCGGGGTTTCCCCGACGTCGGAACACGCTCGGTCACTGGCCGCCAGGCACGTCCAGTGGCTGAGCCAGGTCCCGGGCACCCCCACGGCCGAGGGCGACCGGGAGCGCTCGATCGAGATGGTGAAGGGCGTGGGGGACATGTTCGTCGACGACCCCCGTTTCGCGGGCATGTACGACGACGCCGCGGGGGCGATGTTCGTCCGCGACGCACTGCAGGCGTACGCGCGGACCCGGATGTAGCTCGTGTGCCGCAAGAGCTCTTGTTCTTCCCCGAGGTGGGCGAGAGCTCACGCACCGCCGCGACAGCCCCCTTTCGGCGCGGGGAGGCGGAGCCTTCTTCCCCTCCGGGGAAGGACCCGTCAGTCCATCGAGACCAGCGGGGCGGGATAACCCCTGATCCCCGTGGACATGCGCCATGGCTCGTAGATCATCTTTACCGGCACGGCGTCCAGCTCGGGCAGGTAGCGCCGGATGTACTCGCCCTCCGGGTCGAACCGCCTCGCCTGCCGTACGGGATTGACGATCCGGTTGGGCCGGGTGTCGTTGCCGGTCCCGGCCACCCACTGCCAGTTGCCGTAGTTGTTGGACACGTCGCCGTCGAGCAACAGGTCGAAGAAGTGCCCGGCTCCCACCCGCCAGTCCACCCGCAACCGCCTGACCAGGAACGACGACGTCACCATGCGGGCCCGGTTGTGCATCCACCCCTCGGCGAGCAGCTGCCGCATGCCCGCGTCCACGATCGGCACGCCGGTCCTGCCCTCCTTCCAGGCCTGCGCCGCGTCCTCGTCGTCACGCCACTCCTGCCCCCGCGAGCGGTAGTCGTCGCGGTTGATGCGCGGGAAGGCCCGCGTCACCTGGTGGAAGAAGTCACGCCAGCAGAGCTGCCTGACGAAGTCGTCGCCGTTCTCCGACAGCGACTCCAGCTCCAGCGGTGACAGGCAGCCGAAGCGCAGGTAGGGGCTGAGCTTGGAGGTGCGGTTCCCGGCCAGGTCGTCGTGGCCGTCGGCGTAGTCCTCGACGCAGTATTTCAGCCACTGCCTCATGCGCTCGCGCGCCACCGTCTCGCCGCCCCTGAACAGCCCGTGGGGCTCGTGCCCGGCCACCGGCAGCGGGCCGGTCGCCAATCCCTCGGGGATCCGCACTCTTCCGGGAGCCCTCAGCACCTCCCGGCGCGGCTGCCTGCTCCAGACCCGCCAGTAGGGCGTGAAGACCCGGTAGTGGTCGCCGCCGCCGGAAGGCCGGAGCGCGTCCGGCGGCACGATCGTCACGCCGGGGAAGGCACGGAACTCCATCCGGTGCCGCTCGCACTCCTCGGCGAGCCGCCGCTCCCTGCGCCGCGCGAGCGCGCTGACGTCGGCGCTGACGTAGACGGCCTGGGCCGGGAGCTCGCGGGCGAGCCGGAGCGTCTCGGCCACCGGGTCACCCCTGCGGATCACCAGGTCACCGCCCCGCTCCCGGAGCGACCCGCGCAGGTCGGCGAGGGACTCGGCCAGGAAGCCGGCCCGCTGCCCCGCGGGCACGCGGGGGCCGATCACGAACAGGGGCACCACACGCCACGCGTTCGCGCACGCGGCTGCCAGCGCCGGGTGGTCGTGCACCCGGAGATCGCGATTGAACAGCACAATGACGGTATCCATCACAGGGTGGTTCGAGATCGCGGCGCCGGCGGTTGCATCCGCCGGCGCCCGCCGCCCGAAAGAAGGGTTCAGGGGGATGAACCACCCGTACTGCCTGGCAGGCTGGTAAGGCGATCGTGGGCATGGGGTGAGCCGAGGATGGACGAGCAGGGTCAGGTGACCGCCGAGGAGGAGCCGGGTTACGGCATAGGGGCCGTCGCCCGGCGGCTCGGCGTGCCCGCTCCCACCCTGCGCACCTGGAACCTGCGCTACGGGATCGGGCCGAGCCGCCGCAGCCCGGGCGGGCACCGCCGCTACGACGCGGGCGACCTGCGGCGGCTTGAGGAGATGAACCGGCTGATCAGGGCCGGGGTGCCGGCCGCCGACGCGGCGCGGGAGGTCCTGCGGGCCGCGGTCGCCCCCGTGAAGGGCCGCGCCGGCGGCGGGCCGGCGTCCGTCCCGCCCACCGGCACGGACCGGCACACGCTTCCCCCCGTTCCGGAGGGTCGCGACCAGGAGACGTTCCCGTCCGTCCCGCAGGACCCGGGCCGCGAGACGCTCCCGCCCGCCCCAGGGGATCGCGGCCGGAAGACCTTCCCGTCCGCCCCGCAGGACCCGGGCCGCGAGACGC
>NZ_NGFP01000187.1 GCF_002149035.1 Streptosporangium minutum
CCGTCCGCCCCCTTTTTCCGCGCATCCCTTTCCCCGCGTCTCCTCCGGGCGTCCGCGACTCGACCCCCTCCAGCGCGGCCGCCCCCTCCGTGCCGGCCTCGCCGTACGGAATGTCCCGGAGTGTCACTATGTGATGGGAGCGCTCCCAAAAACCTCTCTGAGAGGTTTGCTGAACTGTGTACTTGTTCGTCCCCCCTAGGCGAGTCAGATGTAACGGTTGAGTTTCGGCATATTGACGTTCCGGCCGCCTATCGTCCACTCTTCGTGGGAGCGCTCCCAAAGCACATTGAGGAACCACCCCATCGCCGATCGCGTTTGTCGGGGACCGATCCGCGATGTCACCTCCCATCGATTCGGGCGACCACCTGAGAGGGGTCCGGAATGTTGAACAACAAGCGGCAGGGCAAGCTGGCCGCGGTCGCGGTCATGGCCGCCACCGCCCTGGCGATCACTTCCTGCGGTTCGAGTGACGACGCCAAGCCCGCCGCCGGCGGCAGCTCCGCGCCGGCCGCGGCCGAGCCGGTGACCATCACCGTGCACACCTTCGGCGGCGGCGAGAACTTCGGCTACGACAAGGCCGTGGAGACGTGGAACGCCGCGCACCCGAACATCCAGGTCAAGTACCAGAACCTGACGGACCGTTTCGAGGACGTCTACCTGCCCCAGCTGCTCCAGCGCCTGCAGGCCGGCAGCGGCGCGGCTGACATCATCGCCCTGGACGAGGGCGCGATGGGCCTCATGAAGGCCCGTCCGCAGTTCTTCACCGACCTCGCCGCGTACGGGCTGGACAGCCGCAAGGCCGACTTCCCCGCGGCGAAGTGGGACAACGGCATCAACGCCGACAACAAGCTGTTCGCCCTGGGCACCGACATCGGCGGCATGACCATGTGCTACCGCGCGGACCTGTTCGAGAAGGCCGGACTGCCCACCGAACGCGAGGAGGTCGGCAAGCTCTGGCCGGACTGGAACGCCTTCATGGAGGTCGGCAAGAAGTTCCAGGCCGCCAACCCCGGCAAGGGCGACCCCAAGTTCCTCGACGGCCCGAACACCCTCTACAACGTGATCCTGTCGCAGGAGGCGCCGAAGAACGGCAACATCTCCTACTTCGACAAGAGCAACCAGCTCGTCATCGAGAGCAACCCGGCCATCAAGACCTCCTTCGACACGGTGAAGAGCTTCAGCGAGGCCGGCCTGACCGCCAAGCTCGCCTCCTTCACCCCGCCGTGGAACGCCGCCATCAAGAAGGGCGGGTTCGCCACGATGGGCTGCCCGGCCTGGATGCTCGGCGTGGTCTCCGGCGCGGCCGGCGACTCCAACAAGGGCAAGTGGGACGTCGCGGCGGTGCCCGGCGGCGCCGGCAACTGGGGTGGCTCCTACCTCGCGGTGCCCAAGCAGAGCAAGCACCCCAAGGAGGCCGCCGAGGTCCTCAACTACCTCACCGGCAAGGAGGGCCACGTCATGGCCTTCCAGGAGGCCGCGGCCTTCCCGAGCTCCATCCCGGCACAGCAGGACCCGGCGGTCAGCGAGCTGAAGAACGCGTTCTTCAACGACGCGCCCACCGGCCAGATCTTCGGCGCCTCGGTCAAGGACCTGCTCCCCACCTTCCTCGGTGAGAAGCACGCCCAGGTGAAGACCTCCGTGGAGAAGGTCCTGGAGGGCATGGACCAGGGCTCGGTCCCCTACGACCAGGCCTGGACCAAGTTCCTCGAGGCCGGCGTCAAGGCAGCGGGCTGATCCCCTTCCCGATCCGCACCGGCCCGGTGGCGGCCTCCCCGCCGCCGGGCCGGTCGCCTGCCCATCGCTGAAAGGCTGGACATGACCCTGCACGTCGAAACCCCGGCTCCGGCCCGGCCCGGCCCCCGCCGGCCGTCCGGGCACCGGGGCTCGGGAGGGAGGGGCGGCGGACTCGCCAGGTTCGACCTCCGGGCGACTCCCTACTTCCTCGTCTCCCCCTACTTCCTCCTCTTCGCCGTCTTCGGCGTCTTCCCGCTCGGCTACACCCTCTGGGTGTCGCTGCACGACTGGGAGCTCGCCGGGGACAAGACCTTCATCGGGATCGACAACTACGTCTCCCTGATCACCGACGAGGCCTTCTGGAACGCGGTGATCAACACGCTCGGGATGTTCGTCATGTCGACGGTCCCGCAGCTCGTCCTCGCTCTGATCCTCGCCAACGCGCTCAACAAGCGCATCCGGGGCCGGCTCTTCTTCCGCCTCGGCGTGCTGCTGCCGCTGATCACCTCCGTCGTCGCCGTCGCCGTCGTCTTCACCCAGCTCTACGGGCGCGACTACGGCATGATCAACTGGTTCCTCGGCCTCTTCGGAGTCGACGCGATCAACTGGCAGAACGAGAAGTGGTCCTCGTGGATCGCGATCTCCACCATGATCGACTGGCGTTGGACCGGCTACAACGCGATCATCCTGCTCGCCGCGATGCAGACCATTCCCAAGGATCTCTACGAGGCCGCGGCCATCGACGGCGCCACGGCGCGGCGGCAGTTCTGGCAGATCACCATCCCGATGCTGCGTCCGACGATCATCTTCACCGTGTTCATCTCGACCATCGGCGGCCTGACCCTGTTCACCGAGCCGGTCATGTTCGACGGCAACCCGACGATGGCCGGCGGCGCCACCGGCCAGTACCAGACCGTGGCGATGTTCATCGTCAAGGAGGCGTTCCGCGACTTCGACTTCGGCTACGCCGCGGCCGCCGCCTGGCTGCTGTTCGCGCTGATCCTCATCGGCACGCTCATCAACTACTCCTTCACCCGCCGCATCGGGGGTTCCAAGTGACGGCGATCCAGACCCGGCGACGCCCCGCGCAGCCGGAGGCCCGCAACCGCATCTGGGACGCCGGCCCGCTGACGAAGGTCGTCCTCGCCCTCGCCCTCGTGCTGTCGGCCTTCCCGATCTACTACATGTTCATCATGGCCACGCGGACCAACGAGGAGGCGATCGACGTCCCGCCGCCGATGCTGCCCGGCGGGCACCTCGGTGAGAACGTCGAGCGGCTGCTGGCCACCGAGGACGCCTACTTCCTCACCGGCCTGGTCAACTCGGCCATCGTCTCGGTCGTCGTGACCCTGTCGGTCGTGCTCATCTCCACCCTGGCCGGCTTCGCCTTCGCCAAGCTCCGTTTCAGGGGCAGCAAGATCCTTCTGGGCCTGATCCTGGTGACGATGATGGTCCCGCTCCAGCAGATGGGCGTGGTGCCGCTGTACGAGCTCATGGTCACCCTCGGCTGGACCGGCCAGCTCAAGGCGGTGATCCTGCCCTTCCTGGTCAACGGGTTCGGGGTCTTCATGATGACCCAGTACGCCACCCAGGCGGTGCCGGACGAGCTCGTCGAGGCGGCCCGCGTCGACGGCGCCTCCACCATGCGCATCTACGCGAACGTCATCCTGCCCGCGCTCCGTCCCGGCATGGCCGTACTGGCGCTGCTCGTCTTCATGCAGACCTGGAACGAGTTCATGTGGCCGTTGATCGTCCTGAACCCGGACAACCCGGTGGTGCAGACCTCGATCGCCGCGCTCAACCAGGCCCACGGCACCGACTACGTCATGTTGTTCACCGGCACGGCGGCCTCGGTCCTCCCCCTGTTCATCGTTTTCGTCGCGTTCGGTCGCCAGATCGTCGGCGGCCTCATGGAAGGTGCGGTCAAGGCATGACCACGCAAGAGACGCGGATTCAGACCCCGGATCTGGTGTTCCCGGCAGGCTTCGTCTGGGGCGCGGCCACCTCCGCCTACCAGATCGAAGGCGCCGTCTCCGAGGACGGCCGGGGCCGATCCATCTGGGACACCTTCGTCCAGCAGCCCGGTCGGGTGGTCAACGGCGAGAACGCCGACATCGCCATCGACCACTACCACCGTTACCGCGATGACGTCCGGATGATGGCCGACCTCGGCCTGGGCGCCTACCGGTTCTCCGTCTCCTGGCCCCGGATCCAGCCCGACGGCAGCGGCGCGGTCAACGCCAAGGGCCTCGACTTCTACAGCCGGCTGGTCGACGAGCTGCTGGCGAGCGGCGTCGACCCGTGGGTGACGCTCTACCACTGGGACCTCCCGCAGGCCCTGGAGGACGCGGGCGGCTGGCCGTCACGGGAGACGTCGAAGCGCTTCGCCGACTACGCGGCGGCCGTACACGACGCGCTCGGCGACCGGGTCCGCAACTGGAGCACGGTCAACGAGCCGTGGTGCGCGGCGTTCCTGGGATACGCCTCCGGCGAGCACGCCCCCGGGCGGCGCGAGCCGGCGCAGGCGGTGCGCGCCGCCCACCACCTCCTCCTCGCGCACGGCCTGGCCACCTCGGCCATGCGCGCCCAGCGGGCCGACAGCAGGATCGGCGGCAGCGTCAACCTCTACGCGATCTCGCCGCAGACCGGCTCCGAGGCCGACCGGGACGCCGCCCGCCGCATCGACGGCCTGCAGAACCGCTTCTTCCTGGACGCGCTGCTGAAGGGCGAGTACCCGGCCGACGTCCTGGAGGACCTCGCCGGGATGACCGGGTTCGTCCAGGACGGGGACATGGAGGTCATCTCCGCTCCGCTGGACATGCTGCTGATCAACTACTACAGCCGCTTCACCGTCTCGGGCACCCCCGGCGGCGCGGCGTCGGCCGCGGCGGCCCCCACCGGCGCCGGGTCGCCGTGGGTCGGCAGCGAGGACGTGTCGTTCGTCGAGGGCGGCCGGCCGGTCACCGCCATGGGCTGGGAGATCGACCACGGCGGGCTGCACGAGCTCCTGCTGCGGGTGGCCCGGGAGTACCCGCGGATCCCGCTGGTCATCTCCGAGAACGGCGCGGCCTTCGACGACGTCGTGGACGCCGACGGCGTCGTGCACGACCGCGAGCGCCTGGACTACATCGACGCCCACCTGCGCACCTGCCACGCCGCGATCGAGGCCGGGGTGCCGCTGGAGGGCTACTTCGCCTGGTCGCTGATGGACAACTTCGAGTGGGCGTGGGGGTACGGCAAGCGCTTCGGGCTGGTGCACGTCGACTACGAGACGCAGCTGAGAGTTCCCAAAGAGAGCGCTCTCTGGTATGCCGGGACAATCAGGCGTGGAGGCCTGAGCGGTCCGGCAGAATAAGGGGCCAGCGAAACTTTTATGGGGGCGAGGAACATGAACGGCGACCGTCGTCCGACGCTTGAGGCGGTCGCGGCCCTGGCCGGTGTCGGCCGCGGCACGGTGTCGCGGGTCATCAACGGCTCGCCGAAGGTGAGCGAGAAGGCCCGCGGCGCGGTGCAGCAGGCGATCCAGGAGCTGGGCTACGTCCCGAACCGGGCGGCCCGGGCGCTGGTCACCCGGCGCACCGACACGGTCGCGCTGGTGGTCTCGGAGTCGGAGTTACGCGTCTTCGACGAACCCTACTTCGCCGGGACCATCCGTGGCATCGGCTCGGCCCTGTCCGAGACCGGTCTGCAACTCATTCTGGCGATGGCCCAGACGCCGCAGGACCACGAGCGGCTGGAGCACTACCTGACCGGGCAGCACGTCGACGGGGTGCTGCTGATCTCGCTGCACGGCGCCGACCCGCTGCCCGGGCGGCTGGAGGCGATGGGCGTGCCGACGGTCATCGGCGGCCGCCCCGTCGGCCTGACCCCCTACAGCTACGTCGACGTGGACAACCGGGCCGGCGCGCGGCAGGCGGTCAAATACCTGCTGGGCAAGGGCCGCCGCCGGATCGCCACCATCGCGGGCCCGCAGGACATGGGTGTGGGCGTGGACCGGCTCGCGGGCTACCGTGACGCGCTGCTCGCCACCGGCATGACCGAGATCGTGGCGTACGGCGACTTCAGCGAGGAGAGCGGCATCGTCGCCATGCGCAAGCTGCTGTCCGCCGACCCCGGCGTCGACGCGGTGTTCACCGCCTCCGACCCGATGGCGCTGGGCGCGATCCGGGTGCTTCGGGAGGAGGGCAAGGAGATCCCCGGGGACGTCGCGGTGATCGGGTTCGACGACTCCCCCGCCGGATCGCACTCCTCCCCCGCGCTCACCACCGTGCACCAGCCGACCGAGGCGATGGGCCGCCAGATGGCCCATCTCCTCGTCGCCCGCATCAACGGCGAGCATCTGGAGCAGCCCGTGGTGATACTCGACACCCATCTGGTCGAGCGGGCCTCCGCGTAACGGGGGTGGCCCGGCCTGTATAACTTCGAGCAGGTCGTGTCCGTCCCCTCCTCACTCCCCCGGCGAAAGGACTCACGTGTCCCGGCAGTTCACCCTCCGCAGCGGCACCATGCACGCCGAGATCAGCGAGCGGGCCGCGGCCCTGCGCGTGCTCCGACACGGTGAGCGCGACCTGGTGACGAGCTGGCAGGCAGACGGGCCGATCCCCTACTACAGCGGCACCCTGCTCGCCCCCTGGCCCAACCGGATCGCCGACGCCTCCTACGTCTTCGAGGGCGAGACCCACCGGCTCGTGGCGAACGAGGAGGACAGGGGCACCGCCATCCACGGGCTGGTCGCGGAGGTCGACTGGGAGGCGGTGGAGTGGCTCGCCGTGGAGGACGAGCACGGTTTCGTACGGCTGGCGTACACGATCACCCCGTCCCCCGGCTACCCGTTCACCATCGCCCTGCAGGTGCTCTACTCCCTCGCCCCCGACGGGCTGACCACCACCCTGACCGCCGAGAACCTCGGCGACGGCCCCGCCCCCTACGGCTGCGGCCCGCACCCGTGGCTGCTGCCGGGCGACGTCGAGGGCTACGAGCTGCACGTGCCCGCCACCAAGGTGCTGCTGGTGGACGACCGGCTGCTGCCGCGCTCCCTGGAGGACGTCTCCGGCACGCCGTACGACTTCACGACCGGGCGCACGGTCGGCGACACCGCCGTGGACCACGCCTTCACCGGCATCGTCCCGGACGCCGACGGGCTGGCCCGGGTGCGGGTGAGCGGCCCGGACGGCGGGGTCGAGATGCGCTGGGACGCCGCGACGCTGCCCTGGGTCCAGGTGTGCACCGGGACCGGGCTCGGCCACTCCGGGCTGGCCGTCGAGCCGATGACCTGCCCGCCGGACGCCTTCAACTCGGGCACCGACCTGGTCGTGCTCCAACCCGGCGACAAGATCGAGACCTCCTGGACGATCTCCCCGATCTGAGGTACCGCGATGGACAGCAGGACCAAGCGCCCGCTCACCGCCGCCGAGCTCGACGCGCTGGCGCGGCGGGCCCTCGGCACCGGGATCACCGCCTCCGCGGAGCTGACCGACGGCTTCGCCAACGCCGTCTGGCGGCTGACGCTGGAGGACCGCCGCGAGGTGGTGCTCAAGCTGTCGCCCCCGCCGGAGCTGGAGCAGCTGCGCTACGAACGCAACCTGCTGCGCACCGAGGCGATGGTCTACCGCCTGGCCGGGCCGGCCGGCGTGCCGGGACCCGAGCTGCTGTGCACCGGGTTCGACGATCCGGTCCTGGGCGGCGACTACCTGGTCCTGGCCGCTCTCGACGGGGTGCCGTGGAACCGGGTCACGCCGGTCGACGCGGACGAGCGGGCGCTCCGACGGGAGCTCGGCGGCCATCTGGCCCGGTTGAACGCGGTCACCGGTGACGTCTACGGCTACCCGTACGCGGGCCTGACCGGCGGCACCTGGCGAGCGGCCTTCCTCGCGATGACCGGCGCGATCCTGGCGGACGCGCGCCGCTACGCGACGCCGCTGCCGAGGCCGGCGGCGGAGATCTCGGCGGTGATCGAGGCGAGCGCGGGCGTGCTGGAGGAGGTGAGGACGCCCTCCCTGGTCCACTTCGACGTCTGGCCGGGCAACGTCTTCCTGACCCCCGGCGGCAGCCCGCGCATCCAGGCGATCATCGACCACGAGCGGGCGTTCTGGGGCGACCCGCTGGCCGACTTCGTCACGCCGACGATCTTCGGCGAGCTGGACGAGTCCGACGAGCTCGTGGCGGGATACCGGGAGGCGGGCGGCGTGGTGGAGTTCACCGACTCCGCCCGCGCCCGGATCACCCTCTACCGCCTCTATCTCGCATTGATCATCCTGGTGGAGAACGGCCCTCGCCAGTACCCCGAGGAGGACTACGCCCCTCTCCGCGACCTGAGCGCCGCCGCCCTGGTCAGGGCCCTGGACCAGCTCTCCGACTGACCCGCTTCCCGGCGCGCCCATTTCCGGTCTGGGCTATTTACGTTGATATATGACTACTTCAATTTTTTTATATAAATATCACGATAAATACTTGACTGAGCTTATAGAAAGTCCTGACTCAACGTGTCAACCTCAGCTTTGCCTGCCCAAACCGGGCAGCAGAGTGGAGGATCCCCCATGCGCAAAACGCTCCTCACAGCTCTCTTCGCGAGTTCCCTCGCTATGACGGCGATCCCGGCCACAGCCGCGATCGCCGCCGCACCGGACCCTGTCGGCGACTACATCGTCGTACTGCGGGACGGCACGGACCCCTCGTCCTTCGCCGGCACCCAGGCGCGCTCCCGCGGCGCCGCGGTGGACAAGATCTTCAACCACGCGCTCCGCGGCTACTCGGCGAAGATGAGCGCCACCGCGGCCGCCGCCGTCGCCCGCGACCCGCAGGTGCAGTTCGTGCAGCCCGACGGGGTGGTGTCGATCAGCGCCCAGACCCTGCCCACAGGGGTCAACCGGGTCGACGCCGAGCTCAGCCCCACCGCCGCCATCAACGGCGTGGACACGCGGGTCAACGTCGATGTGGCGATCATCGACACCGGCATCCAGCTCAACCACCCCGACCTGAACGTCTACACCGCGGGGGCCAAGAACTGCAACACCGGCACGAGCGCCAACGACGGCCACGGCCACGGAACGCACGTGGCGGGCACGGTCGGGGCGCTGGACAACACCAGCGCCGTCGTCGGCGTGGCACCGGGCGCCCGCCTGTGGCCGGTGCGCGTGCTGAACAACAGCGGCGGCGGCAGCTGGTCGCAGGTGATCTGCGGCATCGACTACGTCACCGCCCACGCCTCCGAGATCGAGGTCGCGAACATGAGCCTCGGCGGCCTCGGCGCCGACGACGGCAACTRCGGCAACACCAACAACGACGCCATGCACCGGGCGATCTGCGCCGCCGTCGCGGCGGGCGTGACCTTCGTGGTCGCGGCCGGCAACGAGACCGACAACGCGGCCAACCACGTGCCCGCGGCGTACGACGAGGTCATAACGGTCAGCGCGCTGGCCGACTTCAACGGGCTCCCCGGTGGCGGGGCGGCGTCCACCTGCCGCAGCGACGTCGACGACACGTTCGCCGGCTTCTCCAACTACGGCGCCGACGTGGACATCATCGCCCCGGGCGTGTGCATCCTGTCCACCTGGAGGAGCAGCGGCACCAACACCATCTCGGGCACCTCGATGGCCAGCCCGCACGTCGCCGGTGGAGCGGCCCTCTACAAGGCCACGCATCCGGCGGCGACGCCGGCGGCGGTGAAGTCCGCGCTCCAGGCGGCGGGCACCACCAACTGGAACAACGCCGACGACCCTGACGGCATCAAGGAGAAGCTGCTCAACGTCTCCACCTTCTGACATCGGGTTCTGACATCAGGTTCTGACATCGGGCGAACGGACCCATGGACGCCGCAGGAGGTGTCCGTGGGTCCGTTCCTCATGGAGGCCCGGACCGGCAGGCTCGCGTATCCGGATGTGCGCGGCCCGGGGTCCGGGAGGCGGTCCGCCAGAACGCACCGCCGGGCTGTCGCTCCCCCGGCCGCGACACGCGGTCATTCCTCAACGGCCCCGCCCACGGCCCGCAGATGGTCGCGGAAGCTCAGGGAGGGCGCCTGCCGGCGCTGAACGAGATAGGTGTCGAACTGCACCTGACTGCGTAGGGAGACACCTGCGCGGATCCGTTCGGCCTGGCGTCGCTCGGTGTCGCGGATCGTCTCCGCGAGCGTGAAGAGGTCCTCGGCCCGGCCTGCCGGCACGAAGAGCACCCCGTCGTCGTCACCCAGGACCAGGTCCTCACGGCCCACCGTGGAGTCTCCCACCGTGGCGGACTCCAACGCGTCCCGGGGACGGGCGTCGAGGCGTAGCGGGCCGGTCGGGACCGCCCCCAGGCTGAAGACCGGCAGCCCGATCGCCCGTATGTCGGCCGTGTCGCGGTGCAGCCCCCAGATCACGATCCCCTCCAGCCCGGCGGTCTGAGCCTCCAGAACCACCAGATCGCCGACACACGCCTCATCGAGACGCCCGCCGTTGTCGACCACCAAAACGTCGCCGGGCGCGGCCCCTTCGAACGCCTCCAGGAAAACGTCGACGCTGCCGGCGTGCCGGGCGGGGACCACGCGCCCGGCCAGGCGGCTGCCGGGCACGACAGCGTGCAGGCGCGCGGGCGCGCACCGCACCGGGATCCGAGCGCGAATGCACGCGTCCGCCAGATGGGCGGTGGTCAAAGCCGCAAACCGCCGCCGGAGCTCGTGGTGGTCCATACCGTGCTCCCTCTCCCTGTCTTCGCTGGGGCGTTGTCGTCCTCGACGCTCGCACGTCACGGAGCCGGCATCAATCCGCGCCGCGCCGGCTTCCCCTCCGGTTCCCCGGCCTTCTGCCCCTGGCCGCGCCCGCGCCGCGTTCCCGTCCACGGCGGGCCGGCCCCGGACGGGGAGAGCGGCTAGCCGATGGGGCCCTCGGGAAGCAGGTCGGCGAGGTAGGCGCCGAGGTCCGGCCTGTCCGGCCGGAGGACGTGGCGGATCCAGGCGGAGCGCTCGTGCTCGATGGGGGGCAGCTCCCAGACGCAGCCGATCAGTGGCTCGGCCAGCTCCACCCAGTGGGTGTAGTCCTCGTCCGGGCAGCCGAGAAAGGGGATCCCGGCGGCCGCGGTCCTGCAGTACAGGACGTTGTCCCAGTACCAGCTGTAGGCGTTGAGGAAGATGCCGTTCGCGGTCTCGTGCAGCACGGTGAACGTGGCGGCCGGGGTGCCGTCGGGGCGGGGCAGCAGGCCCGGCAGGAAGGCGTAGGCCGCCTCCTGGCGGGCCTGGTCGATCTCGGAGCCGTCGAGGTTGACGTGGTATCGCTTGACGTGACGTCCGGCGGCGACGGCCGGGGCGGGCACGCGGAGTTGTTTGCGGTGGAAGGCCATGGCCCGACCGTAGGACCGGGTCGCTGACACCTTCCGTCAGTAACCCCCGGAAACCGTCAGTGACTCCCGGAAAACCTCCGGGGGTCCCGGGAGAAAGCCCCCGGAAGCCGCCGGGAACCGGTGCTCCGGCAAGCCCCCGGAGGTCTCGAGGAGCCGGTACCTCGGGAAACCTTCGGAGGTACCGGAGGACCCGGACGCCGGGGAGGCCGGCGACTGCCCGGGGGACAGGTGTTCGGAGGAGGCCGGCGGCCGTACGGGGGACAGGTGTTCAGAGGAGGCCGGCGGCCATACGGAGGACAGGTGTTCGAAGGAGGCCGGCGGCCGTACGGGGAATGGGTGTTCAGAGGAGGCCGGCGGCCGTACGGGGGAGGTGGAACATCTCCGACTCCAGGTCGAAGAAGCGCCGGGTCCGGCCGAGCGGGGTCATCCCGAGCCGCCGGCAGACGGCGATGGACGCCTCGTTGCCCGGCATCGTCAGGGCGTAGACCTCCTCCAGACCGGCGGCGAAACCGCGCTCGACCGCGCCACGGGCCGCCTCGGTGGCGTAGCCGTTCCCCCAGGAGTCGGGGTGGAAGTGCCAGCCCACCTCGATCTCCCCCTCCCCTCCCGGGATCGGCCGGAACAGCACGGTCCCGGCGGCCACCCCGGTGTCGCGGACCTCGACCGCCCAGGATCCGAACCGGCGGTCCCGCGCGTGGAAGGCCCGCCAGCCGTCCACCGCCGGCGCCGCCTCGAAGGTGGAGAAGGGCGGCAGCCAGCGGGTGACCTCCGGGCGGGAATAGAGGTCGGTCATCCGGTCGAGGTCGCTCTGGTCGTGGGTCCACAGGCGGACGGTCAGCCGCTCGGTCTCGTAAACGCTCATGGGAGCAACCCTCGCCCAACCGGGTGACGGCGCGCATCACCCGTCAGGCGGACGGCTCCCTCCGCATACCGACTCGCCTCACCCGCCGGGCGTGCGGCGCCCCTCCTCATACGGACTCCCGTCACCCGCCGGGTGTACGGCATCCCTCCCCTACGGGCGGCGCCTACGCTCCGGCGGGTGGCCCCCGCCGAGGACCGGGCCGGCCGTGGCCCGGTCAGGCGGACGGCAGGTCGGCGACCATGATCGGGGTCGTGGTGGGCCGGTCGGAACCGCCCGCCGGTTCGACGGTCAGGCCGAGCCGGTCGTCGCCCCGGAGCGGAGTGGCCACGACCGGCACCGTGTCGCCGTCCGCGGTCCGCTCCAGCAGCCCCGCCGGGCGGACGCCGTCGGGGCCCATCAGCCACAGCTCGTAGACCCGGGAGGCGGGCAGCGGAGGGAGCCCTCTCGCGGTGAACACCATCCTCCCCTCGGAGGGGGACATCACCATCGTGCCGGTGCCGCCGGAGGAGACGGGGTGGCTGACCGTCCTGGCGTCGGGCGCCGCGATCACAGCCACGACCTGCCGGAGCTCGTCGCTCTCCCGCCGGGCGTCGACGGCCACGACGCCGAGAACCACCGCGGCGGCGCTCACCGCCACGGCCAGGCCCGCCGCGACGCGCCTGCGCCATGCGGAGCGGGGCTCAAGCCGTACCGCCTCGCCGGGCGGCGGCTCGGTGCGGTCGCTCAGGAGCGGTGGTTCCTGGCGGACCTCGGCGATCTGGGTCATGACGCGGGCGCGGAGCGAGGCGGGCGGGGTCTCGGCCGCCCCCATGGCGAGCCGGGCCGCGGTCTCCGACAGGCCGCGCACCTCGACGGCGCAGGCCTCGCACCTGGCCATGTGGTCCTCGAAGAGCGTGACCTCCGGCTCCGGAAGCGCGTGCAGCGCGTAGGCGCCGGACAGGGCGTGGAGGTCCTCGTTCATCGTTCCACCCCCATGCAGTCGCGGAGCCGGACGAGCCCGTCGCGCATCCTGGTCTTGATCGTGCCGAGCGGCACCCGGAGCAGCCCCGCCACCTCCGGATAGCTGTAGCCACCGTAATAGGCGAGGGTCACGGCCTGCCGCTGGAGATCGGTCAGGCCACCGAGGCAGCGGCGCACCCGCTCCCCCTCCAGGCGGGTGGCGACCACCTCGGAGACCTGGTCGTAGGCGACCTCCCCGGACATCCGGGAGACCTTCTCCTCCCGGTCGGCCGAGGCCTGCGCGGACCGGACCCGGTCCACCGAGCGGCGGTGGGCCATGGTTATCACCCATGAAAGGGCGCTGCCCCGCGTCCGGTCGTACCGGGACGCGGTGCGCCACACCTCGACCAGGACCTCCTGCGCGACCTCCTCGGCCTGGGCCCGGTCCCGCACGACCCGCCGGGCCAGGCCGAACACCGGGCCGGCCAGCAGGTCGTAGACCCGGTTGAAGGCCTGCTCGTGCCCCAGTGCCACCTGGGCCAGGAGATCCTCCAGGCCGGGCTCCTCGCCGGTGGCCGGCACCCCCGAAGGCTCACGTTCTGTCCTCACACCTGACCATTCGACACCGGGTGAGGAACGGATTGCCGGGAAGACTGTTTTCCTGGGGGCGTTCTGTGTCAGAATTTCAATGGGTGATGAATTATGGATCAGAACACATGCGTGATCGCCGGGGGCGGCCCGGCGGGGGCCGTGCTCGCTCTGCTGCTGGCCCGGGCCGGCGTCCAGGTGACGCTCCTGGAGAAACACGGCGACTTCCTGCGTGACTTCAGGGGGGACACCGTCCATCCCTCGACCCTGCAGGTCCTCGACGAGCTCGGCCTGGCCGAGGAGCTCGACCGGCTGCCCCACCGCAAGGCGTACAGCATGACCCTGCAGACCGACGACGCCACGGTGCCGCTCGCCGACCTGTCCAGGCTCCCCGGCAGATACAACTACATCGCGTTCGTTCCGCAGTGGGACTTCCTCAACCTGGTCACCGCCGCCGCGAAGCGGTACCCCACCTTCCGGCTCGTCATGAACGCCGAGGTGTACGACGTGATCCGCGAGGGCGACGCGGTGCGCGGGGTCCGCTACCGGGACGCCGGCGGCGAGCACGAGCTCCGGGCGGCGCTCACCGTGGCCGCCGACGGCCGCCGCTCCGACGTGCGCCGGGCCGCCGGGCTCGTCCCGGTGGAGCACGGCGTCCCGATGGACGTGCTGTGGTTCCGGCTGCCGCGCGACCCCGGCGACCCCGGCGATCCGTTCCTGCGGGTGTCCGCCGGGCACATGATGGTGGCGATCAACCGCGAGGACTACTGGCAGCTCGCCTACCTGATCCCCAAGGGCGGCTTCGACGCCCTGCGGGCCCGGGGCATCGAGACGGTGCGCGAACACGTCGCCAGGTTGCTGCCCTTCCTCAAGGAGCGCGTCGAGCTGCTGTCGGACTTCGGCGACGTGAGCATGCTGTCGGTCGCGCTCAACCGGCTGCGCCGCTGGCACCGCCCCGGCCTGCTGGTGATCGGTGACGCGGCGCACGCCATGTCCCCCGTCTTCGGCGTCGGCATCAACCTGGCCGTGCAGGACGCGGTGGCCGCCGCCAACCTGCTGGCCGGGCCGCTCGCCGCCGGGGCCGAGATCCCCGAGCCCCTGCTCGCCCGGGTCCAGCGCCGCCGCACCCCGCCCACCGTGCTCACCCAGCTCGCCCAGCGCGTGGTGCAGCACCGGCTGATCCGTCCCGCCCTGTCCGGGGGAGCCGGACCGGTACGGCTGCCGCGCGACATCTCGCGCATTCCGGCGATCGGCGCGCTGGCCCGCCGTTTCATCGGTTTCGGCGTCCGCCCCGAGCACGTCAGGAGCCCGGTCGAGTCTCACAATGCATAAAGAGGTTCTCACTCTGTGGACAATCAGGTCTGTTCGCGCACCTGGTTGCAATAGCCTGGTATGTCGTGAGCATCAACCTCGATTCCTGGCGGCAGCTGCCTGCGGCGCAGCAGCCCGAGTGGCCCGACCGCGGCGAGCTGGACAAGGTCGTCGCCGAACTGCAGGGGCTGCCGCCCCTGGTCTTCGCGGGGGAGTGTGACAACCTCAAGGCGGACCTGGCGGCGGTGGCGCGAGGCGAGGCCTTCGTGCTGCAGGGCGGCGACTGCGCCGAGACGTTCGCCGGAGCCACCGCGGACGACGTGCGCAACAAGCTGAAGACGCTGCTGCAGATGGCGATCGTGCTCACCTACGCGGCGAAGGTGCCGGTCGTGAAGATCGGCCGGATGGCGGGGCAGTTCGCCAAGCCCCGTTCCAAGAACACCGAGATCCGCGACGGCGTGGAGCTGCCCGCCTACCGGGGCGACATGGTCAACGGCTTCGACTTCACCCCCGAGTCCCGCGTCCCCGACCCCTGGCGGCTGCTGCGCGCCTACCACTCCTCCGCGGTGACGCTGAACCTGGCCCGCGCCTTCACCAAGGGCGGCTACGCCGATCTGCGCCAGGTGCACGCCTGGAACCAGGACTTCGTGATCGAGTCCCCGGCCGGGAAGCGCTACGAGCAGCTCGCCCGGGAGATCGACCAGGCGCTGGCGTTCATGCGCGCCTGCGGGGCCGAGCCGGAGGAGTTCCACAGCGTCGAGTTCTACTCCTCGCACGAGGCGCTGATCCTGGACTACGACCGCGCGCTCACCAGGATCGACTCGCGGACCGGCCAGCCGTACGACGTGTCGGCGCACATGGTCTGGATCGGCGAGCGCACCCGCCAGCTCGACAGCGCGCACGTGGAGTTCTTCGCCCGCATCCGCAACCCGATCGGCGTGAAGCTCGGCCCGACGACCACGCCGGAGGACGCCCTCGCGCTGATCGAGAAGCTGAACCCGGACAACGAGGCCGGGCGGCTGACGTTCATCACCCGGATGGGCGCGTCGAAGATCCGCGAGCACCTTCCCGCACTGGTGGAGAAGGTGACCGCGAGCGGCGCCCAGGTGGCGTGGATCTGCGACCCCATGCACGGCAACACCTTCGAGGCGCCCAGCGGCCACAAGACCCGCCGCCTGGACGACGTCATGAACGAGGTGGCGGGCTTCTTCGACGTCCACCGCGACCTCGGCACCCACCCGGGCGGCATCCACATCGAGTTCACCGGTGACGACGTCACCGAGTGCGTGGGCGGCGGCGCGGAGATCGTCGAGGACGACCTGGCGCTGCGCTACGAGACGGCGTGCGACCCGCGCCTCAACCGGGGCCAGTCGCTGGACCTGGCCTTCCGGGTGGCGGAGCTCTACCGCTCGGTCTGACCCCTCCCCGGCACTCCGGAGAGACACGAAAGCCCCGCGCCGTCAACGGTCGCGGGGCTTTTCGGGCCCGGGCATCAGTTGTTCTGAACGCCCATCTCGTTCGCGAGCTCGGCTCGGATCGCGTCCATGTCGAGCGCGCGGACCTGGCCGATCAGGTCTTCCAGGGCAGGCGCGGGCAGCGCCCCGGGCTGGGCGAAGACGACGATGCCGTCGCGGATAGCCATGATCGTCGGGATCGAGGTGATCTCGAAGCCCTGGGCAAGCGCCTGCTCCGCCTCAGTGTCGATCTTGCCGAACTTGATGTCGTCGTGCTTCTCCGACGACTTCTCGAAGATCGGCCCGAACGTGCGGCACGGCCCGCACCAGGCGGCCCAGAAGTCCAGCAGGACGATCCCCTCGTCGGCGATCTCGTTGAAGTTCTTCTCGGTTACCTCGATGGTCGCCACCGTTGGCTCCTCTTGTCTGTCGCATCTGTATGGCTCGCATAACCACTTACCCTCGCCCGGCATTCCACCCACCCCCGGGGAGGCCCCCCTTCAGGCGCCGGCCCCGACGCGCGGCACGGTGACGGCGTACCGGACGGCGACCTTCCCGAAAGGCATGACCACCAGCGTGCCGTTCCGGCAAGTAACACGAGGTACAGAACACCTGAAACCATACTGATCTACGCAAAACCTGAAAAGAAGGGGCCGGTGACGTTCCGCGTCGCCGGCCCCCTCAACGGGTGAGCTCCGGGATCAGCCCCTGCCGCCGGGCAGGGTGAGCCCGATGACCACGGGGTCGTGGTCGGAGGAGCGGAAGGCGTCGGGCCGGTAGAGGGCCGGGGGGTTGTACTCGGTGTTGTAGTCGAGGATCCGGCTCTCATCGGCGTTGATGTGCCAGATCGTCGCGCTGGTCACCCGCTTGAGCAGGTCCTTGCCGACCAGGGCGTGGTCCAGCTCGCCGACCTGGCCGTCGAAGAGGTAGCTGTAGCGCAGCGGCGCGGGGACGAACCTCTTGGTCACGCTGGTCAGGCCCCCGGTCTCCAGGGTGTCGATCGGGTCCTCCTCGCCATAGGCGTTGAGGTCGCCCAGCACCAGCGGGTTGGGCAGTCCCAGGCTGTCGATCAGGCCCAGCGTCGCCTCCGCCTGGCGGACGCGCTCGCCGTTGTAGCAGCTCTGGCCGTCGCCCTGGTCGGCGTCGGGGCCGGTGGCGTCGTCGTCGCAGCCCTTCGACTTGAAGTGGTTGACGATCATCGTGAACGGCTGGCCGCCCTGGACCCGGCGGAAGGTCTGGATCAGCGGAGGACGCCGGAAGACCGGATCGGTGGACGACTGGGCCGCGCCGACGGGCCGGAGCCTGCCGGGCTTGTAGATCATCGTCACGTGGATCAGGTCGGTGCCGGGGTAGGGGTGGGCGAGCGCGGCGTAGGTGCCCGCGCCCACCTCTGCGTTGAGCGCGTCGACCAGGGCCTGGACCGCGGTCTGGCCGTTGTTCTGGACCTCCATCAGGCCGACCACGTCGGCGTTCATGCCCTTCAGCGCGGCGACCAGCTTGGTGAGCTGGCGCTGCTGCTCGCCGGCGTTGCTCGCCCCGCGCGAGCCCAGGGTGGTGAACCAGTTGAGGGTGTTGAAGCTGGCCACCTTGACGTTGCCGAGGACCGGGAACGGGGCGGGCAGGCGCGGGCTGGTCCGCAGGAAGTTGATCGGCTTGGTCGGCTGGAGCCGATACTTGCCGAAGCCGTACCCCAGCACGCCGGTGGCGCCGAACGCGGTGTCGCCCAGCCGGACGGTGCGCGGGTCGGTGTGGGGAATGACCGGGGGGTTCTCCCTGGTCGAGCCGTCGTCCACGAGCAGGGTGCGGCGCGCGTTCCCGGCGGCGTCCACGCCCGGCCGGTCGGTCGGCTGGAACACGCGGCCCTCGGAGGAGAGCGTGACCTCGCCGAAGCGGCCCAGGTTGTAGTGGTCGCTGACGGTCAGCGGCTCGGGGAAGGTGACGAGCATGCTCTCGACCGGCTCGAAGGTCACGCCCTCAGGGCGGGGCAGGCTCTGCCGGGCGGGCTGGGCGGCGCCCGTGCCGCAGACGTCCACCGCGGTGACCGGCGACAGCTCCGTCCAGCCGTTGAACTCCACGACCTTGCCGGTGACCAGCACCCGGTCACCGGCCTTGACGTCCTTGAACGAGCTGCGGGCGAAGGCGAACAGGCCCTCGGAGGTGGCCGGGTCGGCGTCCGGGGTCGGGTCCTGGAGGAAGAAGCCGCTGAGCTGGTCCGTCTCCTGGAAGTCCCCGGTCACGACGCCCTCGACGCGGACGCTCTGGCCGGCCAGCGGGCTGACGTCACCGCTCCCCTGCACCTGGGCGATCTGGTGGGTGGCCGGGATCTCGCACGGATCGCCCGTCGGGGTCGGGGTCGGCGTCGGGGTCGGGGTCGGCGATGGAGAGGACGAGGTCCCCGGTGACGACGACGCCGCCGGCCAGCAGCCTGTCCAGCAGGTCGACAAG
>NZ_NGFP01000188.1 GCF_002149035.1 Streptosporangium minutum
GTCTGGGGCGGCTGCGCCGAGGGGGCCGTGGCCGCCTCATCCGGACGAGGGGGCGGGGGACAGCCGCACGTGGGCGCCCGGAGGAAGGCCCAGCCGCTGGGAGGCGTCGCCGGAGTTGACCGCCAGCGCGACCAGTCCCGCCGAGTCGGCGAAGGCGACCAGCTCCCCGGGGGGCACCGCGGCGAACGTCTCCCGGAACGGCACCGCGATCTGCCTCCTGCCCAGCCAGACCACCAGCGTGCTGCCCGGCCGCACCCCCAGCGTGAACAGGTCGCTCGCGCCGACCGAGAGCTGGGTGTTGCCGTAGCGGTCCACCGACAGCACCTCGCCCTCCACCACGCCCTCGCGCACCAGCGAGGTCGGCGCGGGCAGCGAGACCAGCCGTTCCAGTGGGATCTCCGGCCCCAGCTCGGCGATGCTCCGCCCGACCGTCAGATGCGCCGCCACGGGAGCGAAGACGTCGCGCCCGTGGAAGGTCGGCGAGACCGGTCGCCTGAAGAAGTCCTCGTTGGCCAGCTCGTAGGCCGCCTTCGCGCCGCCGCTGGCGTGGACCGCCCAGGACAGCACGCCGTTGTCGGGGCCGAGGAACACGTGGCTGCCCGCCTCGACCGCCACGGCCCGGCGTGAGCCGCCCCCGGGGTCCACCACGGCGATGTGCACGCCGGCGGGCAGATAGGCGATCGTCTGTGCCAGGATCGCCGCCGCGCGCCGTACGTCCCCGGACGGGACCAGGTGGCACACGTCGATGATCCGCGACTCCGGCGAGATTCCGACGATCACGCCGTGGCAGGCGGCGACGTAGCCGTCCTCCAGGCCGTAGTCGGTGAGAAGGGTGATGACTGAGGTCACATCTGGTGACTGTACGTCTCCGCATCCGTCATGAACAGTCGGAAATGCATGCGTCGTAACCAGCCCGAAATTCCCGACTATCCTGGCAACGGGCCGCGCGTGCGCGGTGTGATCACCGCGTGCCCGACCGAGGAGGACAGCAATGGACACCGCGCCGATCCCCGGTGACGGCGCCGCCCGGGAACCGGACCCACGGGCCCTCACGGACAGGGAGCGGGGGCTTCTGGTCTTCGAGCGCCAGTGGTGGCGCCATGCCGGCGCCAAGGAACAGGCCATCCGGGAGACCTTCGACATCTCGGCCACCCGTTACTACCAGCTCCTCGGCGAGCTCATCGACAGGCCCGAAGCGCTCGCCCACGACCCGATGCTGGTCAAGCGCCTGCGCCGGCTCCGCGAGACGCGCCGGCGCGACCGCGCCGCCCGGCGCATGGGCTTGCGCCCCTGATCTCTGGGTACGGCCAGTCAGACAGGCAGCCGGGCCGATCCTCTGGGGGCGAATCACATGAGCCAGGCAGGGCGGCGGAGCCGACGAGAGGTCGGGCGAGCATGACCGTGAACACTTCCGACGGACTGCGGGCGATCCTGGCCGACCCCGCCGGGGCCGTGATCGGACTCGACTTCGACGGCACGCTCTCCCCGATCGTGCCCGATCCCGACTCGGCCAGGATCCACCCGGACGGTCCCGCGGTGCTGGCCAGGCTCGGCGAGCTGGTCGGCGCCGTGGTGATCGTCACCGGCCGCCCGGCCGCCACCGCCGTCGAGTACGGCTCCCTGGCCCGGGTGCCGGGGCTGGTCGTGCTCGGCCACTACGGCCTCGAACGCTGGGAGGCGGGCAGGCTCACCGCGCCACCCGTCCACCCCGGCCTGGCCCGGGTCCGCGCCGAGCTGCCGCCGCTGATCTCAAGGTTCGACGGGACCCGGTTCGAGGACAAGGAACGGTCGGTGGCCGTGCACACGCGGCAGACCGCCGACCCGCAGGCCGTGCTGGAGGCGCTGCGCGAGCCCGTCGCCAAGCTGGCGGCCGAGGCCGGGCTGACGGTCGAGCCGGGCAAGTTCGTGCTGGAGCTGCGCCCGCCGGGAGTGGACAAGGGAGTGGCGCTGAGTGCCTTCCTGGAGGAACGGTCGGCGCGGTCGGTGCTCTTCGCCGGGGACGACCTGGGCGATCTGCCGGCCTTCGCGGCCGTGCGGGCGTCGGGGCTGCCCGGCGTGACGGTGTTCAGCGGGTCGGCCGAGATCGCGGTGGAGGCCGACATCGTCGTGGACGGGCCCTCCGGGGTGATGGAGCTGCTCGGCTCGATCGCCGATGCCATCGAGCGTTAAGTCGTTGGCAAGTCGGGACAAGTAGCTTCCTCGCATGAGAAAGACCGCTTACGCCCTCGCCGCGCTGGCCGGCGCCGCCATGCTCGTCACCCCGATGACCGCCTCCGCCTCGACCTCGTCCGCTTCGACCTCGTCCGCCTCGGCCACGCAGACCCTGTCCTTCCGCGGGATGAACCTGACGATCCCCTCCAGCTGGGAGGTGTATCGCGACGGCGACCGGGTCAAGGTGATAACCGGGGCGTGCGGCAAGCTCTCCGCCGGCTACTTCACCCCGAAATGCGATGCCTTCTGGCTGTTCGGCCCGAAGGTGATCAAGTACGGGCACGAGGGTTTCTCGGCCTACACGCCCGAGCGGCCCTTCTACCCCGCCAGCGACGTGCAGCGCTGCCCGTTCAACGGCAAGCACGGACAGGTCCTCGGCAAGGCCACCGTGGCCGGGCTGCGCCAGGTCGGCCCGGGGCACAAGGCCCACTACCGATCCTGGTTCGGCCGGTGCGTGAAGTACAGCAACGGTGAGCAGACCGCGACCTTCGACCAGCGCGAGTGGTTCCTGCCCAAGTCCAGGATCCTCGTGGTGGACGTCTGGAACACCCCCGGCCTGGCGGGCACGCTCAAGCGCGCAACCTGGAGCTGACCAGGATCCCGGTGACGGCCAGCCCGATCAGGACGGGGATCATCAGGAAGGCCCGCTGGGTGCCGAACCCGTCGGCCAGCGCGCCCAGCAGGAGCGGTCCTACGGCCACTGCGACGCCGGCGAAGATCGAGGCCGTGGCCGTGGCCTGATCCGGCCGCCCGCCGGAGGCGTCCAGCACGCGCGACAGGGCCAGCGGGAAGTGCAGCGAGACCCCGAGCCCCGACAGGGCCAGACCCGCGTAGGAGAGCGCGGGGTCCCGGCTCAGCCAGAAGAGCGCCCATCCGATGGCGGTGAGCGCCAGGGCGCCGACGAACAGGACGGGGGGCCGTATCCACAGGGCCAGCCGTGCTCCGGCGAAGCGCCCGGCCGCGAGCCCCAATGTGAACGCGGTCAGCCCCAGCGCCGCCACCGCGCCCGGCAGCCCGGTCTGGTCGGCGAGGAGCTTCGCCGCCCACAGGTTGAAGCAGAACTCCAGCGCCACGCAGCAGAACAGCACGGCGCCCGCGGTGTAGAACCGCCAGCCGAACCGGGCCCCGGTCTCCGGGCCGGTGACGGCCCCGGCGTCCTCGCGTCCGGGCATCCAGACCCGCCCCATGGTCAGCGCGAGCAGCGCGGTCAGGACGGGGGTCAGCAGCAGCGCCGCCCGCCAGCCGAGCGCGGTCTGCGCGGCGAGGCTGATGACGAACGGCGCGGCGACGCCGACGGTCACCCCGACGGCGTTGGCCTCGCTGATCGCCGCCGCGCCCGCCGGGCCGTGGTGGTCGTTGAGCGCGGCCATGCCCGCGTAGAGGGTGATCGACGCCATCCCGCTGGCGACGCCGTACCCGAGGAGGGTGACCGGCAGCGCGGTGCCGGCCATCACCAGCAGCACGCCGGCGTTCATGCCCGCCAGTCCCAGCCAGGTGACCGCCCGGCGGCCGATCCTCCGGGTCAGCCAGGGGAGGGCGAGCCCGGTGAGGATGCCGCCGATCGCCATCGCGGTGCCGTGCAGCCCGGCGACCGCCTGCGACACCCCCTGGTCGACGCGGAGCATCGGGAGGGCGGCGCTGAGGCCGTACAGGTAGGTGGCGAAGGTGCCGATCTGCAGGTAGATGAGCCAGGTCGCGCGATCACGGATCAACCGGACGGGCGTGATCGTGGTCACGGGTTCCCTCGGGTGGGGGGGGAAATGTCAATGGAAACTATCTCATGGCAGGCAAAGCAATCCCAGAGCTCACTTGAGAGCGGTGAGCTGGTCGGAGAACCAGCGGTGCGGGGGGAGCGCGGTGGCCGCGGCGGCCAGGAGGGCGCCCCTGCGGGCGCGCTCCTCCTCGGGCATGACCAGGCCCTCGTGGAGGGCGGCGGCCGTGGCGGAGACGTCGTAGGGGTTTACCAGCAGGGCGTGCCGGCCCAGTTCGGCGGCGGCGCCCGCCTCCCGGGACAGGACGAGTGCGCTGTTCGGCGACAGGACGGGGCCCTCCTTGGCCACCAGGTTCATGCCGTCGCGGATCGGGTTGACCAGCAGCACGTCGGCCAGCTGGTAGGCGGCCAGCGAGCGCGGGTAGTCGTCGTGCACGTTGAGGATCACCGGGGCCCAGTCCTCGGTGGCGTATTCGTCCTCGATCTCCTGGGCGCAGCGCTGCACCGCCGCGGTGTACTCGCGGTATTCGGGCAGGTCGTGCCGGGAGGGGTAGGCGAAGGCGAGGTGCACCACCCTGCCGTGCCACTCGGGGTGGGTCGACAGGAACTCCCGGTAGGCGGCCAGCCCCCGGACGATGTTCTTGGACAGCTCGGTCCGGTCGATCCGCACGATCAGCTTGCGGTCGCCGACCTGGTCACGCAGGGCCGCCATGTGCGACTCGACGTCGGGTTCGCGGGCCCGAGCCCAGAGGGCGTCGCCGTCCACCCCGAGGCCGTGCACGCCGATGCGGGTCGTCCGGCCGCCGTGGGTGACGGTGCGGGCCGTACGGTCCACCCCGGCGCCGAGCACCGCCTCGCAGCAGTCCATGAAGGCCCCCGCCCAGCGGGCGGTCAGGAACCCCGCGTGGTCGGCGCCCAGGATGCCTTCGAGCAGCTCGATCCCGACGTCGTCGGGGAGCAGGTTGAAATACTCCGGCGGCGCCCACGGGGTGTGCGAGAAGTGGGCCACCCGCAGGTCGGGCCGCTCGCCTCTCAGCATGGCCGGGGCCAGGCTCAGGTGGTAGTCCTGCACCATCACCCTCGCCCCGTGCGCGGCCTCCTCGGCCAGCGCCATCGCGAACGCCTCGTTGTAGGCCTGGTAGGACTCCCACTCGCGGCCGAACCTGGCGTCGAACTGCGGCCGGTTGGGGGTGTCGTAGAGGAGGTGGTTGACGAACCAGAGGGTGGAGTTCGCCACCGCGTTGTAGGCGCGGTGGAAGATCGTCGGAGGGATGTCGAGCATCCGCACAGCTCCGGTGTCGTAGCCGGCCTGGTCGAGCCGGCCGCCGGGCGCGAGCCGTGCCGCGCCTCGGTCGCCGTCGGACAGCGCGGCGCAGACCCAGAGCATGTTGAGGTCTCTGGCCACCTCGGCCAGACCCGACACCAGACCGCCGCCTCCCCTGCGCATGCTCAGGGAGCCGTCCTCGGAGAGCGTGAAGGAGACGGGGCCGCGGTTGGAGGCCACCAGGATCGCGTTCAATAGACCCCCTCGCCAAGGGACATGCTTGTCCCGAAGGTTAACCAAACATAACCCTCGACCGTAGGATGTCGAGCGACTGTGACCGCTGATGGGGGCTCGTGATGGCGCTGGACGAGACGACCGAGGAACTGGCCCGGGTGGCCGCCCAAGGTGACCACCGCGCGCTGGGGGAGCTGCTGAAGCGGATCGAGCCAGACGTGCTGCGGCACTGCGGGCGCATCCTGCCCTACCGGCAGGACGCCGAGGAGGCCTGCCAGGACACGCTGCTGGCGGTGGCCCGCAACATCGGCCGCTTCGAGGGGCGCGCCCGGTTCACCACGTGGCTGCACATCGTGACCGCCAACTGCGCCCGGACCACCTACCGCTCGCTGAAGCGGCGCTCCGCCGAGCAGAGCTCGGACGAGCTGCCGCTGCAGAGGCCGGACGTCGCCCGGGTGAGCGTGATCGCCGGATCCCGGCTGGACCTGCTCGACGCGATGGAGGCGCTGGAGGCCGACAAGCCGGACCTGGCCCAGGCGCTGGTGCTGCGTGACATCTGCCAGCTCGACTACAACGAGGTGGCCGAGCAGCTCGGCATCCCGCTCGGGACCGCCAAGTCCCGCATCCACCAGGCGCGCAAATACGTCCAGAGCGCGCTGGGCGACGCCTACGGCTTCTGATCCCGGCGGGCGGCGGCGGGCCGGTTCACGGCGCCCTCTCGTCGGTAGGCGGGGGATCGCCGGGAATCGTCGTCCGCGTGGCGTGGGGCTTTTGCGGCCTTGATCGGCAACGGCTGGATTAAGGTGGCGCTGCCCGCATCGTGTGATCAATCAGCGATACATGGCGTTCTCCCCCCTCATGCCGGCAAAGCCGAGGTCGAGGAGAGATCCATGTCCCGCAGACATGCCATCACCACGGGATGCGTTCTGACGATCACCGCGCTCACGCTGACGGCCGCCCCGGTTGTCACCCGGCTCCCGACGGCGGAGACCCCGGCGGCCGCGGCCGTACGGCGATCGCCGCCGGGCATGGTCGAGGCACTCCAGCGCGACCTCGGTCTCACCAGGGAGCAGGCCGAGGAACGCCTGGCCAACGAGATCCGCCTGGCGCCGATCGAGGCGCAGGTCCGCGAGCAGATCGGTGACCGTTTCGGCGGCGCCTGGTACGCGGGGATCACGGCGCGGACGCTGGTGGTGGCCACCACCAGCGTCGCCGACATCCCCCGGCTCACGGCTCTGGGCGTTCGGGCCGAGGTCGTCAACCGGTCGCTGAAGGAGCTCCAGGTGATCAAGAAGGAGCTCGACGTGACCCTGGCCACCCGTCCTCATGCCGGGCGCGTGCGCTACGTCGACGTGCGCAACAACAAGGTCGCGGTGCTCTCCTCGGAGTCCGAGGCGACCGAGCACGGCATCGAGGCCGCCGGTGTGGACACCGAGGCGGTGCGGGTGGTGCCGTCCAAGGAACAGCCCCGGCTCCTTCACGACCTGGTGGGCGGCGCCCCGTACTACGTCGGTGTCACGAGCCGTTGCTCGGTCGGGTTCTCGGTGTTGCGCGGGACCCAGAACGGGTTCGTCAGCGCCGGGCACTGCGGCAAGGCGGGCAGTGCCACCACCGGTTTCAACCGGGTCGCCCAGGGGGTCTTCCAGGCGTCGAACTTCCCCGACAGCGACTTCGGCTGGGTGGCGGTGAACGGTGACTGGACGCCCAGGCCGCTGGTGGACAACGGCGTCGGCGGCACCGTGACCGTGGCCGGTTCCAAGGAGGCCATCGAGGGCGCCTCGGTCTGCCGGTCCGGTTCCACCACCGACTGGCACTGCGGCATCATCCAGCAGCGCAACGCCAGCATCAGCTACCCTCAGGGCACGGTCTTCGAGCTGGTCCGCACCAACGTCTGCGCCGAGTCCGGCGACTCCGGCGGTTCTTTCATCTCCATCGACCAGGCTCAGGGGGTGACCTCCGGAGGTTCCGGTGACTGCACCTCCGGCGGGGTCACCTATTTCCAGCCGATCGGTGAGATCCTCACGACCTACGGCCTGACCTTGATGACCACCGCGGACAAACCTCCGCCGCCGAACACGGGCACCTGCACCGGCTACGCACAGACCGTCACCGGCACGCTGAACAGCGAGCAGTCGGCCTACCAGCCGGACAACCGCCACTATCGTGCCACCGCCGTCGGCGTCCACGCCGGTTGCCTGGACGCCTACGAGGGCGTCGACTTCGACCTCTACCTGCAGAAATGGAACGGCCGCGTCTGGGACACCGTCGCCACCGCCGACGGCCTGGGAGCCCACAAGAAGATCACCTACACCGGTCCGCCCGGCTACTACCGCTACCGCGTGCTCTCCTCAAGCGGCTTCAGCCCCTACGTCCTGGGCTACAAGTCACCCTGACCCGTCCCGCACCGGGCTGACCGTCCGCGCGAACACGCTCAGGACCCTGACCTCTACGGGATGAGCCTCTACGGGATGGGCGGGGGCGTCCGGGGATGGCCGAGCCGGTTCACGGCGTTCCCTGGCTGGAAATCGTCGTCCGCGTGGCGCGGGGCTTTTGCGGCCTTGATCGGCAACGGCTGGATTAAGGTGGCGCTGCCCGCATCGTGTGATCAATCAGCGATACATGGCGTTCTCCCCCCTCATGCCGGCAAAGCCGAGGTCGAGGAGAGATCCATGTCCCGCAGACACGTCATCACCACGGGATGCGTTCTGACGATCACCGCGCTCACAATGACGGCCGTCCCTGCCGTCGCCACATCTCCCGCCGTGAACGCCTCAGCGGTTCCGTCCGCCCGGCAGTCACCGCCGGGCATGATCGAGGCACTCCAGCGCGACCTCGGACTCAGCAGACAGGAGGCCGAGGAACGCCTGGCCAACGAGGCACGCCTGGCGCCGATCGAGGCGCAGGTCCGCGAGCAGATCGGTGACCGTTTCGGCGGCGCCTGGTATACGGGGATCACGGCGCGGACGCTGGTGGTGGCCACCACCAGCGCCGCCGACATCCCCCGGCTCACGGCTCTGGGCGTTCGGGCCGAGGTCGTCAACCGGTCGCTGAAGGAGCTCCAGGTGATCAAGAAGGAGCTCGATGGGACCCTGGCCGCCCGTCCCACCGCCGGGCGCGTGCGCTACGTCGACGTGCGCAACAACAAGGTCGCGGTGCTCTCCTCGGAGTCCGAGGCGACCGAGCACGACATCGAGGCCATCGGGGTGGACACCGAGGCGGTGCGGGTGGTGCCGTCCAAGGAACAGCCCCGGCTCTTTCACGACCTGGTGGGCGGCGCCCCGTACTACGTCGGCGTCACGAGCCGTTGCTCGATCGGGTTCTCGGTGACCCGCGGGACCCAGAACGGGTTCATCAGCGCCGGGCACTGCGGCAAGACCGGCGCCGTCACCACCGGCTTCAACCGGATCGCCCAGGGGGTCTTCCAGGCGTCGAACTTCCCCGACAGCGACTTCGGCTGGGTCACGGTGAACGCCGACTGGACGCCCAAACCGCTGGTGGACAACGGCGTCGGCGGCACCGTGACCGTGGCCGGTTCCAAAGAGGCCATCGAGGGCGCCTCGGTCTGCCGCTCCGGTTCCACCACCGACTGGCACTGCGGCACCATTCAGCAGCGCAACGCCAGCATCACCTACCCCCAGGGCAACGTCTTCGAACTGGTCCGCACCAACGTCTGCGCCGAGCCGGGCGACTCCGGCGGTTCTTTCATCTCCATCGACCAGGCCCAGGGGGTGACCTCCGGCGGCTCCGGCGACTGCACCTCCGGCGGTATCACCTACTTCCAGCCGATCGGTGAGATCCTCACGACCTACGGCCTCACCCTGGTGACCGACAGCACCGCCGACGCGCCGCCGAGCGCGGGCACCTGCACCGGCTATCCGCAGATCATCACCGGCGTTCTGAACAGGGGGCAATTCGCCTATCAACCGAACAACCGCCAGTACCGCGCCACCACCGCCGGCGTCCACGCCGGCTGTCTGGACGCCAACGAGGGCGTCGACTTCGACCTCTACCTGCAGAAATGGAACGGCCGCGTCTGGGACACCGTCGCCACCGCCGACGACCTGGGGCCCGACAAGAAGATCAGCTACACCGGCGCGGCCGGCTACTACCGCTACCGCGTGCTCTCCTCGAGCGGCTCCAGCCCCTACACCCTGGGCTACAAGTCACCCTGACCCGTCCCCGCGCCGAGCCGGCCATCAGGGGGGCGCTGGGAATCGTCGTCCGCGTGGCGCGGGGCTTTTGCGGCCTTGATCGGCAACGGCTGGATTAAGGTAGCGCTGCCCGCATCGTGTGATCAATCAGCGATACATGGCGTTCTCCCCCCTCATGCCGGCAAAGCCGAGGTCGAGGAGAGGCCCATGTCCCGCAGACATGCCATCACCACGGGATGCGTTCTGACGATCACCGCGCTCACGCTGACGGCCGCCCCGGCCGTCGCCCGACTCCCGACGGCGGAGACCCCGGCGGCCGCGGCCGTACGGCAACCACCGCCGGGCATGCTCGAAGCACTCCAGCTCGACCTCGGTCTCACCAGGGAGCAGGCCCAGACCCGGCTGCTCAACGAGGCCCGCCTGAGGCCGGTCGAGGCGAAGCTCCGCAGGAGGCTCGGCAGCCGGTTCGGCGGTTCCTGGTACGCGGGAAGCATCGCGCAGAGCCTGGTGGTGGCCACCACCGACTCCGCCGACATCCCCCAGATCCTCGCCGCGGGCGGCCGCGGAGAGGTCGTCAGCCGGTCGCTGGCGGAGCTCGACGCGATCAAGGAGAAACTCGACGAGGTCCTGCCCGCGCACCCGCACGGGGGAAGCGTGCGCTACGTCGACGTGCGGAGCAACAAGGTCATCGTCCTCGCCGAGGAGCCTTCGACGGCCGAGGGCATCATCAAGACCGCCGGCGTGGACGCGAGCGTGGTGAGCGTGCTGCCGTCCGATGAGCAACCCCGCCCCCTCTCCGACGTGGTGGGCGGCGCCCCTTACTACGTCGGTGTCACGAGCCGCTGCTCGGTCGGCTTCTCGGTGTTGCGCGGGACCCAGAACGGGTTCGTCAGCGCCGGGCACTGCGGCAAGACCGGCGCCGTCACCGCCGGCGTCAACCAGGTCGCCCTGGGCGTCTTCCAGGCGTCGCACTTCCCGGACAACGACTTCGGCTGGGTGGCGGTGAACGCCGGCTGGACGCCCAAACCGCTGGTGGACAACGGCACCGGCGGCACCGTGGCCGTCGCCGGCTCCAAGGAGGCCATCGAGGGTGCCTCGGTCTGCCGGTCCGGCTCCGCCACCGGCTGGCACTGCGGAACGATCCAGCAGCGCAACGCCAGCATCACCTACCCCCAGGGCACGGTGTCGGAGGTGACCCGCACCAACGTCTGCGCCGAACCGGGCGACTCCGGGGGTTCCTTCATCTCCATCGACCAGGCCCAGGGGGTCACCTCCGGAGGTTCCGGTGACTGCACCTCCGGCGGGGTCACCTATTTCCAGCCGATCGGTGAGATCCTCACGACCTACGGCCTCAGCTTGATGACCACCGCGGGCAATCCCCCGCCGTTGAGCACGGGCACCTGCACCGGCTACGCACAGACCGTCACCGGCACGCTGAACAGCGAGCAGTCGGTCCACCAGCCGGACAACCGCTACTACCGGGCCGCCGCCGGCGTCCACACCGGCTGCCTGGACGCCTACGACGGCGTCGACTTCGACCTCTACCTCCAGAAATGGAACGGCCGCGTCTGGGACACCGTCGCCACCTCCGACAGTTCGGGTCCCGATGAGAAGATCACCTACACCGGCCCGCCCGGCTACTACCGCTACCGCGTGCTCTCCTCAAGCGGCTTCAGCCCCTACGTCCTGGGCTACAAGTCACCCTGACCCGTCCCGCAGCGGGCTGACCGCCGGCCGCGCCCCGTCGGGTCACACCTACGGCCGCTGATCATGACGGGCGGTGGCGGGCCGGTTCACGGCGCTCCCTCGTGGTAGGCGGGGGATCGCCGGGAATCGTCGTCCGCGTGGCGTGGGGCTTTTGCGGCCTTGATCGGCAACGGCTGGATTAAGGTGGCGCTGCCCGCATCGTGTGATCAATCAGCGATACATGGCGTTCTCCCCCCTCATGCCGGCAAGCCGAGGTCGAGGAGAGATCCATGTCCCGCAGACACGTCATCACCACGGGATGCGTTCTGACGATCACCGCGCTCACAATGACGGCCGTCCCTGCCGTCGCCACATCTCCCGCCGTTAACGCCTCAGCCGTCCTGGCCGTACGGCAACCACCGCCGGGCATGCTCGAAGCACTCCAGCGCGACCTCGGTCTCACCAGGGAGCAGGCCCGGACCCGGCTGCTCAACGAGGCCCGCCTGAGGCCGGTCGAGGCGAAGCTCCGCAGGAGGCTCGGCAGCCGGTTCGGCGGCTCCTGGTACGCGGGGATCACCGCGCAGAGCCTGGTGGTGGCCACCACCGACTCCGCCGACATCCCCCAGATCGTCGCCGCGGGCGGTCGTGGAGAGGTCGTCAACCGGTCGCTGGCGGAGCTCGACGCGACGGTCGAGCAGGTCGACGCAGCTCTGTCCAGCCATCCGAACGGGCGGGTGCGCTACGTCGACGTGCGCAACAACAAGGTCGTCATCCTGTCCGACGCGCCCTCGGCAACCAGAAACGCCATCGAGGCCGCCGGTGTGAACCCGGTCGCGGTGCGGGTGGTGCCGTCCGATGAGCAACCCCGCCCCCTCTCCGACCTGCAGGGCGGCACTCCGTACTACGTCGGTGTCACGAGCCGCTGCTCGATCGGGTTCTCGGTGTTGCGCGGGACCCAGAACGGGTTCGTCAGCGCCGGCCACTGCGGCAAGACCGGTGCCACCACGACCGGCGTCAACCGGGCCGCCCTGGGCGTCTTCCAGGGGTCGACCTTCCCGGGAAGTGACTTCGCCTGGGTGGCGGTGAACGCCGAGTGGACGCCCAAACCGCTGGTGGACAACGGTGTCGGCGGCACCGTGGCCGTGGCCGGTTCCAAGGAGGCCATCGAGGGCGCGTCGGTCTGCCGGTCCGGCTCCGCCACCGGCTGGCACTGCGGCATCATCCAGCAGCGCAACGCCAGCATCACCTATCCCCAGGGCACGGTCTCGGAGGTGACCCGCACCAACGTCTGCGCCGAACCCGGCGACTCCGGCGGCTCTTTCATCTCCATCGACCAGGCTCAGGGGGTCACCTCCGGAGGTTCCGGTGACTGCACCTCCGGGGGCGTCACCTATTTCCAGCCGATCGGTGAGATCCTCACGACCTACGGCCTCAGCTTGATGACCACCGCGGGCAACCCTCCGCCGCTGAGCACGGGCACCTGCACCGGCTATCCGCAGACCGTCACCGGCACGCTGAACAGCGAGCAGTCGGTCTACCAGCCGGACAACCGCTACTACCGCGCCACCGTCGCCGGCGTCCACACCGGCTGCCTGGACGCCGACGACGGCGTCGACTTCGATCTCTACCTCCAGAAGTGGAACGGCCGCGACTGGGACACCGTCGCCACCGCCGACAGTCCGAGCCCGGACGAGAAGATCACCTACACCGGCACGCCCGGCTACTACCGCTACCGCGTGCCCTCCTCGAACGGCTCCAGCCCCTACACCCTGGGCTACAGGACACCGTAATCCGCTTCTGGGCCACCCCGTGGAGGCAGGAAACGCCGGTGGACCTCGCTGGAAATCGTCGTCCGCGTGGCGCGAGGCTTTTGCGACCTTAATCGGCAACGGCTGGATTAAGGTGGCGTTGCCCACATCGCATGATCAACCTGTGATGCGTGGCGCGCTCCCCCCTCACGCTTGCAAAGCCGAGGTCGAGGAGAGATCCATGTCCCGCAGACACGTCATCACCACGGGATGCGTTCTGACGATCACCGCGCTCACAATGACGGCCGCCCCGGCCGTCGCCCAACCCCGGACGGCGGAGCCCCCGGCGGTCGTGGCCGCGAGGAAACCGCCGCCGGGCATGCTCGAAGCACTCCAGCGCGACCTCGGACTCACCAGAGAGGAGGCCGAGACCCGCCTGCGGAACGAGGCCCGCCTTACACCGATCGAGGCGCAGCTCCGCGCGCAGCTCGGCAGCCGGTTCGGCGGCGCCTGGTTCGCGGGAAGCATCGCGCAGACCCTGGTGGTGGCCACCACCAGCGCCGCCGACATCCCCGTGATCACCGCCGCGGGCGCCCGGGCCGAGATCGTCACCCGGTCACTGGCGGACCTCCAGGCGATCAAGAAGCACATCGACCACGCGCTGCCCAGCCGCCAGGAGACAGGGAGCGTGCGCTACATCGACACGAAGATCAACAAGGTCGTCGTCCTCTCCACAGCGGTCACGACGACCACGAACATCCTGGAGAACGCCGGTGTGGACCCGGTCGCGGTGCGGGTGGTGTCGTCCGATGAGCGGCCCCGCCCCCTGTCCGACGTGGTGGGCGGGGAGGCCTACTACATCGGCAGCTCGAGCCGCTGCTCGGTCGGGTTCTCGGTGACCCGCGGGACCCAGAACGGATTCGTCAGCGCCGGCCACTGCGGCAAGGCCGGTGCCACCACGACCGGCGTCAACCGGGCCGCCCAGGGCGTCTTCCAGGGGTCGACCTTCCCGGGCAGCGACTTCGCCTGGGTGGCGGTGAACGCCGACTGGACGCCCAAACCGCTGGTGAAGAACGGCAGCGGCGGCACCGTGACCGTGGCCGGTTCCAGGGTGGCCATCGAGGGCGCCTCGGTCTGCCGGTCCGGTTCCACCACCGGCTGGCACTGCGGCACCATCCAGCAGCGCGACACCAGCGTCAACTACCCCCAGGGCGAGGTCTCGGAGGTGACCCGCACCAACGTCTGCGCCGAGCCGGGCGACTCCGGGGGTTCTTTCATCTCCGTCGACCAGGCCCAGGGGGTCACCTCCGGCGGTTCCGGTGACTGCACCTCCGGGGGCGTCACCTACTTCCAGCCGATCGGTGAGATCCTCACGACCTACGGCCTGACCCTGGTGATCGACAGCACCACCCCGCCGGGCACCGGCACCCCGCCGGGCACCGTCACCCCCCCGGGCGCGGGCACCTGCACCGGCTACCCGCAGACCGCCACCGGCACCCTGAACAGCGGGCAGTCGGCCTACCAGCCGAACAACCGCCACTACCGCTCGACCGTCACCGGCGTCCACGCCGGCTGCCTGGACGCCAAGGACGGGGTCGACTTCGACCTCTACCTCCAGAAGTGGAACGGCCGCAACTGGAGCGTCGTCGCCACCTCCGACAGTCCGAGCCCCGACGAGAAGATCAGCTACACCGGCACGCCCGGCTACTACCGCTACCGCGTGCTCTCCTCGAACGGCTCCAGCCCCTACACCCTGAAGTACAAGACGCCGTAGTCCGCTCCCGGTTCCCCTCCCGTCGCGCCTCGGGGCGGGGTGCGGGCCACCGTGAAGACCGAGGGAAGACGGGGCTCCCGCCGGGCGGACGATCGTCGAAGGGCGTGCGCCCGGCGGGGCCCCGCAGGCCGCCCGCGGGGAAACGGCGGGGCTCCGCCGCCCGCCCGCGGCGAAACGGGGCGTACGCGGTGACCGCTTGACCTTGCCGTAGCGTCAACCATTTCACTCGGGTCATGAAGGTGATCTCGGCACTGTGGCCGGCGGTCCGGCGGCGGGTGGACGTGCCGGAGAACGGCGCGGCGATCGGTTACGACCGGGGGCTGCGCGTGATCCTGTGGGCGATGGTGGTGACGTCACCGCTGGAGCTGGTGGTGGTCCATCACCTGCTGCCCTGGGCGTGGGCCCGGTGGGCGCATCTGGTGCTGATGGTGGCCGCCGCGGTCTGGAGCCTCGGCTTCATCGCCTCGCTGTGGGTCTATCCCCATGCTGTGGACGACGAGCGGCTGCGGATCCGGTTCGGCGGTCTCCTGGACGTCGTGATCCCGGTCCGGCTGATCGAGTCGGTCCGTACGGAGCGGGTGAGCAAGGGGCAGAGCAAGCTTGCCGAGGTGGTGGGGGAGACGCTCTCGGTCGAGGTCGGCGGGATGACGAATCTGGTCGTACGGCTGCGCGAGCCGTACGAGGTGAACGGGTTCGGACGGGTGCGGGCGGTGCGTTTCACGGCCGACGACCCCCGCGGAGCCGTCCGACAGGTAACACGCTACATCTCGCGTAGTGAGACACCTGGTCAGGATGACGGCAGGGCGGGGTAGAGTGCGTAGGACCTGCTCGTCAGGTCTACAACTGAATATTTGCTCATCCAGAGGGGTGGAGGGACCGGCCCTGCGAAGCCCCGGCAACCCTCCCGGTTCAAGACTCGTTCTTCTGACGAGGTCGGCCGGGACAGGTGCCAATTCCGGTCTGTGACCAGGGTGGTCGCAGACGAAGATGAGGGAAAGGCCTCGCTTCATGGCGCTCGCAAGCACTGAAACCACCTCGCTCGGTCGTGTCGAAGACGCGCGCGGCAAGCCCTTCGGTCCCGCCGCGGCCCTGTCCTGTCGCGAATGCGGCGCCCGTTACGACCTCGGCCCCAACTTCGCCTGTGTCGAGTGTTTCGGGCCTCTTGAGATCGCCTACGACTTCGGACGGGTGACCCGGGAGCAGATCGCCGAGGGGCCGACGAACATCTGGCGTTACCGCTCGCTGCTGCCCGTCCCGGCGGACGTGGCCGCCAAGCCCAACATGGCGCCCGGCTGGACCAAGCTCGTCAAGGCCGACAACCTCGCCCGCGAGCTGGGCATCCGCTCCCTGCACGTGAAGGACGACTCCGGCAACCCCACGCACTCCTTCAAGGACCGCGTGGTGGCCATCGCCGTCGAGGCGGCCCGCAACTTCGGTTTCCACACCCTCTCCTGCTCCTCCACCGGCAACCTGGCCGGCGCGGTGACCGCGGCCGCCGCCCGGGCCGGTCTGGACGCCTGCGTGTTCATCCCCGCGGACCTGGAGGAGGCCAAGATCGTCATGGCCTCGGTGTACGGGGGCAAGCTCGTCGGCATCGAGGGCACCTACGACGACGTGAACCGCTTCTGCTCCGAGCTCATCGGCGACGAGCTGGGCGACAAGTGGGGCTTCGTCAACGTCAACCTCCGGCCCTACTACGCCGAGGGCTCCAAGACCCTGGCCTACGAGATCGCCGAGCAGCTCGGCTGGCGCATCCCCGACCAGATCGTCATCCCGGTCGCGTCCGGCTCGCAGCTCACGAAGATCGACAAGGCGTTCAAGGAGCTGATCGCGCTCGGCCTCGTCGAGGACAGGCCCTACAAGATCTTCGCCGCCCAGGCCGAGGGCTGCTCCCCGGTCTCCGCCGCCTACAAGGCCGGTCACGACGTGATCCGGCCGGTCAAGCCGGACACCATCGCCAAGTCGTTGGCGATCGGCAACCCGGCCGACGGCCCCTACGTGCTGGACATCGCCCGGCGCACCGGCGGCGCGGTGGAGGACGTCACCGACGCCGAGATCGTCGACGCGATCCGGCTGCTGGCCAGGACCGAGGGGATCTTCGCCGAGACCGCGGGCGGCGTCACCGTCGGCGTGCTGCGCAAGCTGGTCGCCGCGGGAAAGCTCGACCCGGAGGCCGAGACCGTGGTCCTCAACACCGGCGACGGGCTCAAGACCCTCGACGCGGTGGCGGACCACGCGCGCCCCACCGCCGTCATCCGGCCGTCTCTTGACGCTTTCCGTACGGCTATCGCCTAGAAACTCCTGAAAGGTACTGAATTATGAGCGTTTCTGTGCGGATTCCGACGATTCTCCGGACCTACACCGACGGCTCCGCCGAGGTGCGCGGAGAGGGCGAGACCCTGCGGGATGTTCTGCAGAAGCTCGACGCCGACTTCCCCGGCATCGGTGCGCGCATTCTTGATGAAACGGGCAAGATTCGCCGTTTTGTCAACGTCTACGTCGGAGATGAGGACGTCCGTTTCGTGGACAACCTTGACACCGCCACGCCGCCCGGCGTTCAGGTCTCCATCATCCCGGCGGTCGCGGGGGGCTGATCCTCCGGCGTTCCCACCGCCTCTCCACGACACCCGCGCGCGGCCTGACCGCGTGCGGGTGTCGTGTTTTGTGACGTCAGCTCATATCTGTGCCCCGAGATGTGATGCAGTTTTTAACCAATTAATCGCATCGGCAAAACTCGTCCCCGGCCCTGAATGCGTACGTAAAGCGGTAGTTCTCAGATTGACTCTGTTGCCCTACGGTGTCCCACAGGTATGGTCGAGAACGATCGACGTAGGCGATGTCTACGCCTCGGAGATTGCGGACTTCGCGCGAGGAATGGGCGATGTCCTCAAGTCCAGTAAGAGGAGTCGGAAGTGGCGCAAGGCACCGTCAAATGGTTCAACGCGGACAAGGGCTACGGCTTCATCGCGGTAGACGGTGGTAAGGATGTGTTCGTCCATTACTCCGCGATCATGATGGATGGCTATCGTGCGCTCGAGCAGGGCCAGCGGGTCGAGTTCGAGATCACTCAGGGTCAGAAGGGCCCCCAGGCGGAATCCGTCAGGGCGGTCTGACACGACCGTTCCATCCATTCGTCGGGAAATGCCGGAAGCTCCCGTGGCAGCGCAGTCCGCGCGGATCTTCCCGCATGTCGGCCCGGCTCGCCGTTCCAGCGGCGGGCCGGGCCTTCGCTCTGAACGTGGGTCCTCGCTTTAAGCTGGACGCAGGTCAGAGCGTCACGGCTTGCACTCGGCACGGTAGAGTGCTAAACAGTTCGTTGGCACTCCCTGTTGGAGAGTGCCAACCTGGATCGAGACGATGGGACCCGCCGAACGGAGTCGCGGGTCCACATGCCGTCGCGGGCGTCGGCTCGATCCGGTGCAAGCCACCCTGCGTTTGGGAGGTCTAGCCGTATGGCAGCCAAGATGATCGCGTTTGACGAGGACGCCCGGCGCGGTCTCGAGCGCGGTATGAACCAGCTCGCGGACGCCGTCAAGGTGACCCTCGGCCCCAAGGGCCGTAACGTCGTCCTGGAGAAGAAGTGGGGCGCACCCACGATCACCAACGACGGTGTCTCCATCGCCAAGGAGATCGAGCTCGAGGACCCGTGGGAGAAGATCGGGGCCGAGCTCGTCAAGGAAGTCGCCAAGAAGACCGACGACGTCGCGGGCGACGGCACCACCACCGCCACCGTGCTCGCCCAGGCTCTCGTACGTGAGGG
>NZ_NGFP01000189.1 GCF_002149035.1 Streptosporangium minutum
CGGCGATCGCGATCGTCTCCGGCTTGTGCTCCACGACCAGCACCGTGTTGCCCTTGTCACGCAACCGCAGCAGCAACCCGTTCATCCGCTGGATGTCATGCGGGTGCAGCCCCGTGGTGGGCTCGTCGAAGACATAGGTGACATCGGTCAGCGAGGAGCCCAGATGGCGCACCATCTTCACCCGCTGGGCCTCACCGCCCGACAGCGTGCCCGAGGGCCGATCCAGCGACAGATACCCCAGCCCGATCTCCACGAACGACTCCAGGGACTGCTGCAGCGTGGCCAGCAACGGCGCCACCGACGACTCCTGCAGCCCGCGCACCCAACCGGCCAGGTCACTGATCTGCATCGCACAGGCATCGGCGATGTTGATCCCCCCGATCCGCGAGGAACGGGCCGCCTCGTTGAGCCGGGTACCGCCGCACTCGGGACAGGCGGTGAAGGTCACCGCCCGCTCCACGAACGCCCGGATGTGCGGCTGCAGCGCCTCCTTGTCCTTCGACAGCATCGACTTCTGAATCTTCGGAACCAGACCCTCATACGTCATGTTGATGTTCTCGACCTTCACCTTGGTCGGCTCGCGGTGGAGGAAGTCGCGGAGCTCGGCCTCGGTGTAGTCGCGGATCGGCTTGTCCGGGTCGAAGAAGCCGCAGCCGCTGAAGATCCGGCCGTACCAGCCGTCCACGCTGTAGCCCGGGACGGTGAGCGCGCCCTCGTTGAGCGACTTGGAGTCGTCGTAGAGCTGGGTCAGGTCGATGTCGGTCACCCGGCCCATGCCCTCGCAGCGCGGGCACATGCCGCCGGTGACGCTGAAGTCGCGCTGCTCCTTCACGCTCTTCCCGCCGCGCTCGAACGAGACCGCGCCCGCTCCGCTGACGGAGGCGACGTTGAAGGAGAAGGCCTGGGGCGAGCCGATGTGCGGCCGGCCGAGCCGGCTGAAGAGGATCCGCAGCATCGCGTTGGCGTCGGTGGCGGTGCCGACGGTGGAGCGGGGGTTGGCGCCCATCCGCTCCTGGTCGACGATGATCGCCGTCGTCAGCCCTTCGAGGACGTCGACCTCCGGCCGCGCCAGCGTCGGCATGAAGCCCTGCACGAAGGCGCTGTAGGTCTCGTTGATCAGCCGCTGCGACTCCGCGGCGATCGTGCCGAACACCAGCGAGCTCTTGCCCGAACCGGAGACGCCGGTGAACACCGTCAACCGGCGCTTCGGGATCTCGACGCTGACGTCCTTGAGGTTGTTCACGCGCGCGCCCTGCACACGGATCAGATCGTGGCTGTCGGCGACATGCGGCGCGGGCGACTGCGCGTCCGGACTCGTGGCCATGCTCATCGTGTCTCCATCTTGTGGGGGGACCGTCTCGCGGTCTCCGTCGGCGTCGGGGGGGTGGCCGGAAGGATGCCAGCGTAGATGCCCCTGGCCGTCATCCCGGCGATGGAGGGCGCTCGCCGTCGATGACGCCGGGGTCCGCGGCCGAAGGCGGCGGGACGATGGACGTGCGCGGCCGTGGCGGACGCCGCGTCCGGCCGCGGCGAGCGCCCTCGAGTCAGTCCGTGTGTCCTCCGGCATCGGCCGGGTGTCTCAGTGCTCGTCGATGACCTGGCCGTTCTGGGCGGTGCCGTCCTTGGTGAGGGCCATGGTCAGCGGCGCTTCGGAGAAGGTGGGCAGGGCGGCGAGCGCGGTACCCAGCTGCTCGGCGCTCTCCCAGTGCCAGGTGTCGGTATAGGTGCCGTCCTCGAGCTGGATGAGGGTGGCGTGGGTGAGCCCGGGGTGGCCCTCCCGGACGGTCGCGATCAGCGAGCTGCGGCGGGCCAGGAACTCCTCAAGATCGGCGCCGGCGACGGAGTAGCGGTGGGTGCGGACGACAGACATGTCGGTTCCTCCTTCGGTGAGTGGTTTACCAGGTGCCGGCGACCTGCCGGATCGGGGCGTTGAGGCGGTTGAAGAGGTTGGTGACGGCGATCATCAGCAGGATGGAGGCCAGCTGCTTCTCGTCGAAGTGGGCGGCGGCGTTGTTCCACACCTCGTCGGGGACCGCGTCGGTGTGGTCGGCCAGCCGGGTGGCGGCCTCGGCCAGTTCGAGGGCGGCCCGCTCGGCGTCGGTGTAGTAGGGAGCCTCGCGCCAGGCGACCACCAGGCCGACGCGCTCGTCGCTCTCGCCGAGCTTGCGCAGGTTCTTGTAGCCGGCGTCGACGCAGAAGCTGCAGCCGTTGATCTGGCTGACCCGCAGGTGGATCATCTCCATCAGCTCCTGGGGCAGCCCCTGCGACTGGGCGGCCTGCATCAGCTCGAAGATCGGCTTCTGCGCGGCGGGGATGATCGTGGCGGGGTTCTTCATCCGGGCTTCCATCGTGTTCTCCTCCGGTCTCGGTCGGTGTGAGATCAGACTGGCTGTCCGGATTGATACATTCGCTATGCACTCACGATGCGATGTCATAGAGGAACGATGCTGCGCTTCACCCTGCTCGGCCCAGTCCAGCTGATCGTCGACGGCGAGCCGCTCACGGGCATCGCCCCACGCCACCGCGCGGTGCTGGCCTACCTCCTGCTCAACTCCGGCCGGGTGATCAGCATCGAGCGGCTGATCGACGCGATGTGGGGCTACGACCAGCCCGACACCGCCCGATCGCAGATCCACGCCTCGATCACCGCGCTCCGCAAGGTGTTGCGCGGTGCGGGAGCCGTGGAGCTCCTCCAGACGCGGAGCGGCGGCTACGTCGCGCAGCCCGAGCCCGGGCAGGTCGACGCGCAGGAGTTCACCGAGCTGGTCGCCGCCGGCGAGCTGCGCAAGGCGCTGGACCTGTGGAGCGGCGAGGCGGTGGAGGACGTGCACGCGCAGTACGTCAGCGGCGTCCGGGAGCTCTGGCACGACCGGCGGCTGTCGGCCTACGAGCGCCTGGTGGAGGCCGAGCTCGCCGCCGGACGGCACGACGAACTGCTCGACGAGCTGGCCGCCCAGGTGGCCGCCGGCCCGCTGCGCGAGAAGCTCACCGGCCATCTCGTCCTGGCACTGCACCGGGCGGGGCGGCAGGCCGACGCCCTGGCAGCGGCGCGTTCTTACCGTACGGCTCTCGCCGACGAACAGGGCCTGGATCCCGGGCACGCGTTCACCGAGCTGGAGCGGGCGGTCCTGGCTGACGATCCGGCGCTCCGCCTGGCCGACGCCGCGCAGCCGGTCGAGTCTCCGCAGCCCAGGGCGGCGCAGCGCTCCTTCCTGCCCTACGACATTCCCGATTTCTCCGGGCGGGCCGCCGAGCTGGAACGGCTCGCGGGCGAGCACCACGGGCCGGTGGTCACGATCGACGGCATGGCCGGGATCGGCAAGACCACCCTCGCCGTCCACGTGGCCCACCAGTTGGCCGCCCGCTATCCGGACGGCCGGCTCTTCATCGACCTGCGGGCGCACACCGCGGGCCGGGAGCCGGTCGACGCCGCGGCCGCACTGGAGACCCTGCTGCGCCAGCTGGGGGTGCCCGCCGACCGCATCCCGGTCACCCTGGCCGAGCGGAGCGCCCTGTGGCGCGCCGAGCTGGCCGATCGCCGTGTGCTGGCCGTACTGGACAATGCCCTGGACGCCGATCATGTGCGGCCCCTGCTGCCGGGGCACTCCGACACCCTCGTCCTGGTCACCAGCAGGCGGCGTCTGGTCGCCCTGGACGGCGCGCATGCGCTGTCGGTCGACGTGCTGGGCGAACAGGACGCCGCCGGGCTGTTCGAGCGGATCGTGGGCGAACGCGCCCGCGACGAGCCGGAGGCGGTCGGTGAGGTGCTGCAGCTGTGCGGGCATCTCCCGCTCGCCATCCGGATCTCGGCCGCCCGCCTCCAGCACCGCCCACGCTGGACCGTCTCCTACCTGGCCGACCGGTTACGCGACCATCGCCGGCTCCTGGACGGGGTCTCGGCGGCCTTCGCCCTGTCCTACGAGCAGCTCGACGAGGCCGAGCAGCGCATGTTCCGCCTGTTCGGGCTGGCGCCCGGGCGCGACATCGATCCGTACGGCGCGGCCGCGCTGGCCGGGATCACCGAGGAGGAGGCCGAAGAACTCCTCGAAGGCCTCCTGGACGCCCACATGCTGCTGCAGCTCGAACCGGGCCGCTACACCTTCCACGACCTGCTCCGTGACCACGCGCGCTCGATCGCCGAGGACGACGGCACCGTCCCGGTACTGCAGCTGCTCACCTACTACCTGCACCGCTCCCGCGCCGCCGTGGACCGGCTCTTCCCCGACAGCCTCAGCCACCGCGAAGGCATCCCGCAGCCGACCACCCCGATCCCGCCCATCCGCGACGCCGGACAGGCGATCACCTGGCTGGACGCCGAACGCGGCAACATCATCGCGACCGCCGTCCACGGACCCGAGATCTGCGTGGGCATGCTGGCTCTGGCGCTGCGCCCCTACCTTGACCGGCAGGCGCACCACGACGACGCGCTCACGCTGCAGACCCTGGCGCTCCAGCGCGCACGCAAGCTCGGCCACGCCCACCGCGACTTCGAGGTGCAGGCGCTCAGCGACCTGGCGTGGACCTACTGGCGGCTCGGTGAGTACGAACGCGCGGAGGAGCACGCTCACCTGGCCCTGGAGGCGTGCGAGGAGCCGTATGAGCGGGCCAGGGCACTGCTCACGCTGGGGAACGTGGCCCTGCGCCGGCGGCAGGACAAGGAGGCCGAGCAGTACCTCACGCAGGCACTCGACCTCACCCGGATCGGCGCCGACACCTGGGGCGAGGCCCACGTGCTCGGTATCCTCGCCCTCGTCCTGGACCGGGCCGGCCGCCCGCGGGATGCCCGGCGCCATCTCGACGTGGCGCTGGCGCTGCACCGCAAGGTCGGCAACCCGGCCGGCGAGGCGGTGATCCTCAACCACCTCGGCGTCGTCCTCCGGCATCAAGGCGAGCTCGCTCAGGCACGCACCCGCCACGAGCAGGCCGCGGCCCTGTACCGCGAGCTCGGCAACACCGCCGACGAGGCGGCCGCGCTCAACGGGCTTGCCGAGGCGGCGGGCGACCCGGCCCGGGCGGTCGAGGAGCACGCGGACGCGCTCGCGCTCGCGCTCGCGACGCGCAACCGGCCGGAACAGGCGCGTGCTCACGACGGGCTGGCGCGCGCCCACCTCGGCCTCGGGCACCCGGAGCACGCGGGCGAGCACGGACGGCTGGCCCTCGGCCTCTACGAGGAGCTCGGCGTGCCGGAGGCCGAGGAGATCCGCACCTTCCTGATGTCCGGCCGGGGGGCCGCCGGGGCCGAGAGCGGACTCCCACCGGTCGAGCGGCACGCGATCAGCCGCGCCGCGGGGTGACGAGGCCGGATTCGTAGGCGAACACCACGAGCTGGGCGCGGTCCCTGGCACGCAGCTTGGTCATCGCCCTGCTGACGTGCGTCTTCGCGGTAGTCGGGCTGATCACCATGTGGGCGGCGATCTCGTCGTTGGACAGGCCGCGGGCCACCAGCGCGGTGACCTCGCGCTCGCGGTTGGTCAGCACGTCGAGCCCCTCGGGCGCGGACGCGGGGCGGCGGGCGACGTACTCGCCGATCAGGCGGCGGGTGATCGCGGGGGACAGCAGCGCGTCGCCGCGGGCCGCGACCCTGACGCCCTGCAGCAGGTCGGCGGGTTCGGTGTCCTTGACCATGAAGCCGCAGGCGCCGGCGCGGAGCGCGTTGAAGACGTACTCGTCGAGGCCGTAGTTGGTCAGGATCACGACGTGGACGCCGCTCAGCCGCTCGTCGGCGGCGATCAGCCGGGTCGCCTCGATGCCGTCCATCACCGGCATCTGGATGTCGACGAGGGCGACGTCGGGCCGGTGCTCGAGGGCGAGCGCGACGCCTTGCTCGCCGTTCACGGCCTCGGCCACCACTTCGATGTCGTCCTCGATCTCCAGCAGGGCCCGGAAGCCGCCGCGGATGAGCGCCTGGTCGTCCACGAGCAGCACGCGGATCACGATGGTTCTCCAAGGGGAAGTTCGGCGCGTACGGTGAAGCCGCCTGCGGGGCGGGGCTCGGCCCGTAGCCGGCCGCCGAGCGACGCGACGCGCTCGCGCATGCCGAGCAGACCGGTGCCGGGCACGGGCGGCGCGTCCGGGTCGGCCTTGCCGTCGTCGTCGACCTGCACGACCAGCTTCTCGTCCGCGTAGTCGACGCGCACCGCCGCGGCCGCCCCGCCGGCGTGCCTGGAGACGTTGGTGAGCGCTTCCTGGACGATCCGGTACGCGGCCCGGTCCACCTCGGCCGGCAGCTCCCGCCGCGTGCCGGAGATCGTCACGGTGGCCGGCAGCCCGGTCGAGCGGGCCCGCTCCACCAGGTCGTCGAGCCGGTCGAGGCCGCTGGCCGGGACCTCGCCGTCGGAGCGGCCGGAGTCGCGCAGCACCTCCAGGGTGGCGCGCAGCTCGCGCATGGCGTCGCCGCTGGCTTCCTGGATGGCCAGCAGCGCGGGGGGCACGTCCTCGCCGCGCTTGCGTGCCAGGTGGACAGCCACCCCGGCCTGGACCTTGATGACCGAGATGCTGTGGGTGAGCGAGTCGTGCAGTTCCCTGGCGATGCGCAGCCGCTCCTCGCCCGCGCGGCGCAGGGCCGCCTCCTCGCGGGTGCGCTCGGCCTCGGCGGCCCGCTGCTCGGCCGCCTCCAGGTACGCCTGCCGGTGCCGGATCATCGTCGCCGCCACGCCGGCCGCCACGAACCAGCCGACCAGCAGTGCGGCGCTGTGGAGATTCTGCCCGGACCCGTCGGCGGCGGGCAGGTGCGCCACCAGGTCGGCACCCAGGAAAAGCACGCCCGCCAGCGCCGGGGCCAGCCGATGGCCGGCCCTGACCGCGCCGAACACCGACACCAGCACGGGAAAGGCGGCTGGCGGGCCCGGCTGGATGTGCGCCGCGACCACGAGCATGCAGGCCGTGCTGACGAGCAACGACACCAGGGGCGCCCGCCGCCAGGCGACGAGCGCGAGCGAGCCGGCGAGGGCGGCCGTGAGATCCAGCGCGCCCGCGCGCGGCGTGTTGAGCACGACGATCGCCAGCAGGACGGCCATCACCGCAGCCAGCAGGCCGTCCTGGGCGAGTGGCCGCCACCGGCCCGTAAATCTCATTTGCGTAGATTAAGGGCTTTTCGGCTGAGACTCCTCCGCCGCATGTCGTAATAAATCACTACTTCCTGGGACGTAGTAGGGCCGAGCCTGCTTCCCGGGTACCAGGCGGAGGAGTCTCCCCGGGCAGGATGACCGCTGACCGGCCCGGACGCCACGATGTCCGGCATGCACACGATCCAAGTCACGGGCGAGTCCCGCCACGTGAGCCCGGAGAGCCGCCGGGGGCGCCCTCACCGTCCTGCGCCGGTCATGGGCCGAGCGGGCCGATGACCGCGTTCCGGTCCCGGCCCGGCATCGGCCGGCATCCATCCCCATGCCGCAACCCACCAGGGAAAAGACCACTGCAGGAAGGATGTCCCGGCATGACTGTCACCCCGATCGATCTCTTCGCGTCCTCCATCCGCCTTCACCAAGGCGGCGAGATCCACGCCGGGAAAAGAGCGAGGGGCGCCGACCAGGACGGCTGGCAGCTGACGGCCTTCCATGCGAAGACCGGCGCCGACGTCCACGCCGACCACTGGGAGGTCCACCCCGAGGCCGAGGAGGTCGTGTCCTGCCTCATCGGGAAGATACGCCTCTACCTCCGTCCGGAGCGGCCGGGACAACAGGAGGAGGAGATCAGGCTGACGGCCGGGACCGCCGCCATCGTCCCGCGCGGGCGATGGCACCGCATCGAGCTGGACATCCCCAGCAACATCATGGCCGTCACCCTGCCGCGTGGCAGCCGGCTGGAGAAGCGGACCGAAGCCTAGACCGGCCCCCTCGACCCCTGCCCTCAACCACCATCGGCCCGGCCACGGGCTCGATCACGAGTTCGACGAAAACGGAGAACGATGAACGCCACCGACCTCGCCGAGGCGAGGGAGCGGCCCGCACCACCACCGGAGGCCGGTCCCGCGGCGGGACAGAGCCTGGCAGGGCTGCTGCGCCCGCATCTGCGGAGTTTCGCGACCGTGGCGATCCTGCAGGTGATCGGCGCTGTCGCGGGTCTGGCGCCGCTGCTGGCGGTCGTCGAACTGGGCCGCACGCTGCTGTCGACCGGTCCGATCGATCACGGTCATGTCTGGTCCGTCATGATCATGGGTGCGGCCGGCCTGTCCGTACGCCTGCTGTTCACGGCCGCGTCGTCCGGAATCGGGCATCTTCTCGACGGCCGGGTGCAACTGTCGTTCCGCCGGCACCTGGCCGCGCGGCTGGGGCGCGTGCCGATCGGCTGGTTGTCCCGGCGCCGGACCGGCGAGCTGGCGAAGGTGGTGGGCGAGGACGTGAGTGCCGTGCACCCGTTCATCGCCCACACTCCCGGCGAGTTCGTCTCCGCGTTCGTGGTGCCGCTGGTGTCGCTGGTCTACCTGTTCACCGTCGACTGGCGGCTCACGTTGATCACGCTGATCCCGGTGGTGCTGGCCGTGGCGCTGGTCCCGCTGATGATGACCCCGGCCCGGCTGCGCGAGCAGGAGGAGTTCGACGCGGCCATGGGGCGGATCGCGAGTTCCGTGGTCGAGTTCGTCCAGGGCATCTCGGTGGTCAAGGCGTTCGGCGGAGCCGGGCGCGCCCACCGCAGGTTCCGCACGGCCACCGACGATTTCGTCGGCATCTTCTACCGGTGGGTGCGCGGTGTCTCGGTGATCGCCGCGGGGATGCAGCTGGTGCTGTCGCCGCCGTTCGTGCTGCTGGTCGTGCTGATCGGCGGTGCGGCTCTGATCACGGACGGTGGCCTGGCCCCGGCCGACCTGCTGCCCTTCCTGCTGCTGGGACTGGGCCTGACCGCTCCGGTGGCGGCCCTCGGCCACGGCTTCGACGACCTGCAGGCCGCCCGGCGCGCGGTCGGCCGGATCCGGGACGTGCTCGAGGTGGCTCCGCTGCCGGAGCCCGCGCACCCGATCGCGCCGCAGGGCCACCGGGTGGAACTGCGTGACGTCCGCTTCGGCTACGGAGCCGATCGCGAGGTGCTGCGCGGGATCGACCTGGTCCTCGAACCGGGCACGGTCACCGCGATCGTCGGGCCGTCGGGCAGCGGCAAGTCCACGCTGGTCCAACTGCTGCCGCGCTTCTTCGACCCGACCCACGGCTCCGTCGTCCTGGGCGGCGTCGACCTGCGCGAGATCGGCAGCCGGGAGCTCCACCGGACGGTCTCCTTCGTCTTCCAGGACGTGCGCCTGCTGCGCGCGTCGGTCGCGGACAACATCGCGCTTGCCGTACCGCATGCTGATTTCGACGACGTGATCCGCGCCGCCCGGCTGGCGAACATCCATGACCGGATTCTCGAGCTGCCATGCGGCTACGACACGGTGCTCGGGCAGGACGCCGGGCTGTCGGGCGGCGAGGCGCAGCGGATCGCGCTCGCCCGCGCCCTGCTCGCCGACGCGCCCGTCCTGGTGCTGGACGAGGCGACCGCCTTCGCCGACCCGCAGACCGAACAGGCGGTACGCCGGGCCCTGGCCACGCTGGGGGGCGATCGGACGATCCTGGTCATCGCCCACCGGCTGGAGACGGTCGCCGACGCCGACACCGTCGTGATGCTGGAGAACGGGTCGATCGTCGAGCGCGGCAGGCCCGCCGAGCTGCTGGCACAGAACGGGAAGTTCGCCGCGTTCTGGCGATCCCACCGATCGGCGACGGCCGACGAGACCGAGACCCGCAGTGGCGTACTTCAAGGAGGCGAGCCCCGATGATCGGAATGCTGCTGCGCGTGCTGGGACACCAGTACGCCCGGCCGGTGCGTCGCACCGTGGCCTTGATGACGATGACCGCGATCGTCGAGGGTCTGTCCTACGCCCTGCTGGTTCCCGTGCTGCGGACCCTGTTCGGCAGCAACCCCGCAGACGCGCTGCCCTGGCTGATCGCGTTCGGCGGCGCGGTCGCGATCTACGCGGTGCTGCGCTATGTCAGCGATCTGTTGGGTTTCCGCGCCGGAACCACGCTGTTGCGTGGCATGTACCACCGCCTCGGCGATCATCTGGCCCGGCTGCCCCTCGGCTGGTACAGCACCGGCCGGGTCGGGGAGGTGTCCGTCCTGGCCAGCCAGGGCGTGCTGGAGACGATGGGCGTGATCGCGCATCTGCTGGCGCCCTACATCTCCGCCTTCGTCACCCCTGTGACGATCGTTGGCGTGATGCTCGCCTTCAACTGGCAGATGGGGCTGGCCGCGCTGGTCGCCGTACCGCTTGTGGTGGCGATCCAGGTCTGGACCGGCCGCTCGACGGCCGCCGCCGACGCGCAGCGCCACGAACGCGACCAGGAGGCCACCGGGCGGGTCATCGAATATCTCCAGGCCCAGCCGGTGCTGCGCGCCGGTGGCCGGAGCGGCGAACGCTTCACGTCGCTCGACGACTCGCTGCGGGAAGTGCAGCGCGCGTCCCGCCGTACCGTGCTGGCGACGCTGCCCGGCATGATCGGCTTGACGATCACGGTGCAGGCGATGTTCACCGTGCTGCTGGCCCTGGGCGCCTATCTCGCGCTCGGCGGGAACATCGGCGCGGCGGAGGTGCTGGCGATCCTGGTGCTGGCCGCCCGCTGTGCCGATCCGCTGCTGTCGCTGGCGGATATCGGTGGCAAACTCCGCGGCGCGCGTTCCGAGCTGGCCAGGCTCGACGCGGTCCTGCGCACCGAGCCGCTGCCGGAAGCCCCCGAACCGATCCAGCCGGCAGGCCATGACCTGGAGTTCGAGTCTGTCACCTTCCGGCACGGCGACCGCACGGTGCTCGACGAGGTGTCGTTGTCCGTGCCCCAGGGACAGCGCGTTGCCGTTGTCGGAGCGTCGGGTGCGGGCAAGAGCACGCTGCTGCAGTTGCTCGCGCGGTTCCACGACGTGGACGCGGGCGCGGTGCGGGTGGGGGGCGTGGACGTGCGCGCGATCAGCACCGAGGTGTTGACGGCGCGGATCGCCATCGTCTTCCAGGAGGTCTACCTCTTCGACGGCACGATCGAGGAGAACGTGCGTCTGGGCCGTCCCGACGCCGACGGAGCCGCGGTGCGGGCGGCCGCGACCGCGGCGCGGTTGGACGAGGTGATCGAGCGGCTGCCCGGCGGGTGGGCGGCGAACGTCGGCGAGGGCGGCGCGCTGCTGTCGGGCGGTGAGCGCCAGCGTGTCTCGATCGCGCGGGCTCTGCTGAAGGACGCGCCCATCGTGCTGCTGGACGAGGTGACCTCCGCGCTGGACCCGGTGAACGAGGCGGCCGTCCACGAGGGGATCGAGCGGCTGATGGCCGGCCGGACGGTCGTGATGGTCGCGCATCGGATGCGGACCGTCCGACGCGCCGACCGCATCGTCTTCCTGGACGGCGGCCGGATCGTGGAAGAGGGCAGCCACGACGAACTGCTACGCCACGGCGGCCGCTACGCCGATTTCTGGAACATCTCCCTGACGCCGGCAGCGAGGGAATAAGGACGAGTTCGCGGAGACCGCTTCCCGGATGGCGGCTCGAACCGCGGGACGCCTGCCGGGACGGCGCCCGTCCCCCTGCCGGGGGCCACGGCGCCGTCCCGGACGCGGGATGACCGGACGGGCTATCCGCAGTGTTCGAAGGGGCTGTTGTAGGCGGACGAGCCGGCCTTACCGCCCCATTTGACGCATTTGCCGGCGGCCGCGGCGCGTACCGGGCCGGCGTAGTAGGTGAAGCTGCCGCTGTCGGTGACGCGGGTCTTGCCCTGGACTTCCAGGTAGGCGGCGGTGGCGGTCGCCGTGCCCAGGGAGGATTTCTTGATGGTGGCGACGCAGTTGTTGCCGTTGGCGTTGTTGTAGAGCAGGTAGACGGTGCCCGCCGTGCCGAGGGCGGCGGAGTCGATCACCGTGTAGCCGCTGCCGCAGACCGACTGCGCGGTGTGCGGGTTCGTGCCGCCGCACTTGTTCTTCGAGGTGAGGGTCTGGGTCGGGTAGCCGAACGTGGACCCGTTGAAGACGGCCTTGCGGATGTTGCCCGGGTAGCCCTCGCCCTGACGCACCTCGTAGTGCAGGTGGGCCGAGATGTTGTTGCCCGGCTTGCTGGTCTTGCCGACCGTGCCGACCTTCTGGCCCTGGGAGACCTTGGCCCCCGCGCTCACCGACCGCGAGTTCAGATGGGCGTAGAAGCTCGTCCAGCCCCCGCCATGGTCGATCTTGACCAGGTTCCCGTATCCGTTGGTCGATCCCTGGTGGGAGGAGATGACCACCGTGCCCGCCGCCGCGGCGACGACGGTGTCCCCCAGGTCGGCGTCCGCCGTACCGCCTCGGTTGAAGTCGATCTCGTAGGCCCTGTGGGCGCTGCTCCCGCTGCTGTTGCCGGCCCAGGCCTGGCCGCAGGGGAAGGGGAGCTGGAAGTTGGTGGACGCCAGGACCGTCACCGATTGCTCGGCCACCGCGGCCTCGTCCGGCGGGTCGTTGTTCTCCCCGGCCGCGGCGGTCGGCGTGGGCGCCGGGCTCGACTGCGTGGCCGTCGGGCTCGGCGTGGGGGCGGCCGGTAGGGTCGCGGCGGCGGCGGACGTCGCCGCACCCGATCCCAGGCCGAGCAGCAGGACTAATCCCGCCATGAGCACTCCGTTGAGTCTCATATGGATCCCTTCTGCGGTGCGGGGGGTGAAGGTCCGGCCCGCGCTGTGCGCTGTCAGCCGGACCCGTCGAAAGGCTCTCGCTGGGGATCAAGAGTGCGAGGAATCCATACAAAGAACATCCGAAATCGGTATAAAGGCCTTCCAGCGCAACAACAACCGGTTGCCAGCCTCCGTTGAGGAGTACCTGCGTCATGGTGGTTGATCAGCCCGTATTCAGCGTTCTCGGTTCTCTGCGGGTCCGGATGTCGGAAGGGACGCTCCCCATCGCGGGCACGAAACCGCGGGTCCTGCTGGCCTCCCTGTTGCTCAGCGCGAACCAGGCAGTCGGTTCGGACGAGCTCGTGGAGACGCTGTGGCCCCAGCGCCGTCCGCAGTCCGCCCTGGCGAACCTCCGTACCTACGTCAGCTTCCTGCGCGGCCCCCTCGGCGCGGCCGGCGCGCAGATCCTGGCCAGGCCGTCCGGCTACGCGGTCGAGCTACGGACCGAGCAGCTCGACGCGCTGCTGTTCGAGGACCTGGTCGCCCGGGCGCGGGCGGCGGGCCGCGACGAGGAGGCCGTCGAGTGCTTACGCCGGGCGCTCGCGCTCTGGCACGGCACGCCGTTGAGCGATCTGCCGGCCAGCCCGCAGTGGGACGGGCGGCTGCGCTCGCTCACGGAGACGAGATTCGGCGCCGTCGAGGATTTGGCCGCCATGAGAATGGCGCGAGGGGAGTACCCGGCCGCGATCGGTGACCTGCGGGAACTGGTCAAGGTCCATCCCTTCAGGGAGGATCTCTGGCGGCAGCTGATGCTCGCCCTGCACGGGAGCGGACGGCAGGCCGAAGCGCTGCAGGCCTACACCACCGTCAGGCAGCAGCTGGTCGACGAGCTCGGCATCGAACCGGGTCCCGACCTGCGCACGGTACACGCGGCCGTCCTCGCGGGAGAGCTCCCGCCCGCCGTGCCGGCCGCGTCCGCCCTCCAGCGGCCCCCTGCGCCCTCCGCGCGAAGCGTGATCGCACCCCAGCAGCTTCCGCCGGACATCCCGGACTTCACCGGTAGGGCGGAGGCCGTCGCCGCCCTGGCGCGAGCCCTGTCGCCCAAAGAGCGGCCGTCGGACGAGCCGCCGTCGATCGCGGTGGTCGTGGGGCCGCCGGGCGTGGGCAAGTCGGCGCTCGCCGTGCACTGCGCGAACGCCGTACGGGCCGACTACCCCGCAGGCCAGCTCTACCTCGGCCTCGGCGGTACGGCCGCCGCCCCCACCGACCTCGGCGACCTCCTGGCCGAGGCGTTGCGGGCGCTGGGGGCCGGTGAGGCGGACCTGCCGCCCACGGCGCACGAACGCTCCGCCCTGTACCGCTCCCTGCTGGCGGAACGTCCCATGCTCGTCTTCCTCGACGACGCCGCCGACGCGGCACAGGTGCGGGCCCTGCTTCCCGGCAACGGCTGCGCGGTGCTCGTGACGAGCCGGCGGCGGATCACGGAGCTGCCCAGCTCGCTGCAGCTGGAACTGGGCGTCCTGTCACCCCCTGAGGCCGAGGAGTTCCTGGGGAAGATCGTGGGCGTCGAGCGGCTGGCCGGGGAGAGGGAGGCCGCCTCGGCGATCCTCCACTCCTGCGGGTACCTGCCGCTCGCAGTCAGGATCGCGGGAGCCAGGCTCGCCGGTCGGCCGGGCTGGCCGCTGAGCGTGCTGCGGCAACGGCTGGACGACGAGTCGAACCGGCTCGACGAGCTGAGAGCGGGCGACCTGGAAGTACGGGATTCCTTCGACCGCAGCTACCGGCAGCTCCCCGACGACGCGGCCAGGACCTACAGGACGCTGGGCCTTCTCGGCCCGCAGTCCCTGCCCGGCTGGGTGGTCGACGCCGTCCTGGACCGCCACCGGGCCGAGACGGTGATGGACGCTCTCGTGGACGTGAACCTCGTGCAACTGGCGGGGACGGACGCGATCGGCCAGCGCCGTTACCGGCTGCACGACCTGGCCCGCTGCAACGCCAAGGAGAAGGCCGGCGGCGACGGCGAGCGTCATACCCTCGCCAGGGTGCTCGGAGCGTGGATGACCGCCACGGAACAGGCCTCGTCGCGACTGCCGACCACGCTCTTCAGCCTGACGTCCGCGGCGGCGCCCCGGTGGGACCGGGCGGGAGAGGCCCTCGGACACCTGACCGCCGACCCGCTGCCGTGGTTCGACGCCGAGCGGGAGTCACTGGTGGCGGCGGTACGGCTGGCCGCCGACGCGGGACTGTCGCACGCCTCGTGGGGACTCGCCGCGGCGCTCGTCCCCTACTTCGACCTCAACTGCCGGTTCGACGAGTGGCGGCACACGCATCAGGTCGCGCTGGACTCCGCGCGCATGGCCGAGGACCTCAACGGCGAGGCCGCCATGCTCCGCGGCCTGGCCCAGGTCTGCCTCTACCAGGATCGATACGCCGAGGCGAGAGAGATGTTCCGGCGATCTCGCGTGATCTTCCACGAGCTGGGCGACAGGCGCGGAGAGGCGATCTCGATCTGCGGGCTGGGAGCGGCCGACCAGTTCTCCGGCGAACACATCAAGGCACTCGGACACTTCCGGCAGGCCCTGGCCATGTTCCTCGTCATGGACGACAGAAGCGGTGAGGCCTACGCCCGGCAGGCGATCGGACGGGTGTACCTGACACTGCGAGATTTCCAGCGGGCCTCGCAATGGCTCGGGGAGGCGTTGTGGCTGGCCGAGGAGCTCGGCGACGCCCATCGTGAGGGGGGCGTATCCATGCAGCTCGGGCGGCTGTACGACCTGGTGGCCCGATCCGACGAGGCGATGCGCGTCCAGGGGCGCGCGCTCGACATCTTCGAGACGCTCGGCGATCGTCACTGCGGCGCCTACGCCATGCGGAGCCTCGGCGGGCTGCAGGTGAAGAAGGGCGATCGGTCCCGTGGCTCCGACCAGCTGCAGCGCTCACTGGCGATCTTCCAGCAGCTCGGCGACCGGAGCGGGGAGGCCGCCGCGTTCCAGACGCTCGGCGAGCTGCACCAGTCGGCGGGCCGTACCGCTCTCGCCCAGCACTACCTGCACCAGGCCCACACGTTGAGGCGAGAGCTGCGAGGCGGTGTCCCGGAAACCCGTGGCCATGTGTCGTGCCGGGACGGCTGACTGTCACGGCATGACGATCCTCGGTCCTGTGACCGATACCCGGCCTCTGTTCCCGCGTGAACGCCGCGCGCCGCTCGACCTGCCCGGATCGCCGGATCCGCAGGATCGGGCACGGCCGGCGGCCTGTACGGGCTGGAACGTTCATGATGTCGTCGGACATGGTCTCAACGACCACCCGCGCCGGCCCTCAGGCAGCCGGAACGGGTACGGCGGTGCCGTTTCCGCCAACGATGAGCCGCTGCCCGCCTACCTGGCACGCACCAATGACGCTGCCCGCCTACCTGGCACGCACCAATGAGGACTCCGTCCGGGCGACCCGTCGACGCAGCCCGCAGGCGATGATCGAGCTGCTGGCCCGCCTGTGCCCCGAGCTCGACGTCCTGCGGGCGGCCCGCGGCTGGGACGCCCCCGCCGAAGGAGACGCGGCCGGCTCAAGGGCGGCGTGAGCGGGACTGTCAGGTGATCAGGTATAGGCCGAGACCGGGATCGCGAAGTCGTATCCCGCGGCGGTGTGGCCGTAGATGTAGTCATAGGGGCACAGGCCGTACTCGCCCTTGTAGGCGTAGCCGTTGTAGAACTGCGCGGAACACTTGAAGCAGAACCGCCATTGGTGCTGCGTCCAGGCCGGCTCGCCGATGTCGTGAGGCAGCAGGAACTGCCGGGGGTAGCCACCCGGGTGGATGTAGCTGTGCGCCCCACCCGCCGGACATTTCTGTGCGGTGCTGGGTGCCCAGTAGAGTGCCGCGCATCGGTAGCAGTGCCGCCAATTGCTCTGGGTGTTGGCGCTCTCGCCCGTGCCGGCGGGGCTCAGGTTGTATGTCAGCCGGAAGGTCCAGCCCGCGGCCTGATGCGGGCCGCGGGTGCGCGGGCAGAGACTCTGGTCGACCGTGAAGTCGACCAGGAACAGCTCGAAGCAGTTCACGCAGAACCGCCAGCCGTCCAGTGTGTACCGGCTCTCCGCAGCCGCCGCGGTGGGCGACAACATGGACTCGGCTGCCGCTGCCGCTACCGACAGGCCGAGCGCGGCCGCGCCGGCCAGTACGGAACGGCGCGGTAATCGCCCGGTACCAGGTGCTTCCTGCATGGGTCCCCTCGTGACGTTCCTGGGTGACGTGCCCGATCACGGTCGGCGGGGCTCCGCCCTCCCTCACCGAGACGTGCGTCGCGTGGGAAACCGGTGGGCGTGGACCGCCGACACCAAGCATGCTCTTGATCGCAATGCGTGACAATCCCCGAAAACAACGGCCTTTCCGACCCGGTCACCACTGTGAGCCGACGTGCTCCGGTGATACCTCGTGATCGCCCTGGGCCGAGATCCTGACGCCGAGCTCGGTGGGCAGGGGACCGTCCCGGCCGCCGGCACCCTGCTGTCGCGGGGCAGGCCCGTCACCGCGTCGTCGGCCGGGAACGCGGTCTTCCCCGCCGCCGCAGCCGTGGACGGCGGCGGGGAAGACCGCTGGTCGAGCGCCTTCGGCGACCCGCAGTGGCTCCAGGCCGACACGGGGTCGCCGGCCACGATCAACAGGGCGGTGCCGGACTGGGACGGGTCAGGACAGGAGGGTCTCTCCTATCCATCCGCCGGGTGAGCATCCGGGAGGGATGGCGAAGACCGCGGAGCCGATGGGGGTCGTCCACTCGTTGAGCAGGTCGGCCTCGGCCAGTCTCTTCTGGACGGGGACGAACTGGCGGTCGATGTCGGCCTGGTAGGAGGCGAACAGCAGTCCGGAGTCGGCGTGCCCCTCGGGGGTGAGGCCCTCGTCGTAGTTGTAGACCCGGCGCAGGATCCGCATGCCCGGGTCGGTGACATGGGCCCGGCGGATGTGGGCGTATTCGGAGATGACCGGGAAGCCGACCGCGTTGAGTCTGTCGAAGTCGGGTTCGTCGTGCTCTCTCTGTCCGGTCAGCGGGGCGCCGGTGTCCAGGCGGCGGCCGATGGTGAACTCCTTGGCCACCCGGTCGGCGGCGTCCCAGGTCTCCAGTTCGAGGTGGATGCGCCGCAGCACCAGCGTGGTGCCGCCGTGCAGCCACCGTGGGCCGTCGCCGATCCAGATGGCTCGGTCGAAGTCGGGCGTGCCGGGCTGGGGGTTGACGGTCCCGTCCAGCTGGCCCATGAGGTTGCGCTGGGTCGTGCCGGGGGCCGCGGCCTGCGGGCTGCGGCGGAATCCCCGCTGGGTCCAGCGCACCCGGGCGAAGGAGCGGGCGTCCTTGACCGTCATGCGCAGGGCGTGGGCGAGGGTGACGGGGTCGTCGGCGCAGATCTGCAGCAGCAGGTCCGCGCCGCCCCACCGCTTGTCCAGCTTGTCGATCACGAACGGCGGAAGGGGCGTCACCGATGCCGGCCGCCGGTCCTGGACTCCGGCAGCGGTGAACAGGCCGGGGCCGAAGCCGAAGGTGACGGTCAGCCGGGCGGGAGGCGCGGCCAGTTCCGGTTCGGTGTCGGCCAGGGCGGGGCGGCCCTGGGTCAGGCGGCGGGCGTCGTCGGTGAGCAGGCGCATCATCCGTACGACGGCTTCGCGGCCGGTGCCCGGCAGCAGGTCCAGGCCGACGAAAACGGCGTGGGTCTGGGGGACGGTGGCGATCCCGGCCTGGTGGGGGCCGTGGAAGGGCTCGGTCGCCGAGGCGCCGGAGCTCGGGGGAGCCGTTTCCGGC
>NZ_NGFP01000019.1 GCF_002149035.1 Streptosporangium minutum
GGCGGGGGTGGCGTCACCACGAACTCGGGCTCGCGGTTGCGGATCCGTACCTCGACGGAGCCGGGCGCGAGCTCCCTGGTGACCTCGTCGGCCGCCGYGGAGAGCGCGTCGATGAGTGTGAGCCTGACGGCGGAGTCCAGTGCCGTCGTGAGGTTCTCCACGGCGGCCCGGGTCTCGGGGGCGGCGACCGCCGCCGACGCGACCAGTGCGCGGCGGAGGTTTTCGACGAAGGGCGTGACGTCCATGAGCATTACTATGACGTCATTTTGACGTCATGGCAACCCTTGTGACGTCATTGCCGGGGTCATCTTGACGGCCGCCGAGTGGCGATGATCGAGCGGTGCCTCGACCACGGCGTGTCCGGCGGCACCCTCGGGGGCGTCCGATCCGCCGCGCCCGCATCCGATCGAACTGCGCTGTTTTGGGTCTTGCCGACATGGAGCGCCAGGTTTACGATCCGCGTAATTGTTAGGAAACTTTCCTTTAAGAAAGAGTCCACGCATGCGCCGAACCGCCTCTGTGCTGTTGGTTCTCGTCCTGGCGACCGCCCTCGCCGCCATCAGCGCTCCCGCCAACGCCGCCGCCCGCCTGACGGCGGCCTTCACCCTGGCCGGCAACCAGGGCAAGTTCGTGGTGAGCAATCCCGGCACCACCCCGGTCACCGGATGGTCGATCACTTTCGACCTGCCCGCCGGGGTCACCGTCAGCGGAGCCCAGAACGCCACCACCACCCAGAGCGGGACGCGGGTCAAGCTGACACCCGCCTTCTACATCAACACCGTGCGTGCGAACGGCAGCACCGAGCCCTACAGTCCCACGTTCACCCTCAGCTCGGCGGTCCAGCCGACGAGCTGCACGATCAACAACGCCAACTGTGACGGCAGCGGCGACCCACCGCCGCCGGACGCGCCCGTCACCGCCACCTACTCGGCCAGTGGGACGCAGGGCAAGTACGTGGTCAACAACAACACCGACGCCGCGCTCAACGGCTGGTCGATCACTTTCGACCTGCCCGCCGGGGTCACCGCGAGCGGGGCCGAGAACGCCTCGATCAGCCAGAGCGGGCGCCAGGTCACGCTGAGCCCCGCCCACTACAACACGACGGTGGCGGCGCGCGGGTCCACCGAGCCCTACAGCCCCTCGTTCCGGCTCAGCGCGTCCGCCGAGCCGGAGAACTGCCGGATCAACGACGTCAGGTGCGACGGCGCGGCGGACACGGCGCCCGCCGCGCCGGGCAACCTGCGCTCACCGGTCAAGACCACCAAGACCGTGTCGCTGGCGTGGGACGCCGCGACCCCGGGGAGCCTGCCGATCACCGGCTACCAGGTCTACAACGGCGCCACCCTCGCCACGACGGTCACCGGGACGGCCGCGACCCTCACCGGCCTGACCCCGAACACCGAATACACCTTCACCGTCAAGACCAAGGACAGGAAGGGGACCCTCTCCCCGGCCAGCGCCGCGCTGAAGGTGACGACCAACAACGCCGGTGACGACACCCAGCCGCCCACCGTGCCCGCCAACCTGCGCAGCACGGGCAAGAGCTCGTCGAGCGTCTCCCTCGCGTGGGGGGCCTCGACCGACAACAAGGGCATCGCGGGCTACGAGGTCTACGTCGGCGCGACCCTCGCGGCCACGGTCACCGACACCTCGGCCACGGTCAGCGGGCTGTCGCCGTCCACCGAGTACACCTTCACCGTCAAGGCCCGCGACCTGTACGACAACCTCTCGGCCGCGAGCAACGCGCTGAAGGTGAGCACCGACGACATCGTCGGCAGCGGCTACGCCAGGGTCGGCTACTTCGTGCAGTGGGGCATCTACGGCCGGCAGTACTTCGTGCGCAACCTCGACACGACCGGTGCCGCGGCGAAGCTGACCCACCTCAACTACGCCTTCGGCAACATCGACCCGGTGAACCTGACCTGCCTTCAGGGCGTGACCAAGGGCACCACGGCCAACCCCCAGGACCCGAACCAGGGTGACGGCGCGGGCGACGCGGACGCCGACTACGGCAGGCCGATGAGCGCGGCGCAGTCGGTGGACGGCGTCGCCGACACCGGCTGGGAGAAGCTGCGCGGCAACTACAACCAGCTCCGCAAGCTCAAGGCGAAGTACCCGAACCTGAAGGTGCTGATCTCGCTCGGCGGCTGGACCTACTCCAAGTACTTCTCCGACGTGGCGGCCACCGACGCCGCGCGGAAGAAGTTCGTGAGCTCCTGCATCGACACCTACATCAAGGGCAACCTGCCGGCTTACAACGCCGCGGGCGGTCCGGGCAGCGCCGCCGGGATCTTCGACGGCATCGACCTGGACTGGGAGTGGCCGGGTTCGGAGGGCCACGCCGGCAACCACATCGGCGCCAACGACAAGGCGAACAACACGCTGCTGATCGCCGAGTTCCGCAAGCAGCTCGACGCCCTGACCCAGGAGACCGGCAAGCGCTACCAGCTCACCGCGTTCACCCCCGCCGACCCGGCGAAGATCGAGGCCGGCTGGGACCTGCCCGAGGTCGCCAAGTCCCTGGACATCTTCAACGTCCAGGGCTACGACTTCCACGGCTCGGGCAGTGACAACTCGTGGGAGCCCAACCGGGCCGGCCACCAGGGCAACCTGTACGCCGACACCGACGACCCGTACTCGTTCCACTTCAGCGTCGAGAACGCGGTCAACGCCTACCTGCAGGCCGGGGTGAACCCGCGCAAGATCACTGTTGGCCTCGCCTACTACGGGCGCGGCTGGCAGGGGGTCGCCGACGGCGGCAAGTCCGGCGAGTGGCAGTCGGCCACCGGCGCGGCGCCGGGGCAGTTCCCGGACGAGGCGGGCACCCGCGGGTACAGCAACCTGCTGGCCGGCGTGCCGGGCTGCACAATCAAGCACGACGAGCAGTCGGTCGCGACCTACTGCTTCACCGGCAACGGCGGCCAGTGGTGGACCTTCGACGACGCCTGGTCGATCGCGAAGAAGACCGCGTGGCTGCGGAGCAAGGGCCTGCTCGGCGTGATGATCTGGGAGATGTCCGGTGACCCGGGCGCCCTGACCAGCGCCGTCGACGCCGGCCTGAGGTAACCCCTCCGGTGGCCGGGCCGCCCTCGCCGCATCCGATGCCGCGAGGGTGGTCCGGCCACAGTCATGTCCGGAGCCGGCCTGCCGGTGATCGCCGGCGACGACCGGCCGAGGGGGAGCGCCTGGGTGGCGGGTGTGGGAATCGAACCCACCCGGAGCGGCTTATGAAACCGCCGGGCACACCAGCGCCCTCACCCGCCGGGAATGCGGAAGCCGTCCCGGACAGGTCCGGGACGGCTCGCGCGTGACGTCGCCAATCGTCACACGCGAGCCGCTTCGCGCATGCTCATCCGCTGGTTCATATTCGTTCTCCGTACATGGTCCGAATAAGTCGAGAATGGCCGGTCGGCCTCCGGTCGCGCAACGTGTTTTCGGTGCGGGAAATCCAGATGAGAACGGCGCCCGCCGGCAGGAAGAATCATTCTCCATGGGCATCAGGAAAGACCTTCGCAGGGCGCTGGGGGCGGGGCGCCCCGTCAGGGTGCGCCGCGGGATCAAGGGAGCGGACAGGATAGACGGCTACGTCGTGGGCATCGGGCGCAGGTGGGTGCTCCTTCACGAGATCTCCTCCGAGATCCGGCTCGACGGCTACGCGGCCGTACGGCTGCGCGACGTCACATCCGCCTCCGACACGGGCTGGGCGGGCTCGGGCTTCGTGCACCGGGCCCTGCGGACGGCCGGCGAGCCGCCCCGCCCCCTGCCCGAGGCCGACCTCGACTCGACGACCGGCCTGGCGGAGACGCTCGGCAGGGGGTTCCCGCTGCTCGGCCTGCATGTCGAGGAGGTCGACCCGGACGTCATGTATGTCGGCCACGCGCGGGGGGTCATCCGCAAGAAGCGGCTCCTCCTCCAGGAGATCAGCTCGAAGGCGCACTGGGAGCCCGCGTGCGTCAGGCACCGGCTCGACGACACCACCAGGATCGACGCCGGTGGAGGGTATCTCGACGCCCTGCACCGGGTCGGCGGCGCCCCGCCCGCCTGCTGAGCCGAGGCCCCCGGCCGGCGGCCGTGCTCCCACCCCGCCGGGATGGCCGGTGCCGGGGGTGGTGAACACGGTGGCCGGCCGCAGGATGCCCCGGGGTCTTCCCGAGCCGGGCCCTCGGCGGCCGGGCGGGGCCCCGCGGGCCGGCGATGAGAACCGCGGAGGCGGCACCTTCCCGTGGGAATGCCGCAGCAATGAAAACGGTTATCGATGGCGTCGCATGGTCCGTCAACCAGAGAGGAGCCGAGCTTGGCCAGGAACGAGCTGCGCCCCGTGATCAAACTGCGGTCGACCGCGGGCACCGGCTACACCTACGTGACCCGCAAGAACCGGCGGAACGACCCGGACCGTCTCACGCTCACCAAGTACGACCCGACCCTCCGCAAGCACGTGCTGTTTAGAGAGGACCGATAGCCATGAAGCAGAGCATCCACCCCGACTACCGACCCGTCGTCTTCCGCGACCCGAGCGCGGACTTCGCCTTCCTGACCCGCTCGACCATGTCCAGTGACAAGACCGTCGAATGGGAGGACGGCAACGTCTACCCGCTGGTCGACGTCGATGTCTCCTCCGCCAGCCACCCCTTCTACACCGGGCGCGGCAGGGTGATCGACACCGCCGGTCGCGTGGAGCGCTTCAAGCAGCGCTACGGGAAGCGCTGACGGCCGGCCCGTCGGCTGTAGGACCCGGCTGCGGCCGTCACAGCGTCGACGGCCGCGCCGGGAGGGGCGGAGGCGACGCCGTACAGAACGGTGGCCCGCCTCCGTGAACAGCGACAACCGCCACAACACGCCGAGGTCGCCGGCGGTCGGCGCGATCACGGCGGCGACCGCCAGCGCGACGGCGTAGACACTCACGATGAGCAGGGCGGGAATGCCTGAACGGTGACGGCGGGGCATGTGCCATTTACCGGGGGGCGAATGCGATCCGGGGGAATGCGATCGAACGCCCCACCTTAGTGAGCCGTCGCCGCGAAGCCGATCAAGCATTCCGGCGGCCGGGCGGCTGTTGCGGTCAATGCGCCTCCGGCAGCTGGGGTTGGCGGCCGAGCTGCCAGACCTCCCACCCGGCGGCGAGCCACATACCCGACTCGACGGCGTTGCGCACGTCCACCAGCACCTTGCGGCGCACCAGGTCGGCGGCGGCCACGGGGAGCGTGGGGTCGGTGGTGAACTCCGGCCACTCCGTGGCGAGCACGACAAGGTCGGCGTCCGTGACAGCCTGCTCGGCGGTGTCGGCGTAGGCGAGTTCCGGGTACAGCGCGCTGGCGGCGGCCAGGGCCTCGGGGTCGTAGATGACCGGCACTGCTCCGCGCTCCGCCAGCTGCCCGGCCAGGCGCAGGGCGGGCGAGTCGCGCACGTCGCTGGTTCCGGCCTTGAACGACGCCCCGAGGAACGCGATGACGCGACCGCTGATCGGGCCGCCGTGCGCCTTCTCGATCAGCTCGACTGCCGCCAGGGGCCGGCCGGCGTTGACCGACTCGACGGCCGACAGGAGCCCGTGCGCGTGCCGCGCGCCCAGCTCGCCGACGCGGTGCGTGAAGGCCGCCACGTCCTTGGGCAGGCACCCACCCCCGTAGCCGATGCCCGGTCGCATCCCGCCGTGTCCGATCCGCGTGTCGATGCCGATCGCGTGGGCGACCATGTTCACGTCCGCGCCGACGAACTCGCACACCTCGGCTATCGCGTTGATGAATGAGATCTTGGTGGTCAGGAACGAGTTCGCGGCCGACTTGATCACCTCTGCCGTGGGCGGGTCCGTGACGATCAACCCCACCCCGCGGGCGAGAATCGGCGCGTACACCTCCTCGACCATCTCGCGGGCCCGCGGGGAGGTCAGGCCGACCACGATCCGGTCGGGAAACAGGGAGTCCTGCACGGCGTGGCCCTCGCGCAGGAACTCCGGGTTCCAGATCAGCTCCACACCGGAGACCCGCGCGCCGGCGTCGACGATCTCCTGGAGCCGCGCGACGGTGCCGACCGGCACCGTGCTCTTGCCGACGATCGTGGCCGGTCTGTGCAGCAGCGGGACCAGCGACCGCACCGCGCCGATCACCTGGGACACGTCGTAGCCGCGTCCGTCTTCGCGCAGCGGAGTGCCGACCGTGACGAAGTGCAGGTCGGCGAAGTCCGCGGCCTCGGCCAGGTCGGTGGTGAAGCGGAGCCGGCCAGAGGAGGTGTGCCTGGACAGCAGGTCTTCGAAGCCCGCCTCGTAGAAGGGGGCGATGCCGTCGCTCAGTGCTTCGCACTTGTCGGGGTCCAGCTCGACACCGATCACCTCGTGGCCGAGTTCCGCCATCGCGGCGGAGTGCGGAGCGCCGAGGTGGCCGCAGCCGATCACGGATACGCGCATCACTGTCCTTCTCTGTCGGGAAACTTCGGGCGCACTCCGAATGCGCCCGAAGTGACGCTATCGCGTGATGATCCGTAGTCTGGGCGACTTCGGAAGTGTCGACCAGACCTCGACGCCCGGCATCCGGTACGGCTTGCTCCAGCGGGGGGACGGCCTCCCGCCGGACCACGATGCCGTCCTCCCCGGCGCCCTTGAGGCGATCCCACCGCCTGGCTCACCGCGCCCTCCACCGACTGACGCGGTGCGGCACCGAACGTGTCCCGAGACCATGCGACGGGACAAGACCTAGGCCGATCGTCCCGGAGATGGCCGGGGCTTTTGGCTGATGAGGATGTGGTTGATGCGTTTTAGGGTCCAGCCATGGCTCTCACCCCTACCGAAGCGGCGTATCTGGCCGGTCAGCAACGCGGACGGCTGGCGACGGTCGCGCCTGACGGCACACCGCAGAACAAGCCCGTCGGGTTCGACCACAACGCCGAGCTCGGCACGATCGACATCTACGGCTTCGAGATGGAGTCGTCAGCGAAGTTCCGCAACATCAAGCTCCGCCCGGATGTGTCCTTCGTGGTCGACGACGCGGTGGGCGACGGGCCGTCCGGTGTGCGCTTCCTGGAGATCCGGGGCCGGGCGGAAGCGGCGGTACTGGCCCTACCCCCGGACGAGCACATGAGCACCAGCTTCATCCGCATCCACCCGCGCCGGATCGCCGCCTACAACATCGATCCGGACCGGCCGGGTTTCTACGGCAGAGACATCACACGTGAGGAGGCAGGTCAGTGATGGTGGAGACCGCGGTAGTTCTGGGACCTGGTGGTCCGGTCGGTACGGCGTGGCTGGCCGGGCTCGCGGCGGGACTGCGCCGCGAGGGGGTCGACCTCGGCGCGGCCGACCTGATCGTCGGCACGTCGGCGGGCGCGATCGTGGGAGCGATCCTGGCCGCTGGAGGAGACCTCGACCGGCTCGCCGTACGGCCCCCGCCGACCGACCCTGGCGGCGTGCGTACTGATCCGCAGAGACTCACGGAAGTGTTCGCGACGCTCGGCGACACCGGGCTTGAGCGAGCCGAGGCCCTGCGCCGGGTCGGCCGGCTCGCTGTCACCGCTTCGACCGGCGGCGAGGATGCCTCCATCGCCCGGATGCGGTTCCTGGTCGGCGCGGTGGAATGGCCGGACCGGCCGCTCCTGATCCCGACGGTGGACGCCGAGACCGGCGAGGCGGTGATATGGGACCGGTACGGCTCCGCGTCACTGCCCGAGGCCGTGGCCGCCGGCATCGCCTTCCCCGCGACCGCGCCGCCGATCACCATCGACGGGCGTCGCTACATCGACGGTGCTCTCAGGGCCGGGACCAACGTCGATCTGGCCGGTGACGCGCGCGTCCTGATCGTCGCTGAGCCGATGGCGCACATGTTCGGCACGGACGGTGTCACGGCAGGCGAAGGGACGGTCGTGCGGCTGGTTCCGGACGCCGAGGCGATCGAGGCGTTCGGGCCGGATGTCACCGATCACGCCACTTGGGAGCCCGCATATCAGGCCGGCGTCAGACAAGCTCCGGAGGCCGCCGGGCGTATCAGAGCGTGTTCGGTGATCACGTGACAGGATGCCCAAGATCATGGGACATGCCTTAGCCGCAGGTGATCTGGGTGAAGGCCGGGGGTGAGGCGGCGGCGCCCACGAACCCGATGTCGGAGGCGGTGGCCCCCGGGGACAGGACGGGCTTCCCGGCGGGTGCGTGGATCATCGCGACGGGGCCGCTCTGCATGGGGGTGCCGTTCCAGGCCTGGGTGAGCGTCGCACCCCGGGGCATGATCCACTGGATGTACCAGTCCCGCATCGGCCGGCCGCCGGCGTTGCGGATCGTCGCGCTACCCCGGTAGCCGCCCGGCCACGATTCGACGAGGGTGACCGTGGCCGTACACCCGGAAGGGGGGACCGGCGGGTGCGCGACGGACTGCCGGCCCGGCGGGTGCGTGGTGGTGTTCCGGGCCGGCGGGTGCGCGGCGGTGTGCAGGGCGGGCGGCTCCCCGCCGGCGCAGGCCGCCGCGACCAGGGCGGCCGCGGCCCCCAGCGAGAAGAGACCCAGCCATGACGAGACCCTCTTTCCGGGCACCGGTTTTCCTTTTCCGGGCACCGCCTTTCCGGACACCACGGGGCTCCTTCCGCGAGAGGGGGGCAGCGGTCCACGGGAGGCGGACGGCGGTCCCGGCCGGCGGCGACCGGCCGGGACCCGGTGTTCCTGGGACCGGTGCTGGTGAGGGTGCGGGACCCGGTGTTCCTAGGGCTGGTGAGGGTGCGGGACCCGATGTTCCTGGGGCCGGCCAGGGTGCGGGACGTGGTGTTCCTAGGGGCTGGTGCAGGTGAGGGTGGGGGAGCCGCTGGTGCCTCCACCGGTGAACCCGAACGTGGTCGAGCCGTTGGGCGCTATCGTCCGGTTCCAGTCGGCGTTCTTGGCGGTGACACCGGACCCGGACGTGGTGTACGTGGCGTTCCACAGGCTGTTGACGGTGCTGCCGCTGCCGAGCGTCCAGTTCACCGTCCAGCCGTTGAGGCTGGAGGAGCCCCGGTTGGCCACGGTCACCTCGGCCTGGAACCCGCCCGACCAGGAGTTGACGGTCCGGTAGGTGGCGGTGCACCCGCTCCCCGGTCCGCCCGTGACGGTGGGCGTCGGGGTGGGGGTCGGGTTGGGGCCTGGTCGGCCGACGCCGGTCACCTCTCCGTTGCCGCCGTCGAAGACGACGTCGGAGCAGTTGTAGAAGGTCYCGGCGCTGTCGGAGCGCTTCCAGACCGAGTAGACGATGTGGCGGCCGGACTTGCCGGAGGGCAGCGTCGCGTTCCAGTAGTAGTTGGCGTCGTTGGTGCCCGGAGAGCCGACGCTGTCCGGGTGGTCGGCGGTGTGGAAGGGCTGGGACTCAAGATCACCCCAGGTGAGTGCCTGGTTGGGGTTCCATCCGTCCCTGGTGATGTAGAGGTAGAACCAGCCGGGGTGGGCGGCCCACTTGTTGTACTTGAACTGGATCTGCGATCCGGAGGTCAGGTGGGTGACCGGCCAGTCGGCGCGCGGGAGGTCGAACCCGCTGTAGCCGGGGTTGCCGCCGCTGCACGCCTGGCCGTCGGGGATGAACCCCGAGGTCCGCCCGGCGCCGTCGGAGCGCAGGACGCTGAACCAGTTGTACAGCGAGTTGGGGCCGCTCTGGGCCACCGCCGCTCCGCAGGCGGGGTTGATGGGAATGATCTGCCCCGTTGACGACAGGCCGTCCTGCCAGCAGAAGTAGGTGCGGCTGCCGGGCACCATCATGGCGCCGTGCGCCGATGCCGGACCGGGCACGAGAACGACGGCGAGCAGGGTGGACATGAGCGCGACCGCAGCGGCGACAGCGATACTTCGCCATTTACTCACAGAACTACCCTCCCTTTCGGAGGATGAGGAATTACTGATCGATGGCGGTGAGGCGCTCACGCGAAACGAACTCTAAATCGCTGTTATCAGGGTGTAAACGACGCGCTTTCCCCAGGGGTGGACGCCGGGCATCTGCGCAGGTCGGAGAGGTGTTGAAGGGGCGCGGCCGATGAAACATTCAGAGTCGCCGCCGGCTTCTGCCCGGCAGGCGGCTCGGGTGCGTAAAAGGATCTCGGCACAGTTGGCCACGGCAGACAAGCGCTCCCGGCCGCATTCACGTACGGCCTGCACGATCATGCCGCGATTCCGCCGAGGACACCGAAGCGGCGGCCCGGAGATGGAATCTGTACAGCTAGTTGTACGACTACTTGTACAACTACTGTCGGTGACGCTAGCTTCACATCATGACGAAATTCGTGCGCGTCGAGCCCATCTCCTCCGCTCGCGCCCAGCTCAGCGGGACCGTCGCCCGCATCGGCGAGCAGGGCCTCCAGGCCGAGCCCGTCGTCATCGGGCGCCGATACAAGCCCGAGGCCGTCCTCATTAGCTTCGAGCTCTACGAGAAGCTCGCCGACCTCATCGACGAGATCCAGCTCGTCCCGCTGATCCGGGAGCGTCTGGCCGATGAGAAGGCGAGCCCCGACCTGACTCTGGAGGAGGTCGCCGGCTCCCTCGGGATCGACGTGGTCGCATCGCAAGGATGCCGCTGAGTCGCTGTGTTCGCTCGGTGACGTTAGAGCGCCCGATCCGTAGTGAGGGTGCCGTTCTTGATGGTGATGAGGAAGGCGTTCCACTCGGCGGGAGAGAAGGCCAGGACCGGGCCGTCGGGGTCCTTGGAGTCGCGGACCAGGAAGAGGCGGTCGACCTCGAGGGTGGGGCCGGCTCCAGGGGGAGAGGTATCGGCGAGGGCGACCTCGATGCAGTTTTGGCCATTACCGCTGAGGGGGCTCTTGTGCCAGACCCCCACTTCGACGCAGTCTTGGCCAGCGCCGCTGCGAGAACTCTTTCGCCACATGACGTGAGACAGATCTCTCTCCGACATTCCGCATCTCCTTCGCAACGGTTAACCGCGTTGAGCAGTCGTCTCCATAATGAGACGCCGGGAGTCGTCCGGATCCAGCGCTTTGGCGCGCAGGTGGTCAAATGCCACTGTATAACGGTATACATCCGCGTCGCGCTCTACATAGAGGCTGTCTGTCAGATTCTCCAGGAACACCACATCTGGATCGGCGGGCTCAGGAAACTCCATGATTTGGAATGCGCCGCTTGTGCCCGAATGCGCCCCGGCGGCGAAGGGCAGCACTTGAACCGTGACGTTCGGCAGATCAGTGATATCAAGTAGCCGCTGGAGCTGGGAGCACATCACAGCAGGCCCACCGATAACGCGCCGGATGACGGCTTCGTCCAGTATGGCCCAGAGCCGTAGAGGCTCGGTCTGCGAAAGTAGCGCTTGTCGGGCCATGCGGATCTCGATGCGATGTTCGACTTCACCCGGAGGCGAGAGAACCAGTCCGGCGCGGATGACAGCGCGAGCATAGTCCTCTGTTTGGAGGAGACCGGGAAGAACGACGGAGGCGAAGCTTCGCATCGAGGCGGCTTCGGCCTCAAGCCCGATGTAGGCAGCGTACTCGTCGGAGAGATCGTTGTAGGCGTGCCACCAACCTCTTTTCCGGGCGTCACGCGTTAGTTTGAGCAGTTCATCCCTCCTAGAGCCATCAACCTTGTAAAGCTCCAGAAGACGCCCAATGTCCTTGAGGGTGACTCCCACCCGGGAGGTCTCGATCCGCGAGATCTTCGAAGTGGACCACCCGAGCTGGCGACCAACCTCTTCCAGGGTTAACTGAGCACGTTCACGTAGGTGACGAAGCTCTGAGGCCAGGCGACGCCTGCGCACGGTGGGACTCCCTGTTTGCCTCATGTTCAGCCTCCCTTGGATTGGAGCCCAGGGTAGTGGCTTGCCTACACAGAGTGTCGACGCTTTTAGAAGAGCAAATTTGCTTTTCCAGTGGCGCATCCGGGCCGTCCAGATGCATGCTCTACGTGTGCGTTCAGTAACTCTTGGTAGAGGTTGGTGTGCGTGGCTAGTGCCGAAGGGTGTCCGAGTCATGGAGGGCGGGCGAGGGATGAAAGTGCGCGATCTTGGAGGGTGGGGTGGGGAACTGGTGGAGTTGGCCTGGGAGTTGAACGATCTTGGGTTTGACTCCGTGGTCAGGCTCGCTCCCGGCCGGCGGCCGAGTGTGGAGATCTTCGTTCCGCCGGAGGCGAGAGTCACCACGACACAGCGGGGCCGTACCTCGGTGTTCACCTGGGACCGCCACCACGGCCGGCCGAACCGTGACCGGCGGGGCGGCGACCGTCCAGGCCGTGACCGGAGGGGCCGCGATCAGCCGGGCCGCAGCAGGATGCGGGAGGCGGCCGAGCGGCTCATGGAGGTGGCGCGGTGAAGCCCCCCTGCCTGCTGGGGCAGATCTGCTTACCCGCCCAGGTCGACTCCGTACCCATAGCGCGGCAGTACGTCCGCCTCCTGCTGCAGGTAGTGGAACACGCCCAGGCCGACGACGCGCTGCTGCTCGTCAGCGAACTCGTCACCAATGCGGTGCGCCACTCCGACTCCGGGCGGCTCCCCGACGGGCGGGTCGCCGTGGCCGTCGCCAACTGCGATGGAACGCTCCATATCGACGTGATCGACGCTGGATCGACCGGACACCAGCCCCGGCTCTGTACGGACGTCGGCCTCGACAGCGGCGGGGGACGCGGCCTCTGGCTGGTCCAGGAACTGTCGTCAGCCTGGGGCTGGCAGGAGACCCCGACCGGCCGCGTCGTCTGGTTCCAACTGACGGGGCCGTGAAGCGGCACTCCCTACGACGCCGGGGAACGGACCGAGTCACCGCGCACTCGGCTCACCCCGCTACTTACCGGGCGTGCACGCGTAGAGCCGGCCATAGCGCTTCTGAGCGATCCGCATCAGCTCGATCATGTCCCTGATCCCATCCCTGCCCTTGGCGACCTGTGCCAGGTAGAGGGTGATGATCCTCTGCTTGCCCCCGCAGCTGAACCTGGCCACTACTCGGTCCATCAGGCGGTAGGAGGGATCGAGCGCCCACCAATGAGGATCGGCGCCTTCGGCGGGGTTTTCTCGTGTCTTCACAACCCCGGAAGGACCCCGCCGGCGCTGTCTCTCGCGGCCCGGCGAGACCGGCGTCCCGGCCCCCGGCTCTGCTCAGACGGCCCGGAACACCGCTCTCACCCGCACCATCACACCCACCCACAATGCCCTCGACTAGGCGATTCAGGTTGACACGGGCTCAGTGGGTTCGGGGGCTGCGGTGAGGTCGGCTTGTTCGGCTATAAGGCGGAGGGATGCTTCGGAGGGGGAGCCGGGTTCCGCGGTGTAGGCGATCAGGGAGACATCGGGGTCGCCGCTGGCTTGGAAGCTCTCGTAGGCCAGGGTGAATTCGCCGACGGCGGGGTGGCGCATGTGGTAACCACCGTGGGTCCGATCTGCGACCTCCTGGCCGTCCCAGAGCCGACGGAAGTCCTCGCTGCGGTCGGACAGCTCTTCGATCAGGGCCCCGAAGGCCGGGTCTGCGGGGTGCCGTCCCAGGTCCATGCGCAGGTAGGCCACCACGTTCCTGGCCTTGGTCTCCCAATTGACATACCGGCTGCGCACCTCCTCGTCGAGGAAGACCAGCCAGGCCGTGTTCCGATGCCTCGCAGGCACCGTGGCCAGTGAGCCGATCAGTTCGGCGTAAACGGGATTCCAGGCCAGGACATCGGTGCGGCGGCCCACCAGATAGGCGGGTGTCCCAGTCATGGAGTCGAGCAGGCGCCGTTGTCCTGGGCGCAGGTCCTGGCGCTGCGATGCGGCCATGGGCCGTTGCTTCACGGCACGGGCCAGGTTGTGCAGGTGCGCGCGTTCAGCCTCACTCAGGCGCAGGGCACCGGCAACGGCGTCGATGACCTCGTCGGAGACATTGTCGCCGCGGCCCTGCTCGAACCGTACGTAGTAGTCCATGCTCACACCCGCGAGCTGAGCGAGCTCTTCGCGGCGCAGGCCCGGCACGCGGCGGCGTTCGCCGTAGCTGGTCAGCCCCGCGTCCTCGGGCTTCAGCCGTGCCCGTCGTGAGCGCAGGAACGCCGCCAGTTCTGCCTTGCCGTTCATGACGGTCACTTTATGGGGGTTCTGGCAGTCCCCAGGTTCGCCGGTTCTCAGGAGAACCTCAGCCCTGGGTGGTCGTTGGCTTCCGTAGCACCATCGAAGACATCGCGAGAGCAGCAAAGTGATCGAGCCGAATGGAGTGAGAAACCCGTGTACCACATCGCCGTCAGCTTCGACGTCCACGTCAAGGGACCGCACTTCGCTCGCTTCTTCGACATCATCCAGACCTTTGCCGAGGGCCCCACCTGGCTGATCAAGGGCGCCCGCATCAACGACAACGCCTGAGGAGGCACACCATGACTCTCACCGTCATCGCCGGATTCGAAGCCAAGCCTGGCCTGGAAGACGACCTGCGCACCGCCCTCGAAGGAATGATCGAGCCCTCCCTCGAGGAGGCCGGCTGCCTTGCCTACGAGCCGTACACCGACCCCAACCAGCCGACCAGGATGGTCCTGATCGAGGAATGGACCAGCACGGAAGCACTCGACCTGCACTTCACCACCCCCCACTTCGAACACGTCGCGGGTGTCCTGGACACCCTCCTGGTCAAGCCGTTCACGATCCGCCACCTCATCGACCCAGAGACCAGGTGACCTGGACGGCACCCAGCAAAAAGCAGAATGGACCTGCGGACACTGACCCGGGACCGGACGCCCGTACCCGGCCCAGCGACCGCAATGATCTTCCCCCCTCACGCCACGTGTACGTCGAGAGGGGGGAAGATCACCCCGGCAGACGATCACCCGATCCGAAACCCGCCCGCCACCCGCACGAGCACCCCCACATCACCCACACAAGGACCCTGACCAGGCAATTCGTGATGGCGCATCCTCAATGCTCGTCCGACAACCGCTGGATCCGCTCCACCGCCGTCCGCATCGCCGCGCGGCTATCGCGGGTACTCCGTCGCGGCGAGCTTCTCCAGTGCCGGTCCCGAGAGCCGGTAGGTGTCCCATTCGTCGAGCGACTCGGCGCCGAGTGCCCGGTAGAACTCGATGGACGGGGTGTTCCAGTCGAGAACCGCCCATTCGAACCGGCCGTAGCCGCGTTCCACGCATATGCGGGCGAGCTCGACGAGCAGTTGCTTTCCATACCCGGCTCCCCGGTGGACGGGGTGCACGAAGAGATCTTCGAGGTGGATCCCATGCCTGCCCAGCCAGGTGGAGTAGGTCACGAACCAGAGCGCGAACCCCGTCACCGTCTCTCCGTCGGTGGCGATGTGGCAGAACACGGCGGGGGACGGTCCGAAGAGGGCGTCGTGGAGCTGCTCGGCGGTGGTCTCGACCTCGTCGAGCGCCTTCTCGTACTCCGCGAGCCCACGGATCATGTCGATGATCGCCGGAACGTCGTCCGGCGTTGCGGGACGAATCATGGGGGAAGTCTAGGCTTCCGCGGTGAGGGAACCGGCACGGCAAAGCGCCCGATCAATGATAAAAGGCCATATTTAGGGGCAGGTGGCTCCGTGGACGGGTCTCCCGTAAGTTGTCTGCTGATCGAACGCAGGGCGTTCACAGGTCGTCGAGGAAGGCGGACCATCATGTCGACAGAGCCCACCGGTGAGCGGCTGGCCGAGCTGAAGCAGGCATTCGCCGCCATCGACGCCGACGGCGACGGCTTCATCACGGAGCGGGAGTTCGGTGAGCGCTTCCCCGACCTGCCCGCCGAAGCCATCGGATCGCTGAACCGGGACGCCGACTCCGACGGCGACGGCCGGTTCTCCTTCGAGGAGTTCGTCCGGCTCGTGTCCGCCGACTGACCCGGCCGGCTCTCACCCCCGGCGAGGGCGAAGCCGAGCAGGGCGACGTCGTCGCGGGTGTCCTCGTCGCCGACCAGGGTGAGCAGTGACTCCAGCTGGGCGTCGAGGTCCAGCCCGGCCGCCTTCACCATCTCGGAGCGGAGCCTGGCCATGCCGGACAGGATGTCCGCCGACCGTTTCTCGACGATCCCGTCGGTGTAGAGGAGCAGCCGGTCGCCGGGCTCCAGACGGGTCTCCGCCGTGGTGAAGACCGTGGACGGCAGGGCGCCGACCAGCGGGGCGAGCGCCCCGTCGAGGTAGTCGGCCTTCCCGTCCGCCCGGCAGATCAGGACGGGCGGATGGCCCGCGTTGGAGTACTGCAGGCGCCCGGTCGACAGCGACAGCCGCACGCACAGGACCGTCCCGTGCATCCGGTCGTAGCGGCCGGCCGTCATCCGGTTGAGGCGGCTGAGGGTCCTGCCCGGGTCGGGGTCCTCCAGGGCGTACGCCCTCAGCGCGTTGCGCATCCGGCCCATGGTCGCGGCGGCCTTGACCCCCTTGCCGACGATGTCGCCGATCACCAGCACCACCTCGTCGCCGGAGACGCGGATGACGTCGTACCAGTCGCCGCCGACGCTGGACTCGTCGTTCCCCGGGCGATAGCGGCCGACGATCTCCGCACCGCTGATGCGGGGAACCTCGGGCAGCAGGGCGAGCTGCAGCGTGGTCGCGATCCGGTGCTCCAGCTCCAGCCGCTTCAGGTTCTCCAGGCGCGCGGCGGTGAGCTGGGCGAGCTGCCGGAGCACCGTGTCGTCCCCGACGCCGGGGACGGCGGCGTTCGCCGGCTCGACCCGCAGGCCGTCGCCGGAGGTGAGCGTCACCTTCGCGCCCGGGGAGTCGGCGAGCAGCCGGCCGTACTTCTCCGTGAGAGCCAGCACCTCGGGTTCCGACGACGCCTCGTTGATCGCGAGGGCCGCATCCGTCAGTTCGCGGAGCTGGCGGTTGTGGCGCGAGCGGGTGGCGGTCAGCCGCAGGACGCCGCGCACCCGGGTGAGCAGCTCCCTGGCGGAGAACGGCTTCACCAGGTATTCGTCGGCTCCCGCGGTGAGTCCCGTCAGGGACTCCTCCTTGCCGGCCCGCGCCGACAGCAGCATGATCGACACGCTCCGGGTGCCGGGGTCGGCGCGCAGCCTGCGCACCAGCTCCAGCCCGTCCATCCCGGGCATCATCACGTCGGCGATGACCAGGTCGGGGTTCTGCTCCCTGGCGGCGTTCAGGGCGGCGGCCCCGTCGGCCACCGCCGTCACCGTCCAGTGCGGGCTGAGCAGGCGGACGAGATACTCCCGCAGGTCGGCGTTGTCGTCGGCCACCAGGATCCGCTCGACGGCCGGACGGCCGGCGGAGTGCTCCGCCGCGGTTCCGCCCGTCGCCCTCCCGTCCGCCCGCTCGTCCGGGACCGGCAGCCACAGCCTCTCGCCCGGTCCCGTTCCGTACGGCGTCGCCGCGTCGGCGACCTGGTCCTGGGGGAGGTGCGCCGAGCCGTACGGCAGGGTGATCGTGAAGGTCGTCCCCTCGCCGAGGCGGCTGTCCGCCTCGATCCGGCCGCCGTGCAGGGCGATCAGCTCGCGCGCGAGCGCCAGGCCGATGCCCGTCCCCTCGAGGCTGCGCGACGGCGAGCCGCTGACCCGGTGGAAGCGTTCGAAGAGGTTCGGGATCTCGTGATCGGGGATGCCGACCCCGGTGTCGGAGACCGTGACCACGGCGTGGTTCTCAGCCGACCGGACGCCGACCGTGACACCGCCCGCGAACGTGTGCTTCAACGCGTTGGAGAGCAGGTTGAAGACGATCCGCTCCCACATGTGCCGGTCGAGGTGGACCGGCTCCGGCAGCGGCTCGACCTCCATCCGCAGGGTGAGCCCGACGCTCTCCACGGACGAACGGAACACGCCGGCCAACTCGGCGGTCTGCGCGGCCAGGTCGGTCGGCTGGTAGCGGGCGCGGGTCCGGCCGGAGTCGACGCTGGTGAAGTCGAGCACGTCGTTGACCAGCGTGAGCAGCCGCATCGCGTTGCGCCGGGCCGTACGGAGGACGGTGTGCTGCTCGGAGCCGAGCGAGGGGTCTTCGAGCAACTCCTGCAGCGGGCCCAGGATCAGCGCCAGCGGGGTGCGCAGCTCGTGGCTGATGTTGGCGAAGAACGCGGTCTTGGCGTTGTCGAGCTCCGCGAGATCCCGCGTCCGGCGGCGTTCGTGCTCGTGGGCCTCGGCGGCGGACAGCGCCCGCGACGCCCCGGCCGCGAGCACCTCGAAGAACTCCTGGTACGGCCCGCGGGCCTGGAGCATCGGGTTCGTGCCGCACACGAGCACGCCCAGGACACGGGCGCCCGAGGTGAGGGACAGGGCGACCGCCGGGCCGGACGCGCCGAAGGGCTCGCCGGAGAGCTCCGTCACGCTGCCCGCGCCCGTCATGGACCGCAGGAGATCGTCACCCGCCTGGATCCGATCCGGAGCCGTGTCGTGCGGCACGGCGAGCCGCAGGCCCCCGTCGTCGTCCATGAGGTAGACGAGGGCGAACGGCACGTCGTCGCCTGCCTCGCCGAGGACCGAGACGACGGCCCGCGCCACCTCCCGCCGCGTGACCGCTCCACTCGCCGCCACGCCGACCCGGCTCAGCGTGCGCAGCCTGCGCTCGGCGAGGACCCGGCCGGTCGTCTCGCTGACCAGGCACAGCACTCCGCCGACCGTTCCGTCGTCCAGCCGTACGGGGCTGTAGGAGACGTCGAAGTAGGTCTGTTCGAGGAAGCCGTGCCGTACCAGGAGAAAGGGGTGGTCCCGGGCCCAGAAGGGTTCGCCCGTCTCGCGCACTCCGTCGAGCAGCGGGCGCAGGACGTCCCAGGTCTCCCGCCAGTTCTCCACGGCCGGGCGGCCGAGGGCGGCCGGATGCTTGTCGCCGATGGTGGGGATGTAGGCGTCGTTGTAAAGGGGGAGGTAGTCCGGCCCCCAGAAAACGACGATCTGCATGCCGGAGGAGAGCGCGATGTCGACGGCGCCTCTGAGGGGGGCGGGCCACCGGTCCATCGGACCGAGGGGAGTCGACCCCCAGTCGTGCTCGCGGATCCGTGAGCCCATCTCACCACCGCTGGAGGGGGTCTCCTTCTGCATCTCACTCCCCGCGTATCAGGTAATGTGACCATACCTGGTGCGACGAGAGATCCTGCGGTGAGGACATGGGCATTCACCTTGAAAGGCGGACGGATCCCGACGGTTCGCGCGTGATCATCCCGATCGGTGACCTCGACCGTGACGCGGCGGATACGCTGGCCGGCGCGGTGACCGACAGCCTCGCCCAGCCGCCCGGCAGACTGGTGATCCAGATGACGCACGTGCAGTTCTGCGACTCCTCCGGCATCGTCACCCTGCTCGACTCCCACGCCGACGCGGCGCGCCTGGGCACGGAGCTCGTCCTCGCCGACGTCAGCGACCACCTGCGGGCGCTCTTCCAGATCTCCGCTCTCGACCAGGTCGTACGGATTGTCGAAGAGTCCCGTGGCTGAGGCGGCCCGCGAGGGCGTATGGACGGTTCAGGAGAGCCCCGAGGCCGCGCAGGCGCCCCCGGAGGGCGAGACGGCCGCGGACGGCGTCCGGACGCTCTGCCTCCCGATCGCCGGAGATCTCGCCGGGATCCGGAGGCTGGTGCGCCGGTTCCTGGAGCCGGAGGCCCTCGACGAGATGCGGGAGAAGAACTTCATCCTCGCCGTCAGCGAGGCCGCCAACAACGTGCTCGACCACGCCGGCACCGGCGGCACCATCGTCCTTCGGCGCGGCGCCGGCCGGATCGTCGCGGAGATAAGCGACCGGGCGGGGCTGCTCACCGACACCGAGGCGGGCATGGTCCCGCCGCCGGTCGGCTCCCGCCGGGGCTACGGGCTCTGGCTGATGCGCCAGATGTGCGACGGGGTGGAGATCCTCCACGACCCGGCCGGATCGACGATCCGGCTCACCATCCTGCGCGCCTGACCCCGTCCGGGCACCGGCCCGCGGTCCGAGCCGTCGTCCTGTGCTCCCGGTCCTCGTTCAGGCCTCGGCCGGCGGTCCGGCCTGTCGTGCTGTGCGCCCGTCCCCGTCCAGGGCTCGGCCGGCGGTCCGAGCCGTCCTGTGCGCCCGACCCCGTCTAGGGCTCGGTCAGCGGGTCCTGCCGCTCGCTGATACGGGTCGCCCACCTGCGGATCTGCGCTCCGTCGAACTGCTGGATCCCGGGAAGCTGCAGCAGGGCCGCCCGCAGGGCCTGGTCCACCTCGTCGACCGGCCCGCCGCCGTGCGAGGCGCTGACACGCTGCAGCACCTGGGTGGTCCGTGCGTCGAACTGCGGCCTCTTCCCGGCGGCGGTGCGCATGGCCACGTCGCGAAGGGCGGCGTTGTCCATGGTGATACGGATGCGAGACATCCTCGATTCCCCCCGAAGAACATAGGTTTCACGGGACCGGTGCCGATAGGCCGTTTCCGACCAGATCAAGGGACTGATCTATGTCCTGACCTGTTAAAACGTGATTCCGGTCCTGAGGGAGTGTCTCACGGCGTCCCATGACGGATCACCAGGGCGCGCCATTCACGGGCCACACGCGGGTCGATGGCCCGGACTGTTTTACCTGTTCGTGGCCGGTGTCGCGGCCGGGACGGACGCCATCTCACCCCCGCGCCTCCGCGCCGGGCCGCTCGACGCCTCCCCGGGGGCGGCGCGCGGTGAAGGCCTGGGCGCCCTCAGCCCAGGTCCGGTCGAGATCGGAGCCTTCCGGGTAACGGCCGTCGAGCTCCAGGATCACCATCCCGTGCGCGAAGGACCACAGCGCCTGGGCCAGGTACGGCTCGCCGGCGGCCAGGAAGAAGGGAGTGCCCGCCCACTCCTCCAGGCCGGGGGCGAGCCGCTGCCGGGGGAGCGGGCCCGAGGTCGTCAGGCGGTAGAGGTTGGGATGGGCGAGGCCGATGCGCCGGTAGGCGCGGAGCACCGCGCCGATCGGCTCCCCGGGGGGAGTCGCGTGGAGGGCCGCGTCGAGCGCCGCGTGGAGGGCCGCCCCGGTCTCGGCGAGCCCCCGCTCCATGAGTGCCGCCTCGACGGCGGCCTTGTCGGAGAAATGCTTGTAGAGGGACGGGGCCCGGATGCCGAGCCGGTCGGCCAGTGCCCGCACGGTGAGCGCGTCACGTCCCTCCTCCTCCAGCAGCACCCGGGCGGCTGACACGATCTCCGCCGCCCGCGGGGTGAGGGGGCTCAGTTCCGGCTCGGTGCTCATCAGGGCATCTTCTCAGCACGGGCCTTCAGCGCCGTGTTCATCGCCGCGAAGTTGTCGGCCACATCCAGGGCGCCGCCTGCCAGCGGTACGAGGGCGCCGGTGAACGTCTCGCCCTGCGTCAGGCGGCTCCGGCCGCCGCCGAGGTCCTCGATGCGGAAGTAGTGCTCGCCGTCCACGATCCCAGGCACGCCGAACCGGCCGATCCAGCGCAGCTCCCGGCCGGGGGTGGCGGCGAGGACCGTGGGGGTGAAGATGGTGATCGAGCCCTGGTCGGAGAGCCGGTTGGTGAGCACCGCGCCGACCCGGGCCTCGCCCACCGCGCTCACGATGAACGGGTTCCACTGCGGATAGGCGCCGAAGTCGGTCAGCACCTGCCACACCCGCTCGGGTGAGGCGTCGATCTCGACCTCCGTGCGGATCTGGTGGGGAGCGATCCGCGTCCAGGCGTAGAGGCCCGCGGGGACCGCGACGAGCAGTGCTACGACGACGAGCAGGATGCGCTTGACCATCATTCCTCCATGGCTAACTTTGTTAGCCAGACTCTAGGCTAACAAAGTTAGCTACGCAAGTGCCCGATGGCGGGAAGGGGGTGCGACTCCGGGGCGACGGCCGGGGCCGGGGTGATGTCCTCGCGGTGACGAGGAGCGAATCCTCGCTTGCGCGCGAACATCAAACGTGTTCGAATGAACTTGACATGCTTTCGAATCGGGAGGGTGGGCGTTGGCGGCGCGAGCGCGGCACCGGACGCCGTGGTCCTCACCGGCCGCCGCCGGCTGTCCGCTCTCCCCGGACCGACCTGGGAGAACACGTGACCGCCTTCCGCCCGACCGATCAGGGAGAGACCGTGACCGGCTGGATGCTGCTGGACTACGGCGAGGTGATCTCCCTGCCCCAGCCGGCCGAGGAGGTGGCCGCCATGGCCGTCCTGGCCGGCCAGGACCCCGGTGTCTTCCGCGACCGCTACTGGCTCCACCGGGATCCCTATGATCGCGGTCAGGCCCCCCACCTGTACTGGAGCAACGTGCTGGGCCGGGACCTGGCCGCCGACGACCCCGTCGTCGCCGGGCTCAACGCGGCCGACGTCGCGAGCTGGTCCCACCTCGCCCCCGCCGGCCTGGACATGCTCCGGGAGCTCTCCGGCCGCCACCGGCTCGCCCTGCTGTCCAACGCCCCAGAGCCGCTGGCGGCGGCCATCGACGGGGCCCCCTGGGCCGCGATGTTCGCGCATCGCTTCTACAGCTGCCGTCTGGCCCTCGCCAAGCCCGACGCCGCCATCTTCGAAAGGGTTCTCCGCGGCCTCGACGCGGACCCCGGCCAGGTCACCTTCCTCGACGACAGGGCCGTCAACGTCCACGCCGCGGCGGCGCTCGGGATCAACGCTGTTCTCTACCGCGCCCAGCCGTAACCCGCCGGTGCGGTGAGGCGGCCGTCACGGAGGTGCGCTGAGGCGGCCGTCACGGAGGTGCGGTGAAGTCGGCCGGAACGCGTGGCGGCGTGTGCGGTGTGGGCGCCACGGCGGGGAGGTGTGCGGCGGCGTCGGTATGGGTGCCGGGACAAGCGTGGCGGTGCTGGTATGCGTGACGGGGATATGTGTGGCGGTGCCTGGCATGTGTGGCGGAAAGGGGCGGAAGTGGGCGGGCCCGCTGTCCCGGCGCGGCCGGGTAGGGCCGGTCAGGGGGCCGAGACGCTTCTCATGGAGGCCTGACGCAGGGACTCGCTCACATCCGCGTCGATGGGGAAGGCCTCGCCCAGCCGGGTCAGCTCCAGCAGCCGGCCGAGGAACCCGTGGACGCCGGCCAGGCGGAGCCAGCCGTTCTGCTCGTAGGTGCGGCGCATCGTCGTCAGCAGCGCCCAGACGCCGGTGGAATCGCAGAACTCCAGGCCCGCCGTGTCGATGATGATCCGGACATGTCCTTGCGTCAGCAGCTCCGCGAGTGCCTCCTCGAACTGTGGGGTCGATAGTTTGTCAAGATCACCGACGAGTGACACCACAGAGAACTGTGGATGGTCGCTCACCGTGACGGAAAGTCGAGTCATGATGCCCCGCTGTCCACGGCTGTTGGAGACAGCGCCCTCATAGGGAGCCGCGCAAAGACGGAAACCACTATCACTACGGTACGCCGGTGTCTCAGGACAGTTCAACGGGTCGGCGGGGGCACCCGCGACCAGGAGGTCCGGGGCCCGGGCGACGGCACTCGCGGGCAGGTCAGCGCCCACCGGCCGTCTCTTCGGAGGGCGCCGCCCCGGTGCGACCTCCGGTACGGCCCGTGGTCTCCGGGGTGTCCGGGGCGTCGGCGTGGCCCGCGTCGGCAGGGGAGTCCGTGCCGCCTCTCATGCGGCGTTCGCGCTTTCCCCGTGCGAGCTCGGTGCCGAGGGCGTCCAGCCTCTGGGTCCAGAACCGGCGGTAGCGCTCCAGCCAGACGTCGACCTCCCGCAGGGGGGCGGGATCGACGGAGTACAGGCGCCGGGTGCCTTCGGCCCGGACCGTCGCGAACCCGTTGTCGCGCAGCACGCGCAGGTGCTGCGACACTCCCGGCTGGGAGATCCCGAACTCCTCCTGCACGACGGCGCCGAGCTCACCGGCGGAGCGCTCGCCGTCGGCGAGCAGCTCCAGGAGCCGGCGGCGTACCGGATCGCCGAGAACGTCGAAGGCGTGCATGGACGCCATTGTATGAGTGTGTGCTTATATAGATCAATTCCTGGAGCGCGCCGGTCACGCACGTCTCGCGCGCCGCCCCTCGTCGCGGGAGATGTGCGGCCCTCCGGCAGACCCGAGCGGGACGGATCGTTTGCCCCACGCCACCGGGGGCACCCGGAAACCATGGGAACCACCGATCCGGCGGTGCTCACCGTCAACGCGGGATCATCGAGCCTCCAGCTCCACCTCGTCCGGAACGGGCGGGTCCTGCGCGCCGAACAGAGCGAGAAAAGCCCTGATCCGGCCGGCGTCGAACGGACGCTGTCGGACTTCCTCGACGCCGCGCCCGGGTGCGAGGTCGTGGCGGCCGGTCACCGGCTCGTGCACGGCGGCGACGCCGTACGGCAGCCGACGGTCGTCGACGACGACGTGCTGGCCGCGGTGCGCGAGCGCGCCGACCTCGCCCCGCTGCACGTGCCGCCCGCGCTCGCGCTCGTCGAGGCCTGCCGACGACGGCTGCCCGAGATCCCGCACGTGCTCTGCCCGGACACCGCCTTCCACGCCGGACTGCCCGAGCGGGCCTCGACCTACGCGCTGCCGCCGGAGTGGAGGAGCCGGTACGGCCTGCGCCGCTACGGCTTCCACGGGCTGTCCTACGCATGGACGCTGCGGCGGGCGGCGGAGCTGCTGGGACGGCCCGCCGGGTCCCTGCACCTCGTCCTCACCCATCTCGGCGGAGGCTCATCGGTGTGCGCGGTCCGGGAGGGCCGCAGCGTGGACACCTCGATGGGGTTCACCCCGCTTGAGGGGGTCCCGATGAGCAAACGGTCGGGCAGTGTCGACCCCGGCATGCTGCTCTGGCTCCTGTCCGGTTCCCGGCTCTCCCTGGAGGAACTGCGCGACGGCCTGGAGCACCGGTCCGGGCTGCTCGGGCTGTCGGACGGCAGGTCCGGTGATACCAGGGACCTGGTGAGCGCGGACGACCACGCCTCGGCCCTGGCGCTGGAGGTGTTCGTCCACCGGGTGAGCCGGGAGATCGCCGCCGCCGCGACGAGCCTGGACCGGCTGGACGCGCTGGTGTTCACCGGGGAGATCGGCTGGGACCAGCCGGAGATCCGTGAGGCCGTCTGCCGCAGGCTCGGGCTTCTCGGCGTCGAGCCGCCCGCGCACGCCGATCCTGAGGCCGACGGGGCCGTGAGCCGGCCGGACGCCGCCGTGCCCGTGCTGGTGGTGCGGCCGCGTGAGGAGTTGCAGCTGGCCCGCGACACTCTTGGCGCGCTCGGCGACATCCCGTAGCTCGGCGGCATCCCGTAGATGTATCCGCACAATCGGGTAGGAGAACCCATATAAGGGGGAGAGATCGTGACATGTGACCTCGTGAACGGGGCCGTCGGCGGGGTGCTCGCCACCGCGGCGATGAGCGTGGTGATGCTCGCCGGTGACCGGATGGGTCTGATGCCGGACCAGCCGCCCAAGCGGATCGCCCGCGCGGTCCTCCCCGGCCACCGGCACCGGCCCAAGTCCGGTGAGAAGATGCTGGGCGCGGTCACTCACTTCGGCTTCGGGGCGGCCTGCGGCGCCCTCTACGCCCTGGTCCGGGGGCGGCGGCGCACGCCGATCCTCCTGGGCGCCGGCTACGGGCTGGCCATCTGGTTGGTCAGCTACCAGGGCTGGGTGCCGCGTCTGGGCATCCTGCCGCCGATCTCCGGTGACCGGCCGGGGCGTCCCGCGGTGATGGCCGCCGGCCACGTCGTGTACGGAACCGTGCTGGTCCTGGCGGTGAACCGCCTCGGCGGTGCCGCCGAGGAGTGAGGACCGCCGGTCCGCTCGGCCGAGAGATCCTTGCCGGCCTCCGTCAGGGCCGCGGGCGCGGCGCCGGGCGGGAGGGGCCGCGCGGGACAGGAGAGGGGGGAGGCCGCCCCGGCGAATGGCGATCGTGGAGACGGCGGAACTCTGTCCTGTGACGCGGCCCGCAGTGCTGCGAGCGGTCGTGGTGCTCTTTACATGACGGGTGACGGAATGCCCCCGCCCGCCAGGTCCTGCCGGAGCACCGGGTTGATGCGCCCGCCGTGCTCGTCGTGGTGGTCGGCGTCTGCGTCGTCGAACCACACGCCGCCGTCCGCCAGGTAGCGGAAGCGGATGGGCTGCTGCGACGGGACGGTGAGGCTCACCTGGTAGGTGCCGTTGTCCTTGCGCTGCATGGGGTGGGCGTAGGGGTCCCAGTCGTTGAAGTCGCCGACCAGCGAGATCCCGCCCAGGGGCTGGTCGGCCGGCACGGTGAAGGTGAGTTTGACCTGGCCGTTCTTGGTGGGTTTACCACGTTTGATCATCGAAGTTCTCCTGACATCACTGTCTTCATGGGTGGCCTGCCGTGATCGTGGTGACGGTAAGACGCGAAGGTCACGCCGGCCTCCCGCCCGTGTGTCCTTCAGGACGTGCACGATCGGAAGACCGGCGCTCAGTCACGGTCAAGCCGGTACGATCCACATGGATCGTTACCGCAAGTGACCGCACGGCAACACGGTGCGCCAACTTTTGGGCGGGATAACGTCCGACTTTGACTAGATCAAGATGATTAAGCGGCCCACGAGCCATGGAAAGGCCGTTTCTCCCCTTCTACCCCCCGCGTGGGACCGGGTAAGGGAGACCTCCGCACCCGCCGGTCCGGGAACGCGCGCGTGCCGGCGCGCCGGTGAAGGATGGCTCTATGGACATACGGCCCATCTCACCGTCGTTGCTGGTCGAGGAGCTCGCCGACCGGGTGGCCTCGGCGGTTCCGGACTCCTGGGTGCGGGTGGCGCTCGACGGTGCTCCCGCGGCGGAGCCGGGGCGGCTCGCCGACGCCCTGGTGGACCCGCTCCGGCTCCGCGGCCGTGAGGTTCTCCGGGTGTCCTCCGGTGACTTCCTGCGTCCGGCGTCGCTGCGCTTCGAGTACGGCCGGACCGATCCGGACGCCTTCTACACCGACTGGATCGACTACGGAGCGCTGACACGCGAGGTGCTCGGCCCGCTCGACCCCGGCCACTCGGGGAAGGTCCTGCCCACGCTCTGGGACAGCGCCGTCGACAGGGCCACTCGCGCGCCCTACGTCACCGTGCCGCGCGGCGGGGTGCTCCTGCTGGACGGGGCCCTGCTGCTGGGGCAGGGGTTGCCGTTCGACCTTGCCGTGCATCTGTGGCTGTCGCCGGGCGCGCTCAGCCGGCGGACCGCCGGGGAGTGGCGGTGGACGTTGCCCGCCTACGCCCGGTACGAGCGGGAGATCGGGCCGGTCGACGTCGCCGACGTCGTCGTCCGCGTCGACGACCCGAGGCATCCGGCCATCGTCAGGCGGCCGTGAGGCCGCACCCGCCCGCCGCGGACCGGCGTCTCTCGGAACGGTCTCGGACCGGCGTCTCGCGCCCCGTTTCACCGGGCCGGCGTCCCCCGCGCCGTTTCACCGGGCCGGTGTCCTTTGTGACGTTTCACCGGGCCGGCGTCCCCCGGAACGCCTCGGGCCGGCGTCTCCCGCGCCGTTTCACCGGGCCGGTGTCCTTTGTGACGTCTCATCGGACCGGCGTCCCCCGTGACGCCTCACCTGCCGCGGGCGGGCCGCGTCCCCATGGACACGGCCCGCCCGAACTCGCCTGCTCGCCTGTTCGCCTGGCTAGACCCCGGCACGCGAGGGCATCCTGCCCTCGGTGTAGGTCTCCTCGAACGTCCCCCCGCTCATCGCCCGGGAGTCGGCGTGTGTCTCCTCGATCCGCAGAGCGATGCCCACAGCGAAGAAGGTCGGCGCCCACTGGCCGATGAAGATCCCCCACCGGTCAGCCCTGTCGGTCCCGGCCTTCTCCATCGTCTGCGAGGTCAGCCATGACGCGAACGACAGGCCGATGGAGGCGACCCCGGCCGCGTACATCGTGCCGGACCGTATGCCCATCTTATGAAGCATGTTGATCATTTCGTCCCCCTGATGAGTGTTCGTTCTTATCGTTACCCTTTGGGCTGTTGTGTAATCGGACGTCCGAAAATGCGGATCGGTGCGTCGCGCCCGGACGGGCAACGCCAGGGGGATCGGGGGCTACGTGTCCGGGCCGCCTACCTGCTGGAGCAGCGCCTGGCGCCGTCCCTCCAGCTCGTCGGCCAAGGCCTCCTGCTGGTCGGCCATAGTGATCAACGTCGACCGCTCGGCGGCATCCGTCGGACCGATCTCGCCGACCTGCCTGCGCAGCTCGGCGGCCTCGCCCCGCAGCCTCGCCAGCTCCTTTTCAACCTGGTGGAGTTCCTCTTGAATGCTCATCCGGTGTCCATACCCCCGCCGTGAGCCCCGACTCCAGAGCCCCCGGCCCCGGCGTGGTCGGCGCCGCCGGCCGGGAGGCGCGTCCCGGAGACGAGGGCGGTCAGCACGGCCGGTTCTCAGCGCGGGCCGGAAGGGGTGAGCCGGGCGAGGGCGCCGATCTCGAGTGCCACCCACAGCGTGCCGTCCGGCCCGGCGACGATGCCGTGCGGCTCCGACGCCGGGGTCGGCAGCCCGTACCCGTCGATCCGGCCGCCGGGGGTGATCCGCCCGACGCGGTTGGCGCCCCATTCGGTGAACCAGCAGTCGCCGTGCCCGTCGACGGCGATGGCGTGGGGACGCGCCCCGCGGTCGGGGAGCGGGAACTCGTCGATCCGGCCGTCGGGGGTGATCCGCCCGATCTGGCCGGCGCCGATCTCGACGAACCACATCGCGCCGTCGGCTCCGGCGGTGATGCCCACGGGGGCGGCGCCGGCGGTCGGCAGCGGGTGGACCGTCACGTCGCCGTCCAGGCCGATCCGGCCGATCGCGTCCGCCTGGTTCAAGGTGAACCACAGCCCGTCGTCGGGGCCGGCGGCGATCGCGGACGGGTACGCCCCCGGTACCGGGAGCGGGAACTCGGTGACCTCGCCGCCGGTCGTGATCCGGCCGATCCGGCCGGCGTTGGTCTCGGTGAACCACATCGCGCCGTCGGCTCCCGCCGCGATCCCGAAGGGCCCGGCGTCCGGCGACGGCAGCGCGAACGAGCCGATCTCCCCGGCCGTGGTGATCCGGCCGATCCGGTGGCTCCGGTACTCGGTGAACCACAGGGCGCCGTCGGGGCCGGAGGTGATGACCGTCGGCCCGCACGAGGCCGGATCGAGCCGGTAGGAGGTGAGCTCCCCGCCGAGGGTCATCCGGCCGATCCGGCCGTGGTGGACCATCGTGAACCACAGGGCGCCGTCCGGTCCGGCCGTGATCCCGTACGGCCCGGCGTCCCGGCCGGACACGGGGAGCTCTTCGATCGACACGGTCAGGTCGGGTGACATGGATTCTCCTTCGACCCGGTCCCGGGGACCGAGCTTGTCTGTGATGGATCGGGTTCGGTCCCGGGGGCTGGGGTTGTCTGTGATGGATTCGGCCCGGTCCCGGAGGCCGGGGTTGTCTGTGATGGATCGGGTTCGGTCCCGAAGGCTGGGGTTGTCTGTGACGGATTCGGCCCGGTTCCGGGGGCCGGGGTCGCCTGCGACGGACGTGCCGGGCGCGTCGGCCGGTGGGCCCGCCGGGACGTCAGGCCGGTCGGCCGTCACGCATCTCGATCTCGGTCCCGGTGAACCGGCCGCGCAGCGCCCGGTCGTGGGAGACCACGACGAGGGCGCCCCGGTAGGCGGCGAGAGCCTCCTCCAACTCCTCCACGAGGGTGAGCGAGAGGTGGTTGGTCGGCTCGTCGAGCAGCAGCAGATCGGCCTCGCCGGTGAGCAGCCTGGCCAGGGCGAGCCGCCGCCGCTGACCGACCGACAGCGCCCCGACCGGTGTCCCGAGGCTGTCGGGCCGGAACAGGCCCATCGACAGCAGCCTCGCGCGGTGCTCCTCGGGATGGCCCGGCCGGCCCTCGGCGAACGCGTCGAGGACGCTCCGCCCGGGCCGGCCCCACTGCGACTCCTGCGGCAGGTACCCGATCCGCCCCCGATGCCGTACGGTCCCGCTGTCGGGTCCGAGTTCACCGGCGAGGACGCGCAGGAGGGTGGACTTGCCCGCGCCGTTGGGGCCGTGGACCAGCAGCCGCTGTCCCGGCTCGACGGTGAAGGAGTCCACGGCGAGCCGGTCTCCCACGCGTACGGCCCGCAGCTCGGCGACCGGCCCGTCGGCCGTGCCGCGCCGGAAGAGGCCACTGAACCGCAGGGGCTCCGGCGGCCGGGGCACCGGGTCGTCCTGGAGCCGGCGCAGACGCTCCTGCGCCTGGCGGACCCGGCCCGCGACCGAGCTCTGCACCCGGCCCCCGTGGCGGTCGTAGGCCATCTTGTTGCCGTCCTTGATGTCCCGGCCGTGCGCGACGCGGTGCGCCGTGGTCGCCGCGAAGGTCTCCAGCCGCCTGATCTCCTCGCACCAGTCGGCGTAGGCCTGCTCCCACCGCCGCCGGGCCGCCGCCTGCTCGGCCAGGAACCCGCTGTAGCCGCCGCCGAACCGGGTGATCCCGCCGCCTTCGACCTCCAGGATCGAGGTGGCCACCCGGTCGAGGAAGACGCGGTCGTGCGACACCGCGACCACCGTGCCCCGGTGTGCCCGCAGGTGCTCCTCCAGCCAGGCCGTCGACGCCCCGTCGAGGTGGTTGGTCGGCTCGTCGAGCAACAGGATCTCCGGGGAGGCCGCCAGGAGGCAGGCCAGGCCGAGCCGGGCCTGCTCGCCGCCGGACAGGCTGCCCAGCGGGCGGTCGCGGCCGACGTGCCCGAGCCCGAGACCGTGCAGCGCCTTGTCCACGCGGGCGTCCGCCTCGTAGCCGCCGCGCGCCTCGTACGCGCTCAGCAGGTCGCCGTATTCGGCCAGCCGGTCCTCGGTGAGGTCGTCCTCCAGGGTCCGCAGCCGCCGTTCCATGGCGCGGAGCTCCGCGAGCGCGGCGTCGACGGCGTGCTGGACGGTCTGGTCGGCGGCCAGGCCGACGGTCTGGCCGAGATGGCCGATCCCGCCGCCGGCGGAGACGGTGACCTCGCCGTCGTCCGCCGTCTCGATGCCGGCGATCAGCCGCAGCAGGGTGGACTTGCCCGAGCCGTTCTCCCCGACGATCCCGGCGCGCTCACCGGGCCGGACGGTGAAGGAGACGTGGTCAAGAACCGGCTGGTCGCCGTACGCCTTGGAGACTCCCCGCAGAGTGAGCTGAGTAGACAGAACAGGCCTCCGAAACACGATGTGGACAGGTCGTCGCGGTGTTCGGTGAAAGGCTCATGGCTGCTGCGCTCCCTTGATCTCTACCTTAACGCTACTGAGTTGCATTAAGATGGAGTATGCCCGATGTGTCGGAACTCATGCAAGCGGAGGTGTCGTGACTTCCACCGGGAACGTGCGGCCCGGCGGGCGCACCGCGCGGGTGCGCGAGGCCGTACGCGAGGCCACCCTCGCCGAGCTGGCGGACAAGGGATACGAGGGGCTGACCGTGGAGGGTGTGGCCCTGCGGTCCGGCGTGCACAAGACCACGGTCTATCGGCGCTGGGGCAGCGTGGAGGGGCTCGCCGCCGACGCGCTCGACCTGGCCGGCGGCGAGCCGTGGCCGATCCCCGACACCGGCACGATCGAAGGAGACCTGCGGGAGCTCGCCCGCCTGGTGCTGACCGGGTTCGCCGACCCCGAGGCGGGGCCGGTCTCGACCGCGTTCATCTCGGCCTCCGGGCGGAACCCGGTCGTCGCCGGAGCGCTGCACGCGTTCTTCGCCGCCCGCCACGAGCAGTCGGCCGTGCTCGTCACCCGGGCGATCGAGCGCGGCGAGCTGCCCGAGGGCACCGACGCCGCCGACGTGGTCCGGACCGCCGTCGCGCCGCTGTACTACCGGCTGTTCGTCAGCGGCGAGCCGGTGGACACGGCGGTCGCCGACCGCGCCGCCGCCTCGGCCCTGGCCGCCGCCCGCGCGGGGGTGTTCCGCGCGGCCGGCCCGGAGAGCGCGTGACCGCGCCTGCCCCGGCGGGGGCGTTGGCCTCCGGGCCGCCGGCGGCGACCGTCAGGTAGGTCTCGTCGCTCGCCGGCTCCGGCGCGCTGAAGGTCGCGCCCGAGACGCTCGCGACATGGGCCCGCCGATACGGCGCTCCAGGGTCATGTGGCCACTTCCCGCTCTGAGCCGGCAGTTCGTCGATCCGCTTGATCCCCGCCCCCTTCACCGCGCCCAACCGCGAGTTCCACTTCTCGATCTATCGGCACCGCCCGGACGAGCACCTGTACGGCGCTGGTAGGAGCGGGTGCAGAGGGCGAGTGAGAGGCCCAGGCCGGCGAAGGCGAGTCCGCCCACGTAGCCGACCCAAGGGGACCAGCCTTCGGCGTCGCCGACCGTGAAGCCGACGGCCGAGGCGATCAAGGTGGCGAATCCGTAGGGAGTGAGGGCCAGCGCGCCCGCCCAGCCCGGGACGAGCAGCGCCCAGCGCGGCAGCCGCTCGCCCCAGGGCCGGGCCAGCGCCGCCAGCAGCAACACCCCGCCGAGGGCGCCCAGCACGGTGAAGTCGATCCCGTGCCGCTCCATCCACACCAGCGCCTCGGGCGCGCCGTTGGCGCGCATCCCGGTGGCGAGATCACCGGCCGGCCGGCCGGCGTTCCCGCCGAACGCCCAGTAGGTCTTCATCAGGATGTACGGAGCCAGCGCGGCGATTCCGAGCCACACAGCCTTGAGGGACTTCATCGAGGTCATGCTGCCGAGCCTGGAACAACCCCGGGTCCGGAACCTCCCCCCGGGAGGCCAACCGGCTCCCCCACAAGGGGGATCGACAACGGCCGTCCGGTGCGCGACGGCGACGGTGGGGAGACCTTCGCCGCCCCCCGAACGGATCCGGTCCCCCCGCCGTCACGAGGGCGACGGGACGTGGCCCGGCGTCGGCGCCGGCGGCTAATGCGCGTGCGACCACCGGTGGAGGTCGTCGCGGATGAGGCGGAGCTCCTCCATGGCGCGGCTCGCGCCGGTCTGCCGCGACAGCGTCAGAGCCTGGCGGGCGATACCGGCCGAGCGCTCGCTCTCGTGCGCGTCGGCGTAGGCGTGGGCGAGACGGGCCAGGTTGTAGGCCGTGAGGTAGTTCGACGGAGCCGCCGAGAGGTCCCGCTCCAGGATCTCGATAGCGTCGGCGGGATGGTGGAGCTGGATGAGGCATCCGGCGGCCAGGGCGTTGTGGAGCCAGGCGGGATAGTCGAACACGATGGGCGTGTCGTCCTTCGAGCCCTCCCGGGGCGCCTCCGCGGACTCCTCCAGGCGGCGGTGGCACATGTCCTCCGCTCCGGCGAGGGCGTGGCCCTGGGCCTCGTGCCGGCGGGCCATCGCCTCCAGCGGCGGCGGGGAGAGGACGTGTTCGCGGGCGGCGACGGCGAGGCCTATCACCTGCTCGGGGTTGCTCCGGTTGTCCTGAAGGCCGGCCCGGCGGGCAAGGGCGTACGCCACGAGCCGTTCGTCGCCCGCCTGGTGCGCGGCCAGCAGGGCCCGGTCCGACCAGGCCAGCGCCTCGTCGAGGTCGCCGGTCTCGTAGTGCATGCGGCTGATCAGCTCGGCGTCCTGGGCGCTGATCCGGAGCAGCGCCCGATGGATGCCCGACCTGGAGTCACGGCGCAGTCCGTCGATCACGGTGAAGACGGGAGACAGGGCGTCGATCGTGCGGGCCGGACGGAGATCCGGCCGTGAGTAGGCCCGCAGGACGGTCTCGAAGTAGGCGGCGGTCCGGTCGTCGGCCCGCTTGGGGTCTTCGATCGCCCGGCCGGTGCGCTCCTCCTCCTCGGCGGAGAACATCCCCGCCATCAGCGGGATGCCGGTCAGATGGTGCCAGAGCGTCGTACCGGCCGCCTCGCCGCTGAACAGCTCCGCCTCGTTCATGTCGAACGCCCGGCAGAACAGCTCGGAGTACAGCTCGTCGGGCCGCTGTTCCCCGGCCTCCCAGGAGCGGACCATCTCCGAGAGCTTCTCCCGCGGGGGCAGGCGGTCACGGGTCGTCTCGTCCGCGGCCTCGGTCAGCTGCTCGCCGAGGTCCTTCCGGCTCCACAGGCGGCCGCGCCGCCAGGCGCGCAGGCGGGCGGCCCAGGTCGGAATGTCGATGGCAGCCATCGGTGCATCCTCTCGACAGACGGGCGGGAAGAGACATTCCACCCACTCAGGGACATCCGCTCCCATTCTCCCCTGTCGGCTGCTCGCCGTTCTCATAAGAATGCTAAAAACTCAGGCGACGGCCTTGACGCGTGATCGGGGTTCGGGCATCACCGGCGCTGATCGCCTCCCGCGGGCCGAAGAGGGCCCCGCCCGCCCCGTGCGGGCGGGTCCCGGTCGCCGGTGCGCGAGCGACGGGCGGGGCGTCCCTTCTCCGGAGGCGCCGCCCGTCAGGGGGTGCGCGGGCCGGGAAAGGGGAATCCCGACTGTTCCCCGACCGGCCGAGGGGGCCCGCCTGTCCGGGCCCGGCGGTCACGATGTCATGCGGGGGGATCCTCCTGCTCGGACGGGTTTCCCAGGGGCCCTCGGCCGGTTGCGATGTGCCGCGTCGTCCGGCGGCAGGGCGCCCATGACCATCGAAAATGACAGCCAGTTTTTTCACATGTCAGAGAACTTTATGTATTTCATACTTTTTCATGGATGGATCTGCTTGAATTCGACCGCGGGAGTCTCCGGAGTTTCCCGGTGCGGGGATCTCCGTGCCGATGCCTGCCGGTGGAGGGTGCGGGCCGACGGAAGGGTGCACGCCCCACCGGGCGGGCGTTCTGTCTAAGGCGGGCAAGTTGTCTTAAAGGACCGTTTTTACGCTGCGTGTATGGGAAGTAAGCGCTCGATACATGCGTCAGAATATGGTTGTCCGATTCTCATTGAAAAAAGCGGAACGGTCGCACCGTCCGGGTGGCACGACGGGGAGTGATCATGAGCACGGAGCACCTCGAAAGCAGCGTGGCGCCCGGTGGTGTCCTGGCCGGGGCCGGTGGCGGTCCCACGATCCTGCGGATCCTGCTGGGCGCCCAGTTGAGGCGGTTGCGCACGGCCAGGGGAGTCTCCCGGGAGGACGCCGGCTACGCCATCCGCGCCTCCCATGCCAAGATCAGCCGCATGGAGCTGGGACGGGTCGGCTTCAAGGAGCGCGACGTCGCCGACCTGCTGACGCTGTACGGGGTGACCGACCCCGGCGACAGGTCGCCGCTGCTCGCCCTGGCCCGTCAGGCCAACGCTCCGGGCTGGTGGCACAAGTACGGCGACCTGCTCCCCAGCTGGTTCGAGGTCTATGTGGGCCTTGAGGAGGCCGCCTCGATCGTGCGGACCTACGAGGTGCAGTTCGTCCCCGGCCTCCTGCAGAGTCCGGAGTACGCCCGGGCGGTCATCATGCTCGTGCACAGTGCCGCCTCCGCGGAGGAGGTCGATCGCCGTGTCGCCCTCCGCATGATCCGGCAGGAGCGTCTGACCCGGTCCGACGCGAGGACGCTCTGGGCCGTGATGGACGAGGCCGTGCTGCGGCGCCCCATCGGCGGGCCCCAGGTGCTGCGCGCGCAGATCGACCACCTGCTGAAGGCCACCGAGATGCCCAACGTGAGGCTGCAGATCATGCCGTTCCACCGCGGCGGCCACGCGGCGGCCGGCGGCCCGTTCTCCATCCTGCGCTTCCCCGAGCGGGACCTGCCCGACGTGGTCTACCTGGAGCAGCTCACCAGCGCGCTCTACGTCGACAAACTTGAGGAGACCGACCACTACATGCAGGTCATGGACCGCCTGTGCGTCCAGGCCTACTCCGTCGCGGACAGCAGGAGGTTCCTCCGCGACCTGCGTGCGGAACTGCCGGGCTGACATCCGGCCGACGCCGCCCGGGGGGTCGGCTCGACGGCTCCGGCCGCCATGCGGTCCATCGGCGCGAGCGTCATCGGGGAGACCGGACCCGCGTCACCGTCCGCTTGACGTCGGGCCGGCCCGAGGTCCCGGTTCTGCTCGCCGGGGTGCCGGACGACCTCCTGACGTGGCCGCTCGCCGGGGTGCCGGACGACCTCCTGACGTGGCCGCTCGCCGGCAGGTCCCCCTCGTGGGAGAGGCGTCCGAGTGTCGTCCGGGGTGTGCGGCCATGCCGGGATAGCTTGGGGCGATGGACTCTGGCTTTGGGTACTTCGCGACACATGACGCGGTCGATCCCGCCCGGATCGCCCAGGTGATCGAGCAGCGTGGTCACGCGATGCTGCTCTTCAGCGAGCACACCCACATCCCGGCGGGCCCGCCGCCCACGCGGCCCGAGGGCGGCGCGCTGCCCCGCAAGTACTGGCACACCTACGACCCGTTCGTGGCGTGCACCGCCGCCGGCCTGGCCACGACGCGGCTGCGCGTGGGGACCGGCGTCTGCCTGGTCCCCCAGCACCACCCGATCGCTCTCGCGAAGTCGGTGGCGAGCGTCGACGCCCTCACCGGCGGGCGGTTCGTCTTCGGCGTGGGGGCGGGCTGGCTCGAACCCGAGATCCGCAACCATGGGGTCGACCCGGCGCGCCGGTTCGCGGTGATGAAGGAGCACATCCAGGCGGCGCAGCGGATCTGGACCCGCGACGAGGCCGACTACCACGGCGAGTTCGTGTCGTTCGACCCGATCTGGTCATGGCCCAAGCCGGCCCAGCGGCCCTACCCGCCGGTGCTGGTCGGCGGCACCGGACCCCGGGTGTTCGACCGCGTGCTGTCCTACGGCGACGGCTGGTTGCCGAACTACGGGCCCGGCGTCCTGGAGCGCGTGCGGGAGCTGTTCCAGCGCGCCGCGGAGGAGGGCAGACCGGTGCGGGTGGTGATGATGTCGGTGCCCTCGGACCCCGCGGTGCTGGAGGAGTGCGAGAAGGCGGGGGTGGACGTCGTGCTGCCGTGGCTGCCCTCGGCGGGTCTGGGCCGCCTCGAACGCGAGATGGACGCCTTCGAGACGGCGCTCGCGGAGATGCGAGGGGAATGATCCCGGCCGCGCCTTCCGGGTGCGACCGGAGACCTTCCTTACCGATGAGTCATTAACCTGTAATGCACGCTTGTAAATACGGCGGAACGGGCCGACATTCTTGAACAACGGAGCCGCTCGGGGGAGAGCCCAGGAGGTCAGTTTGAACGTCCCCCGCCGGATCCTCGCCCTCATCGCAGCGGTGACCCTCACGTCCGCCCCGACGACGGCCGTGGCGGACGCCTCGGCGGTCCCCGGCACCATGGCCGCGATGGGCGACTCCATCACCCGTGGTTTCAACGCCTGCGGCTTCTACCTCGACTGCCCCTCCCGGTCCTGGTCGACCGGGTCCGACGCGGCGGTCGACAGCCACTACCGGCGTCTGCTGGCCGACAACCCCTCCCTCGCCGTCCACAACGACGGCCGGTCGGGCGCCAAGGTCGCCGACATGGCCGGTCAGGCGCAGCAGGCGGTCTCCCAGGGAGCCGACTACGTCACGATCCTGATCGGGGCCAACGACGCCTGCGCGTCGTCGGAGGCGGGGATGACCTCGGTGGCCGACTTCGAGGCCAGGTTCCGTACGGCGGTGCGGACGCTCACCACCGGCCTGCCCGATGCGGGGATCTTCGTCTCCAGCATTCCCGACGTCAAGCGGCTCTGGGAGGTCGGCAAGGACAGCTCCTCCGCGCGCACCGCGTGGTCCACCCTCGGCATCTGCCAGTCGATGCTGGCCAGACCACGCTCCACCGACCAGGCCGACATCGACAGGCGCGATCGGGTGCGCGGGCGCGTGGCCGACTTCAACGCGGTGCTGGCCCGGGTCTGCGCCGAGCAGATCACCTGCCGGTACGACGGAGGAGCCGTCTTCGGCCACCCGTTCACGCTGTCCCAGCTGAGCCGCTGGGACTACTTCCACCCCAACGCCTCCGGCCAGCGGCTCCTCGCCGAGATCACCTATACGGCCGGTGCCGTTCTGTAGGGCCACGCGGTACGGCTCGCCGGCACCGCTGTCGACTCTAACCTCTGACCGGTGTCCGAAATTGTCGTCAACTTGCCGTTGACCTTGCCCCCTTTCGGGCCTAGCGTCCCGAGCAGCCGGGAGGATCGCCTCTTCGAGAGGGATTCCTCCACGGCCGTCCGGTGGTATTCCGGTCCCGCCCGGAGAGCGGGCGCGGGCTTGTGACGCAACGCGGCACCGTGAGGAGAGCACATGGCGGAACGGCTGAAAGCCCGGGGACTGCTCGGTGAGATGGCCGCCGAGTTCGTGGGGACCATGATCCTGATCCTGTTCGGGGTGGGGGTCGTCGCCCAGGTCGCCGCGGCCGGCATCGGCGACCACGACAGCATCGCGTGGGCGTGGGGGCTCGGGGTCACCCTGGGCGTCTACGTGGCGGCCCGCATCAGCGGCGCGCATCTCAACCCGGCCGTCACGGTCGCGCTCGCGGTCTTCAAGGGGTTCTCCTGGCGCAAGGTGCTGCCGTACTCCCTGGCGCAGACCGCGGGCGCGTTCGTCGCCGCGCTCATCGTGCGGTGGAACTACGCGGAGGTGCTCGCCAAGGCCGACCCCGGTCACACGATCAAGACCCAGGGGGTCTTCTCCACCCTGCCAGGCAACGGCACCCTGCCCGTCGGCACGTGGGGCGCGTTCCGCGACCAGGTGATCGGCACCGCGATCCTGCTCCTGCTCATCCTCGCCGTCTCCGACGTGCGCAACTCGCCGCCCGCGGCGAACCTCGCCCCCTTCGTGGTCGGACTGGTCGTCGTGGCGATCGGCATGGCCTGGGGCACCAACGCGGGCTACGCCATCAACCCGGCGCGTGACTTCGGGCCCCGGCTCGCCTCGTTCCTCACCGGCTACGGGACGGCCTGGCGCGATCAGTACGGCCAGCTCTACTTCTGGGTGCCTATCGTGGCACCTGTGATCGGCGGACTGATCGGCGCGGGCCTCTACCAGGTCGTGGTTGCCCGTTTCCTGCCGCCCGGAACCGGGCCCGAGGTGGGCCGGGTGCCGTCACCGGCCGACTACGAGACCGCCTGACAACCGCCGCCCCAAGCCGACCCTTGAAGGAGACATCACTCCATGGCTGACTTCGTCGGAGCCGTCGACCAGGGCACCACGAGCACCCGTTTCATGATCTTCGATCACGGTGGCAACGAGATCGCCCGCTACCAGCTCGAACACGAGCAGATCCTGCCGCGGGCGGGCTGGGTCGAGCACAACCCCCTGGAGATCTGGGAGCGGACCAGGGCGGTGATCGAGACGACCTTGACCCGGGCCAACCTGACCGCCGCCGACCTCGCCGCGCTGGGCATCACCAACCAGCGCGAGACCACGGTGGTGTGGAACCGGATCACCGGCCGGCCCTACTACAACGCCATCGTCTGGCAGGACACCCGTACCGACCGCATCGCCGCCGCGCTGGACCGTGACGGCCGGGGCGACGTGATCCGCCGCAAGGCGGGCCTGCCCCCGGCGACCTACTTCTCGGCCGGCAAGATCCAGTGGATTCTGGAGAACGTCGACGGGGTGCGCAAGGCCGCCGAGGCGGGGGATGCGATCTTCGGCAACACCGACACCTGGCTGCTGTGGAATCTCACCGGCGGGACCGACGGCGGCGTGCACGTCACCGATCCGACCAACGCCAGCCGGACCATGCTGATGGACCTGGAGACGCTGGAGTGGGACGACGAGCTGCTGTCGTTCTTCGGCATCCCCCGGCAGATGCTCCCCGCCATCAGGCCCTCCTCGCACCCCGGCCTGTACGGCCTGACAAGGGGAAGCGGTCCGATGGGAGGTGAGGTGCCGCTCTCGGGCGACCTGGGCGACCAGCAGGCGGCGACCGTGGGACAGGTGTGCTTCGAGGTCGGCGAGGCCAAGAACACCTACGGCACCGGCAACTTCCTGCTCCTCAACACCGGCCACGAGCTGGTGCGCTCGAAGAACGGCCTGCTCACCACCGTCTGCTACCAGTTCGGCGCCGATCGGCCGGTCTACGCGCTCGAAGGGTCGATCGCGGTGACCGGCTCGGCCGTGCAGTGGCTGCGCGACCAGCTCGGCATCATCTCCGGGGCCGCCGAGAGCGAGGCGCTGGCCCGGCAGGTCGACGACAACGGCGGGGTGTACTTCGTGCCCGCCTTCTCCGGCCTGTTCGCCCCGTACTGGCGCTCCGACGCCCGGGGTGCGATCGTCGGCCTGTCGCGCTTCAACACCAACGCCCACATCGCCCGGGCGACCCTGGAGGCGATCTGCTACCAGAGCCGCGACGTCGTCGAGGCGATGCGGCAGGACTCGGGAGTCGCTCTCGACGTGCTCCGCGTCGACGGCGGCGTCACGGCCAACGACCTGTGCATGCAGATCCAGGCCGACATCCTCGGCGTCCCCGTCTCCAAGCCGGTCGTGGCCGAGACCACGGCACTGGGCGCGGCCTACGCGGCCGGTCTGGCCGTCGGCTTCTGGAAGTCGACCGACGAGCTCAAGCAGAACTGGCAGGAGGACCGGCGCTGGCAGCCGGAGTGGTCCGACGAGCGGCGGACCGGCGGCTACGCCGGCTGGAAGAAGGCGGTCGACCGTACTCTCGACTGGGTCGACCTGTCCTGAGGCCGGATCCGCCCGTCCCGAGGGGCAGGCGGATCCGCGGTCACGTCCTCAGGGCCGCGCGCGCACGGGCGGCCCGCACCGCGGCCGAGAGGGTGGCGACGTCGTAGGCGCCGTGGTGCCTGCGCCCGTTGACGAAGAACGTCGGTGTGCCCGACACGCCGCTCAGGTCGGCCGAGTCGATGTCCTCGGCGACCCGGGCGGCGCCGGCGTGGTCGCGGAGGCTGTCGCGGAACCGCTCGACGTCGAGGCCGAGCTCCCCGGCGTAGCCGATCAGGTCGCGGACCCGGAGCTCGTCCTGGTGGTCGAGCAGCAGGTCGTGCATCTCCCAGAACGCCTCCTGCTCGGCGGCGGCCTCCGCGGCCTCCGCGGCGAGCTGGGCGTAGGGATGCACGTCGTGCAGCGGCAGATGCCTCCAGACGTAGCGGACGTCGCCGAGGTCGGCGAGCAGTTCGCGGACGACCGGCTCCGCCTGGCCGCAGTAGGGGCACTCGAAGTCGCCGTACTCGACCACGGTCACCGGCGCGTCCTGGGGGCCGCGCACGTGGTCGCGGTCCGGGTCGACGGGCGCGGCGAGGTCGACGATGCTCTCGGCGGTGCCCAGCAGCGCCCGGATCCGCAGCCGCTTGGGGAACAGCGCGGTCACGCGGTAGACGGCCCAGGTCATGAGGGGCGCGCAGAGCGCCGCGGTGAGGATGCCGAGCTTCGCCTCCTCCAGCTGCGGGCCGTCGAAGGCGAGGGTGGCGATCAGCAGGGACACGGTGAAGCCGATGCCGGCGATCGTGCCGCCGGCCGCGACGGAGGCCCAGCCGACGGGCGGGCGGACGCGGCCGCGGCTCAGCCGGGTGACGAGCCACGAGGACCCGATGACGCCGACGGGCTTGCCCACGACGTAGGCCAGCAGGATGCCCAGCGTGATCGGGGAGGTGACCGCCCGCGCCAGGAATTCGCCGCTGATCGTCACCCCCGCGTTCGAGAGAGCGAAAAGAGGCACGACCAGGTAGCTCACCCACGGGTGGTAGAGCTGCTGCAGCCGCTCGTTCGGCGAGATCGTCGAGGCGAGCCCCACGCTGGCCGAGCGGGCCAGCTCCGGTGTCGGCTGCTCCCGGAAGAGCCGGAAGAGGTCCGTCGCGCGGGCGAGATCCCCGCGCGCGGCCGGGGAGGCGTAGGTCAGCAGCCCCATGGCCAGGCCGATGACGATGGGCTCCACGCCGGACTTGAGGAGCGCCACCCACGCCGCCGCTCCGAGCAGCGCGTAGGGCAGGCCGCGGCGCACGCCGGCGGCGCGGACGAGCAGGATCACCGCGAAGATCACGGCCGCGGCCAGCAGCGCCGGCGGCACGACCCGCTCGCTGTAGAAGACCGTGATGACCCCGAGCGCGACGAGGTCGTCGACGACGGTGACGGTGAGCAGGTAGGTGCGCAGCCGTGCCGGGAAGCGGGACCCGAAGAGCGCGAGCATGCCGAGCGCGAACGCGGTGTCCGTCGACATCGCCGCGCCCCACCCGTGCGCGGAGGGGCTGCCCGCGTTGACGGCAAGGTAGATCGCGACAGGCACGGCCATCCCGCCGACGCCGGCGACGAGCGGCAGCACGAGCCGCCGACGGTCGCGCAGCTCGCCCATGTCGAACTCGCGGCGCGCCTCAAGACCGACGACGAAGAAGAAGAACGTCATCAGCCCGTTGTTGACCCACTGGCGCAGGTCCTGCGACACGTCCAGCCCGTCGAGGCGGATGGACAGCACCGTCCGCCAGACGGCCTCGTACGACGACGGGCCGGCGTTCGCCCAGGCGAGCGCGGCCAGCGTCGCGGCGAGCAGGATCATGGCGCTGCCGGTCTCGGTCCGGAGGAACTCGCGCAGCGGTGTGCTGAGACCCTGCGCCCATGCGGTCCGCCCGGAGAACGGCGCGCCGGCCTCCCGTGGTTCGGTCATTCCTGACGGTATCCCCTGTCCGCCCGTCCCGCCCGGAGGCGGGGCCTGCCGTACGTCTCCGACGGGAAGCTGTCCAGGAGGGTCATCACGCGGGCCGAGGCGGCACCGGAGCGGGCACGGCCCGGCGAGGTGCCCGGCGTGACCCTTCAGGCCGACAGGCCGGGGCGCTCCGCCGCACCATGCCAGTCGGGGCCGTCGAGCACGGACGGGATGGGCGGGTCCCGCCGAGAGTAATGACTTCTTTTCTCTTTACTAGTTTCAACCGCAACGCGTCCGGGGCTTTGCTGGAAACAACCGACCGTCACGAGTCTTTGTTGAATGAAAAGTTCTCCGTGTGCCTCCCCTCACCACCGTCGGCACACCTCCGTCATCCGTAGATCTATGACGGCAGCCGCCTGAGACGCCTGCCGGGCTCCCCCTGAACAGCATTCAGGAGGTCGTTATGGCTCGCTCACGTATCGTCTTCTCCCTTTCGCTCGTCGCCGCCATCGCACTGGTGGCGCTGGTGCTGGGAGTGGTGGGAGGCCGGGCGACGAGCTCGGCCAGCCAGTCGACGGGGGGAGGAGCGGCCGGGGCGGCGAGCGGCAAGAAGATCGATGTGATCATCAAGGCGAGCGACTCCTCGTTCTGGCAGACGATGATCGCCGGTGCGAAGCAGTCGGGCGGGGATTTCGGCCTCAAGGTGAGCACCTTCGGTCCCACGTCGGAGACGAACATCGACCAGCAGGTGCAGCTCGTTGAGAACTCCATCTCCCGGGGCGTCGACGGCCTCGTCATCGCGCCCAACTCCTCCAGCGCCCTGAACTCGGCGATCGAACGGGCGCGCAAGGCGGGCCTGAAGGTCATCACGGTGGACAGCCGCGTGACCACCGCCTCGGAGGGGTTCATCGGCACCGACAACCTCAAGGCCGGGATGCAGGCCGGCAAGCGCATGTGCGAGCTGCTCAAGGCCCAGAACAAGACGAGCGGCAGTGTCATGATCGAGTCCTCCGTGGCGGGCATCCAGTCGCTGGTCGCCCGGGACACCGGCTTCAAGCAGGGCCTCGCGAACAACTGCCCGCAGGTCAAGGTGTCGCTGCAGCGCTACAACAACAACGACATCAACACCGCGGCGTCGCAGGTCAACGACGCGCTGACCGCCAACCGCGAGCTGGCGGGGGTCTTCGCCGACAACAACACCTCCGGGGTGGGCGCCGCCCGCGCGATCCAGGACAACAACGTGACCGCCACCGTCCCCGTCGTGGCGTTCGACTCCGACCCGCAGGAGAACGCCGCGCTCGCCGCCGGCACCATTGACGCGCTGGTGGTGCAGAACCCCTACTTCTTCGGATACCAGGGCGTTCTGGCGGCCGGAATGGCCGCGACCGGTCGCATCCCGCCGCGTGACATCGACCCCGGGGCCGTCGTGGCGGACAAGCGGAACATGAACGACCCCGATGTGAAGCTGCTGCTCAACCCGCCGACGATGAAGGCGGAATGATGAAGGCGAAAGAACCCGTCGTCGAACTGCGCGACGTCTCCAAGGCCTTCGGTCCCGTGCAGGCGCTCACCGACGTCTCGCTCCGCCTGATCCCCGGCCAGGTGAACTGCCTGGCAGGGGAGAACGGTGCGGGGAAGTCGACCCTGATCCGGGTGCTGACGGGTGCGCTGCGCCGTGACAGCGGCTCCTACGAGATCGACGGCCGGTCGGTCACCTCGCCGACACCCGCGTCGGTGCGCGCGGCCGGTGTCCAGGCCGTCTACCAGGAGCTCAGCCTTCTCCCGCACCTGTCGGTCGCGGAGAACCTGTTCATGGGCCGCCTCCCCGCGAGCACCGGGGTCATCGCCAGGGGCCGGCTGCGGGCCCGCGCCAGGGAGGCACTCGACGAGGTCGGTCTGACGGACCTCAGTCCGGACGCGATCGTGGAACGGCTCCCGGCGGCCACGCGCCAGCTCGTGGAGATCGCCAAGGTGCTGACCGCCGACTCCGTCAAGGTGGTCGTGTTCGACGAGCCGACCACGGCGCTCACCGAGGCGGAGTCGGCGCGGCTCCTCGAATACATCCTGCGGCTGCGCGAGCGCGGCATAGCGATGCTCTACGTGACCCACCGGCTCGAGGAGATGTTCGAGATCGGCGACTGGGTGACCGTCCTGCGGGACGGGAGCCTGTCCGAGGCGGGGCCGATCAGCGACTACGACGAGGACCGTCTGATCACCGCGATGGTCGGGCGGGAGATCAGCTCACTCTATCCGGAGACCCACCGGCACGCCGGCACGCCCGCGCTGCGGGTCCGGGGACTGCGCCGCTTCCAGGACTCGCCGAGCATCGACCTGCAGGTCGGAACCGGGGAGATCCTCGGCATCGGCGGCCTGCTGGGATCGGGGCGGAGCGAGCTGCTGCTGTCCATCTTCGGGGCCGACCCCATCGTGGCCGGTGAGCTGGAGGTCGGGGGCAAACCCGTGAAACCGTCCGGGCCGCGCACGATGATGAACGCCGGGGTGGGGCTGCTCACCGAGGACCGCAAGGTGCTGGGACTGCTGCCGGAGCTGTCGATCCGGGAGAACGTCACCATCGCCAGCCTGCGCAGCGGCTCCCGGCACGGCCTGCTGCCCCCCCGGGAGCAGGCCGAGGAGGCGGACCGGCTGCTCGACAGCCTGCGGCTGCGGGCCGGTTCCTACGACCAGCCGGTCTCGACGCTGTCCGGCGGCAACCAGCAGAAGGTCCTGCTCGCCCGCTGGCTGCTCACCAAGCCGAAAGTGCTGATCTTCGACGAGCCGACCAAGGGCATCGACGTCGGCGCCAAGGGCGAGCTCTACACGGTCATCGGCGACCTGGCCGCCAAGGGGCTGGGGATCATCGTGGTCTCGTCGTATCTCCCGGAGCTGCTCGGCCTCGCCGACCGCATCCTCGTGCTGCGCGACGGGCGGGTCGCGGGCGAGCTTCCCGGAACCGCCACCGAGGAGGACGTGCTCCGCCTGGCGAGCGGCGGCGGCAGAGCCGCCGAACCGGTGCTCCAGGAGGAGATCCCAGCGCCCAGGGAAGGGGGCCCGGCGTCCTCCAGACCAGCGCCCGGAGAAGGGGGCCCGGCGTCCTCCAAAGGGGCGGGGACCGCCGTCCCGCCGACCCCAGACGACCCAGGAGAGGTGAGCCGAGATGCCTAAGCTGATCTGGCGCGAACCGATCGCCACCACCACGATCACCAGCAGGCAGCCGACCGGCGAGGAACTGGGACCGGACGCGGTACCCAGGGCCAGGGAGCCGGAGCCCGAGCCGAAGGCCGAGGCCCCGCGCCGGGTCGTCACGCTGGGAGACATCGCGGGACGCGAGAGCGGCGGGCTCGTGGTGCTGCTCGTGGCGGTCGGCATCCTCACACTCGCCAGCGACGAGTTCCTCACCGGCAACAACCTGGCCAACCTCGCCCGGCAGGTCGCGATCTTCGGAATCATCGCGGTCGGTCAGCTCCTGGTCATCCTGACCGCCGGGATCGACCTGTCCGTCGGTTCGGTCCTCGGCCTGTCCGGCGCGTCCACCGCGCAGTTCCTGGTCGCCGGCATGCCGATCTGGCCGGCGTTCCTGCTCGGGGTCGCGATCGGCACCGTGCTCGGGATCGTCAACGGCCTGCTGGTGACCCGGGCCCTGCTGCCGCCCTTCATCGCGACCCTGGGCATGCTCGGCATCGCCCGGGGAATCGTCCTGGTCACCACCGACGCCCAGACGGTACAGGGCCTGCCGGCCGGGTTCCAGGACATCGCCAACGGCACGATCCTGGGCATTCCCAACCTCCTCATCATCGCGATCGTGGTCACGGGCGTGATGTGGTTCGTGCTCTCCCGGACGGTCTTCGGCCGCTACATCTACGCGGTCGGCTCGAATCCCGAGTCGGCCCGCCTCGCGGGGGTGCCCGTGCGCATGGTGACGATCTCGGTCTACGCGATCTCGGGCCTGCTCGCCGGCCTCGGCGGGGTGCTGCTCGCCTCCCGGCTGGGAGCGGGCATCCCCACCGCCGGGACGGGCTTCGAGCTCAACGCGATCGCCGCCTGCGTCATCGGCGGCGCGAGCCTGTTCGGCGCGAAGGGCAGCGCGATCGGCGCCGCCACCGGGGCGCTCATCATGGGTGTCCTCAACAACGGAGGCAACCTTCTCGCGATCAACGCCTTCTACCTCCAGATCGCCATCGGCGTGCTGATCCTGGTCGCGGTCGGGTTCGACCAGCTGAACACCAGGAGGTCGGCCGCGGCCGGCTGACCACCGGAAGGCGGTCGCCGGCCGAACACCGGGAGGCGGTCGCCAGCTGAACACCAGGAGGTCGGCCGCGGCCGGCTGATCACCGGGAGGCGGTCGCCGGCCGAACACCGGGAGGCGGTCCTGGGCCGAACACCGGGAGGCCTGTCGCGACCAGTGCCCGAGCGGGGGCGTCTCCCTTACCGGGGCCCGCCGGGACACGGGGGAGAGCGTCGGTCCGGAGCACCCGGATCGACGCTCTGCTCGCGTGCCAGCGGGCGCCGCCCGCCCAGGCCCCTCGTCACCAGGTGACCGGGATGCGGGTGAACCCTCCGGTGAGGGAGGACTCGCGCTCCACCAGCTCCCCGGCGGGCACGGCGAGCTCCAGGGTGGGGAAGCGCCGGAACAGGGTGCCGAACACCGATCGCAGCTCCACCCGGGCCAGGCTCGCCCCGATGCAGTAGCGGGCCGCGTAGCCGAAGGCGAGCTGCGGGTCGCCGAGGGAGCGGCCGATGTCGAAACGGTCGGGCTCGGGGAAGGTCCGCTCGTCGCGGTTGGCCGCCGTCGTGACGATGAGCACCGCCTCGCCGCGCCTGATCGTCACGCCGCCGATGCTCAGGTCCTCGTGGGCGTACCGGGGCAGGCCGTGATTGCCCGGCGCGGCCATCCGCAGGATCTCCTCCACCGCCGGGGCCGTCAGCGACGGGTCGGCGATCAGCGCGTCGCGCTGCCCGGGGTTGCCGAGCAGCAGCAGTACGCCGTAGTCGATGCGGTTGACCGTCGTCTCATGGCCGGCGAACAGCAGTCCCGCGGCGAGCGTGGCGATCTCCTCGTCGGGCGCCTCCATGGTGGCCAGGTCGGAGAACACGTCGTCGGCCGGGTTCGCCCGCTTGTCGACCAGGATGGCGCGGGTGTAGTCGGCCAGCTCGGTCATCGCCGCCTCGGCGTGCCGCGGGTCGCGCATATCCGTCATCGCCTCGGCCAGCTTCCTGAAGTGCCCGCGGTCGGCGTACGGCACGCCGAGCAGCTCGCAGATCACCAGCACCGGCAGCGGTACGGAGAACGCCTCCCGCAGGTCCGCCGGGCGCGGCAGTTCGGCCATGTGGTCCAGCAGCTCGTCGACGAGCTGCTGGACGTGGGGCCCCAGGGCGCTCATCCGGCGGGCGGAGAAGGCCGGAGCGAGCATCCGGCGCATCCGCTCGTGCTCGGCCTTCTCCGTCTCGATGTCGCCGCGCGGGCCGCCGAGCAGCACGGAGCCGGAGATCCGGGCGGCCCGTTCCGGGTCGGGGGCCGACCGTCCGAGGCGCGGATCGGCGAAGGCCTGCCTGGCCTCCTCGTAACCGGAGACCAGCCAGGCGAGGTCGCCCGCCTGGGTGCGGACCCGGGTCACCGGCCTGACGGCCCGCAGCGCGCGGTACATCTCCGGAACCTCAAGCGGGTCGTCGCGGGTGAACGGCAGTCTCGGCAGGTCGTCGGTGTGACCGGTGTGGTCGGTGTTCTGGTCGTCCATGGCCGGGAAGCACCCCCAGGCTCGACGGCAGGGCCACTGTCGAACGTGTCACCTGCGGACGCGTTCGGCAAGACGGCCCCGGCAGTACGGCGGAAAAACCCCGAGCCTGCTCGGGCACAATAGGGGGCATGTCCCGTCGTGTCTCCGCCGCCGGTTGCCTCTGCGGCCTGCCGGCCTCCTACCAGGACTGCTGTGCCCGCTTCCACCGGGGCGAGGCTTCGGCCGCCACCGCCGAGCTGCTCATGCGGTCCCGTTTCAGCGCGTTCGGCGTCGGCGACGAGGCATACCTGCTGCGTACCTGGCACCCCGCCGACCGTCCGGCCCACGTCGGGCTCGACAAGAAGCTGCGCTGGGTCCGCCTGGAGATCCTGGAGACCTCCGGCGGCAACGTCTTCCACAACGAGGGGACGGTCCGCTTCCGCGCCCACTACCTTGATCGCGGACAACCCGGGCAGATGGAGGAGCACAGCCGTTTCGTCCGCCTCGACGGCCGCTGGGTCTACGCGGGCGTCGTGTAGGACGCGACGCGAATCCGCCGGCAGCACGGGCGGCGGCCCGCGTCCTGCGTGTTCAGGCGTCCCCCTCGGTCCTACTGACTCAGGCTCAGGCGAGCGTCCCCGCCCTGCGCCTCAGGTCCAGGTGTCCGTCCGCGTCCCGCGTGCTCAGGCGTCCGGCTCCGTCCTGGTGGCTCAGGCCCAGGCGAGCGCGCCGCGTCCGGCCCAGTAGGTCTCGGGGTCCTCGGCCAGCCCGGCGAGCCGTCCGTCGAGCTCCGTGTCCCATCCCACCTCGGCCGCGCCCAGATTGCTGTGCAGCTGCTCGACCGAGACCGCGCCGCTCAGCACCACCCCGGCCCAGGGCTGTGCGAGCACGGCCGCGAGCGCGAGCGCGTCCGGTGTCACCCCACGATCGCGCGCGGCCGCCGCCAGCGGGGCGGGCGCCGCGCGGGCGGTCAGCCGCCCGTTCGCCACCCCCTCCTTGACGATCACGCCCATCCCCGCCCTGTGCGCCCCGGAGAGCGCTCCGCCGGCCGAACGTTCGAGCAGGTTCCAGGTGGACTGCACCGTGTCGAACGTCCCGATCTCGACCGCCCGCGCGATCGTGTCCGCCTGGCGCGGGCCCGTCGTGCTGAGCCCGATCGCGACGCCCTCGGCCCGCAGCGCGCGCAGCCGGCCGAGCACACCCTCGTCTTCGAGCACTCCGCTCTCCACCGTCGCCGAGTGGATCTGGTAGAGCGACAGGTGCTCGCCGAGCAGCTCGCGCGTCTGGTCGAGCTGGCGGCGGAGCCGCTCGGCCGACAGTTCCTTCACCTCGTGGTGCTCGGCGTCCATCCGCCAGCCGCCCACGTAGGCGTATCCCCATTTCGAGCCGGTCGTCGCCGCTCCCGGCGCGACCCCGCGCTCGCGCAGCCAGCCGGCGAGGAACTCCTCCGCGCGGCCGTACGAACGCGCCGTGTCGAAGTAGCGCACGCCCCTCGCCCACGCCGCGTCGAGCACGGCCCAGGTCCGCGCCCGCATCGCGGCGACGCCGCGGTCGTCGCCGAGGTCCTCCTCGCGGCCGAGCGTGATGTAGGCGGGGCGGCCGAGCGCGGCCAGGCCGAGGCCGAGCCGCGTCACCGTCAGGTGGGTCCGGCCCAGCGGCCGTTGGACGAGTGCCTCCACCCCCACAACATAACGAACCGGTGCGAAGTCCTCCGTGACGGCCGGGTCATGGCCCGGCCGTCCCTCCGGGCTTCCGGGAGGGGGACGGCGGGGCGGCGGCGTCACCGGCTTCCGGCAGCCAGGACTCGTCGTCGGTGGCCTGGGCGAGCAGGTGCTGCAGCAGCCGGCGGAGGATCTCGACCTCGTGGGGGCCCATGCCGCCGAGGAAGGCGGCCTCGGCCCGCGTCAGGGACTCCCGCGCCCGGGACAGCAGGCGCTCGGTGCCCGGGGCCAGCGCGAGCCTGCGGGTACGGCCCGAGGCGCCCGGCAGGCGGCCCAGACGCCCGGCCCGTTCCAGCTCGCCGATCATCTCGTGCAGGGACTGGCGCGAGACGCCGAGCTGGCGGGCCAGCTCGGACATGGTCAGCTCCGGTTCGAGCTGGAGCTGGGTGAGCAGCCCGAACTGCCGGACGGTGAGCCCGAGGGGCCGCAGTTCCTCGTCCGCCCTGCGGGAGGCCAGCGTGAAGGCATAGGCCAGCAGGTAGGGGATGGGCGGCTTCGACGGCTGGTACACGTCCCCACCATGGCACAGGGGCCATTGTCAGGGACCCTGACGGAATAACGTAATTCGGACCTAAGCTTTTCGAGCTTCACGCCGGGCATCGGCCGCGGCGTCCACCCCACCCCATGGCGACGCCTCTCTTCGGCATGCCCGGATCCGGCCTCGGACACTGGAGGAAAGATGATTCATACGCGTGGGCTGACCAGGAGTTTCCGGGTCGGCAAAGAGACCGTCGAGGCCGTGCGCGACCTCGACATCGATGTCGAGAAGGGCGAGCTGGTCGCCTTCCTCGGCCCGAACGGCGCGGGCAAGTCGACCAGCCTGCGCATGCTGACCACCCTGCTCCCGCCGAGCGCGGGCACCGCGACCGTCGCCGGGTGCGACGTGCTCGCCGATCCGGCCGGCACGCGCCGGCGGATCGGTTACATCGGCCAGGGCAACGGCGCGGGCGACAACTTCCGCGTCCGCGACGAGCTGGTGACCCAGGGGCGCTGCCACGGGCTGCCCCGGACGGAGTCGCGCAGGCGGGCCGACGAGCTGCTCGCCGCGCTGAACCTGGAGACGCTGGCCAAGCGGCCGGCGGGCACGCTCTCCGGCGGGCAGCGCCGCCGCCTCGACATCGCCCTCGGGCTGGTCCACCGGCCGGAGCTGCTCTTCCTGGACGAGCCGTCCACCGGGCTGGACCCGCAGAACCGCGCCAACCTCTGGGAGCACATCCTGCGGTTGCGCGAGGAGTCCGGCATGACGATCTTCCTGACCACCCACTACCTGGACGAGGCCGACTCCATGGCCGAGCGGGTGATGATCATCGATCACGGCCGGGTGATCGCCGACGACACCCCGGAGAGGCTGAAGGCCGACCTGGCCGGAGACCGCGTCACCATCACCGTCGGCGACGAGCCGGACGCCACACGGGCCGCCGGGATCGCCGGACGGATCCCCACGGCGCACGAGGTCACCGCCGAGGCGACCACGGTGTCCCTGCGGGTGACGCGCGGCGACGCCGTACTGCCCGACTTCCTCCGATCCCTGGACGCCGCCGGGGTGAAGGCGCTGACCGCCGAGGTCGGGCGCCCCACCCTCGACGACGTCTTCCTCTCGCTCACCGGCCGCAGCCTGCGCGAGAACGACCCCGCCTCCGAAGGAGCCTGAACGTGAAAACCCTCAGCGACACCGGCGTCGTCTTCACCAGGGAGATACGCCCCGAGCTGCGCAACCCCCTCGGCCTCGTCTTCGGCATGATCCAGCCACTCGTCTTCCTCGCCCTGTTCGGCCCCCTGCTGGCCGGCACGCCCGGGGTCGGGCAGGCGTCGCCCTGGCAGTGGTTCGTGCCGGGCGTGGTGGTCATGCTCGGCCTGTTCGGCACGGCGTCCGCCGGCTACTACCTCCTCGTGGAGGGCGGCGGGGGCTCCCTGGAACGGATGCTGGTCACCCCGTTGAGCAGGACGGCGATGCTGATCGGCCGGACGATGAAGGAGATCGTGACCCTGCTCGCCCAGGCCGTCCTGATCATCGCGGTGGTGCTGCCGCTCGGCTTCCGGCTCCACCCCGCCGGCGCGCTGGCCGGGCTGCTCCTGCTGACCGTGCTCGGCGTCGGGCTGGGTTCACTCTCCTTCGCCCTGGCCCTCGCGGCCCGCAGGCAGCCGTCGATCTTCTACGGCGTGCAGCAGACGCTGCTCTTCCCGCTCGTACTCCTGTCCGGCGTGCTGCTGCCGATGGACGACGCCCCCTCCTGGCTGTACGGCATGGCCCGCGCCAACCCGGTGACCTACGTGGTCGAGGCGGAGCGGGCCCTGTTCGCCGGAGACCTCTCCCACCCGTCGGTGCCGTACGGAGTGCTCGCCGCCGTCACGGTCGCCCTGGTCGGCCTCGCCGTCGGGACCCGGGGCATGCGCCGCGCCTCCCTCTGAGGGCATGTGACGGTTCCGTCGTGACCTGAAGCGGGGATCCGCGGCCGGGAACGGCCCGGACGCGGCAGGCGCGTCCCGGGCCGCTCTCCATGCGATCGGACTCCCGGGCCGGGAAGGACGCGGAAGCCCTGACGGGCCGTCCACCGATTACCGTGAAAGGGAGGGGACAGGGTTCCCCGCCCGGACTCAGGAGGTCGCGGTGTCGGAAGATCGGGAGGGTGTGCGGGCCCCCGAAGTGGTCCGTGAGCCCGGCGACCAGGCCCACGAATACGTCGTGGAGCAGGTCAGGGATGTGACCCGGGGCGGGAAGGTCGTGTTCGAGGCTCCCGGCGGGGGCGTGGACACCGGCCTGCGGCGGCTGATCCCGGTGACCTACGACATCGTCCTCGACCATCCGGAGGTCAGGGAGACCGGCGAGGACAAGTGAGCCGTACCACCCGGATCTCCGCTCCGGCCTGACCGCGTGCGGCGCGGTGCCGTCGTCGCGCCCTCACTCCGAGACGGCGACGTAGCGCCACCCGTCCAGCGGGGCCTGGGGCTCGGAGAGGTCGACCTCGACGCTGGGCAGGGCGCGCCGGACCCGCGCGGCCATGTCGTCGGTGAGGAAGTGGTGGTGCAGATCGAGGTGGCGCAGGTGGGTGAGGGGCTGGCCGCTCAGCAGCGACTCGGCTCCGGTGTCCGTCAGCGCTCCCATGCTCAGGCTGAGCGCCTCCAGGCGGGCGACGACGGGCGCCGACGCCACCGCGGCGGCCACCTCGTCCTGCATCTCGCTGTCGCGCAGCCCGAGCCGCCGCAACGCGGGCAGGCCGTTGCCTGACAGGATGCCTTGCAGGTCGCCCACGGTGGCGTCGCCGCCGTACCGGGAGACGCCGAGCCACACCTCCAGATGCTCCAGGCAGGGCAGCTCCGACTCGCCGACCGCGCGGACGACGTGGCCGGGCAGCCCGCCGGACTCGAAGCGCAGGACCTTGAGGGACCCGTGCCGCATAGGCCGCAGCCGCAGGCCCTCGCTGCCGCGCACGTCCAGCCGCTCCAGGCGGGGGAAGGCCTCCAGGACCGGGGTGACGTCGGCCTGCTGGATCCAGGAGATCTCCCAGTGCTCCGGTTCGACGAACCCGAGGAACAGCGAGCGCAGCCGCGGCAGCCGGTGGGCGTTCGCCGCGAGCACGGCTGGAGCGTTGGGCGCGCCGCTCCCGGCCACGACGATGGCCCGGATCCCGGAACCGTCGACCGTGGCGAGCAGCCCTTCCAGCTCGGCCGCGAACATGGAGCCGTCGTCGTCTTCGCGGTCCGGGTCACCGTCGAAGAGAGGCCAGGCGAACCGCCGGGGGTCGGGGGAGCGGTGCTGGACGATCACGTGCGGCTCGGCGACGGGCAGCCCGGCGTAGGTCTCGCGGTGGGCGCCCGCCATGTCCCAGTGGTAGGCCCCATGGGCGGGGATGAACGCCTCCCCGGGATCGCGCGGGTCAGCCGGTGTCTCGGCGTTGAGCGCCGCGAGATCCTCCTCCTCGTCGTGGTCGTCGTACGTGTGGCCTGCCTGCCGCATGATCACCTCACTGTCCTTGATGACTGCGGACAGCCTCGCCGGAAAGTCGTCCGTCATCCGTCCACCGCCACGGGGCGCCGGCTGCGTTCGATCATGATGGACATCCTCGCCTGGGGGGACTGGGAGGTCCTGTCCTACCAGACCCGGCCGACAGTGCCGGGACCGATCCGTCGCCGGCTAGAAAAGCGCCGGGGTGGTGACCGTGTCCTTCGGGCCCGGCTCGCCGGGCCCGAAGAGCCGGATCGTCCCGTACTCGCCGTCGTACCCGGGTTGCCGGATCACCTCGCCGCGGCGCAGCCGGTCGACGGCCTCGGCGAGCGGCGAGGAGAGGGGCGCGATGTCACCGACCGGCACCTCCTCCAGGATCGCCAGTTCCGGTCCCAGGGCGGTGATGAGACTGTCGACCTCCGCGAGCACCTTCTTGTTCTGCGGCCCCACCCCGAGGATCTCGCCCACGATCTCCGGGAGCGGGACGAGGTTGCGGAAACCGGCGGCGCCGTCGGGCCGTACGGCCTCCTCACGGTCGGCCAGCTCCTCGACCCGGCTCAGCACGCCCACCGTGAGCGGCCTGCCGCACACCGGGCAGATCCCGCCGTGCTCGCGCGTCTGCTCCGGGGCCACCCGGACGCCACACTTGCGATGCCCGTCCAGGTGGTACCTCCCCTCCTCGGGGAAGAACTCGACCGTCCCCTCGTGCCCGGCGCCGGTCCGCAGCGCGCGCAGGACCGCGAAGTAGTCCAGGTCGACGTCGAACACCGTGGTCTCGCGGCCGATCCTGGGCGGCGAGTGCGCGTCGGAGTAGCTCACCATCCGGTAGCGGTCCAGGCCGGAGACCCGCCAGTTCATCGCGGGGTCGCTGGACAGCCCGGTCTCCAGCGCGAAGATGTGATCGGCCAGGTCGCCGTAGCACTCCTCGATCGTGTCGAACCCGGACTTGGAGCCGAACACGCCGAACCACGGCGTCCAGACGTGCGCCGGCACCAGGTAGGCGCCGTCGCCGCAGGCCAGGGTGATCTCCAGCAGCTCGCGGGAGTCCAGGCCGAGGGTGGGCCGGCCGTCCGAGCTCAGGTCGCCGAACCGCGCCACGTCGCGGTTGAACGCCTCCGCCGCGTCGAATCCGGGCAGATACACCAGGTGGTGGATCTTGCGGGTGCGCCCGCCACGCCGGTAGACCGTGGAGACCTCCACCGACAGCATGAACCGCACCTCGGCGGAGGCCACACTGGACGGCAGCCCGCGAGCGGCCTCCCCGTCCAGCTCCGTGCGGAGCCGGAACAGCCCGGGCTCCGCCGGCACGAGGCCCTCGCGGAGCCGCTCGAACCAGGCCGGGTGCGTGAAGTCTCCGGTGCCCATCACGGTGACGCCCTTGCGCCGCGCCCACCGGGCCAGATGCTCCAGGTCGCTGTCCTTGCTGCAGGCCCTGGAGTATTTCGAGTGCATGTGCAGATCGGCATGGAACGGCATCTGTGTGATTGTGTCACGGACCGCCCCGGCACCCTCGGACCGTCCCGGAACCTACGGGTGCGCCATCGCCTGACAGCGGTAGGCGGCCGGCGCCCGTTCGGCCGGCCGATCGTCCGCTCGTGCGCGAAAGACACCGGACGCAAGCGGGTCGACGACCGTGAAGCGTTGTGCTGGAACTTGTCCGTGCTCTACGTCGCTCTACGTCGCGATTCCGTGGAAGTCGTCGGTGATGCGGTAGCCGACGCCGGGTGTGGTGGTGATGACCGGAGGGTTGCCGAGTTTGCGGCGCAGGCGGCCGATGGTGACGGTGACGGTGTTGGTGAACGGGTCGGCGTGTTCGTCCCAGACTTGTTCGAGCAGGTCCTCGGTGCTGAGGAAGGCGGGGGTGGCGCGCAGGAGGGCTTCGAGGAGGGCGAATTCCTTGACCGACAGGTCGAGTTGACGGCCGTCGCGGGTGGCTGTGCGGCGCAGGGGGTCGAGCTCGATGCCTGCGGCGCGCAGGGTGCGGGCGCGGGCGAAGGGCTGGCGGCGGGTCAGGGAGCGGATGCGTACGACCAGTTCGGGGAAGTGGAAGGGCTTGGCGAGGTAGTCGTCGGCCCCCAGGGTCAGGCCGCTGACCCGGTCGCCGGGCGAGCCGGCCGCGGTCAGCATCAAGACCATGACGCGGTCATCGCGTTCGGTGATCATCTGGCAGAGGGTGTCGCCGTGGATTCCCGGCAGGTCGCGATCAAGGACGACCACGTCGTAGGCGTTGAGGTCGAGTTTGGCCGCGGCCTCCAGGCCGTCATGCGCCACGTCCACGGCCATGCCCTGGTCGCGTAGACCCTCGGCCAGGACGGCCGCCAGGGAGCGCGCGTCCTCGACCACCAGCACCCTCACGCCGGGACACCCGCCCGCACGGCCGCCAGAGGCAGGGAGACGGCGACCTGGAGGCCGCCCTCGGGCCGGGCACGCAGGTCCAGGCTGCCACCGTGGGCTGTGGCGACGGCGGCGACGATCGACAGCCCGAGCCCGGAGCCGTTGTCGGAGCCGGTCCGGTCCGCGCCGAGCCGCTGGAACGGCTGGGCCAGCCGCGCGAGCTGCTCCTGGTCGAGAACTCGCCCGCCCGTCTCCACGACGAGCCGCGCCGTCGCGCCGTCGGCCGTGGCGGCGACCCGGATCCAGCCGCCGTCGTGGTTGTGGGCGACCGCGTTGTCGATCACGTTGTCGACCATACGGGACAGGAGCGTCCGGCTTCCCCGCGTCCAGGCACTGTCATGGACGTCGCCGTGGTGGACGGTCAGGCCCTTGTCCGTGATGTCGGCGGCCCGGGCGTCCAGGGCGGCGGACACCAGGCGGCCGAGCGAGATCGTCGCGCGGTCGGACAGGGCGCCGTGCTGGGTGCGGGCGAGCATGAGGAAGCCTTCCAGAAGCCGGTCGACCCGGTCCAGTTCGGTGCGGATCCGGTCGGCGAGAGCGATCGTCTGCGCCGGTACGGGCTCCGGCTTGGCGACGGCCACGTCCAGCGATGCCCGCATGGTCGCCAGTGGGGTGCGCAGCTCGTGGGAGGCGTTGGCGACGAACCGGCGCTGCGCGGCGAAGGAGCCCTCCAACCGTTCCAGCAGCCCGTCGATGGTGTCGGCGAGGTCCTTCACCTCGTCGGCGGGACCCGGTACGGCCAGCCGCTGGTGCAGGCTGTCGGCGGAGATCCGCCGCGTGGCCGCGGTGATCGTCCGCAACGGGCGCAGCACCCGGCCCGCGACGATGCGGCCCAGCACGACCGAGAGCACGGCCATGACGGCGAGCGCGACCGCCGAGCCGATGAGAAGCCGGCGCGATTGGTCCGTCTGCGTCTCCGACAGCTGGGCCTGGAGCCGGCCGATGAGGTCCTGGGCGGCCGCGAGGGTGGGCCAGCCCGGCGGGTTGCCGGAGGGCGCGATCTGGCTGACCCGCGTCCCGCTCAGGCCGATGAGGTTGGTGATGACCAGCAGCCCGACGGCGGACACGAGGAATGCGCCTCCGTACATGACGGTGAAACGCCACCGTGCGGTACGGGTCGGCAGCGTCAGGCGTCGCGGCATCCTCGTCGGTCCTCTCCGGTTCCGTGCAGGTCTCCAGGATGCCGTGCCGGACCTAACAGCGATATGACAGCCTCCGTTCGGCCCGTGTCAGGGCCTTTTCCGTACAACCGAACGCATGCAAGCAACCATCGAAGTGTCCGGGCTGCGCAAGCGGTTCGGCCGGACCCCGGCGCTGGACGGCATGTCCTTCACCGTCCAGCCGGGGCAGGTCACCGGGTTCGTCGGGCCCAACGGCGCAGGAAAGTCCACCACCATGCGGGTGATCCTCGGCCTGGACGCGGCCGAGGAGGGGTACGCGCTGGTCGGCGGCCGGCCGTACGCGAGTCTGCGCACCCCCCTGCGCCACATCGGCGCGCTCTTGGACGCCGCCGCGCTGCAGCCCAGCCGCAGCGCGCGCAACCACCTGCTGTGGCTGGCCCACTCCCAAGGATTGGGCGTCAGGCGAGTGGATGAGGTGCTCGAGCAGGTCGGGCTGACCTCGGCCGCCCGGCGTAAGGCGGGCGGCTTCTCGCTGGGCATGCGCCAGCGGCTCGGGATCGCCGCGGCGCTGCTCGGCGATCCACCGGTGCTCATGCTGGACGAACCGGTCAACGGGCTCGACCCCGAAGGCATTGTGTGGATCCGCGGCTTCCTGCGCTCGCTGGCCGCCGAAGGACGCGCCGTGCTGGTCTCCAGCCACCTGATGAGCGAGCTGCAGGATGCGGCCGACCATCTCGTGGTGGTCGGCCGCGGTCGGGTCATCACCGACACCAGCGTGGCCGACCTGATCGCTGCCACCTCCAACGGCCGCGTCACGCTGCGCACGACGGCAGGCGAGCCCGCGATGTCGGCACTGGCCCACGCCGGCGCCATCGTGACCGTCACCGGACGCGACACGCTCCTCGTCTCAGGGTTGCCGGGTGAGCGTGTCGTGGCCCTGCTCAACGCCAACGCGGTGCCGTTCTCCGAGGTGTCCGCCCACCGCGCGACGCTGGAGGAGGCGTATCTGGAGCTCACCCGGGACGCGGTCGAGTTCCGGGGGGAGACGCGATGACCACCACCGTGAACCGCTCCGGACCTGGCGGCCCGGCCCGGTTGCTGCGTGCGGAGTGGACCAAGTTCAGGACGGTACGCGCCTGGGTGGTCGCCATGACCGCGGGGTCGCTGGTCATCGTGCTGCTCGGCCTGTCGTCCGCCTCAGGCAGCCATGCCTCGTGCGACGGCGGTCCCACCGAGGCCGTCTGTCCCGCGGTTCCCGTGGGGCCGGGCGGTGAAGCCGTGGAGGACAAGTTCTACTTCGTCCACCGGACGCTGGCCGGCGACGGCAGCATCACCGTCCGGGCGACGTCCATGACCGGCCAGATCCGCAAGCCCGACGTCACCCCCGGCGTCCGGAACGTCGTTTCCGGACTCGTGCCGTGGGCGAAGGCCGGGGTCATGGTCAAACAGAGCACCAGGCAGGGTTCGGCCTACGCGGCGCTGATGGTCACCGGTGCGCACGGGGTGCGGATGCAGCACGATTTCACCCACGATGTGGCGGGTCGTCCGGGCGGCGTGTCGGAGGACTCCCCGCGCTGGCTGCGGCTGACCCGCTCCGGTGACACCCTCACCGGGTACGAGTCCACCGACGGCACGGACTGGGCCGAGGTCGGCACCGCCCGCCTGTCCGGGCTGCCGGCCAGGGTCGAGATCGGGCTGTTCGCCGCCTCCCCCGGTGATCTGACGGTGACGCGGGGAGATCTCGGCGGGTCCGTCTCGGCAGTGCGCTTCACCGAGGCCACCGCCGTCTTCGACCGGGTCGACCTGGAGGGCGAGACATCCGGCGGCGCCTGGCGCAACGACGACATAGGCGTTACGGAAGCGCCCGACGGATCGCCCCATCACCCAGGTCGCGCCAGTGAGTCCGGCGGCACGTTCAGCGTCACCGGAGTCGGCGACATCGCGCCGTCCATCGAGGGGCAGACCGTCGAGCGCACCCTCACAGGCGTGCTGACCGGGCTGATCGTGGTGATCGTGGTGGCGGTGACGTCCGTCACCGCCGAATACCGGCGCGGGCTCATCCGCACCACCCTGATCGCCGTCCCGCGCCGCGGCCGGATGCTGGTGGCCAAGGCCCTCACGATCGGCACGGTCACCTTCGCCGCCGGACTCGTCGCCACCGCGATCACGCTGACGTTCGGCACCCGGATCCTGCGCGCCAACGGCAACTACATCCTTCCGGTGTCCTGGCTCACCGAGGTGCGTGTCGTCGTCGGCACGGCGGCACTGCTCGCCGTCGCCGCTGTGCTCGCCCTCGCCCTCGGCGCCCTGTTCCGGCGCAGCGTCGGGGGAGTCATCACCGCCATCGTGCTGACCGTGGTCCCGCACGTCCTCGCGACCACCTCCGTCCTGCCCGACACCGCCGCGCGATGGCTGCTGCGCCTCACCCCGGCCGCCGGTTTCGCGATCCAGCAGAGCATCCCCGAGTACGCCCACGTACTCGGTCACTACGCGCCCATCGCCGGCTTCTACCCGCTGGCGCCGTGGGCCGGCTTCGCCGTACTGGCCGGTTACGCCGCGCTCGCCCTCGGCCTGGCCGTCGTCCGGCTACGCCGGAGGGACGCATGACACGGAACCTGTACGCAGAATGGACGAAACTCCGCACGCTTCCTGGAACCGGCCGGCTCCTGCTCGCCCTCGTCATGCTGACCGTCGCTGTGAGTGTCGCGGCAGCCGCTGTCGTGTCCTGCACCTCGTCGGGCTGCGGCTACGACCCCGCCAAGATCATCCTCTTCGGCGTCCAAGCAGGTCAGGCGGTCGTCGCCACCTTGGCCGTGCTGACGATCAGCGGCGAGTTCAGCACCGGCATGATCCGCACCACCCTGGCGGCGATGCCGGGACGGGTCAGCGTTCTGGCCACAAAGGCTGTCATCCTCACCGGGCTGACGCTGGCGGCGGGGAGCGTCGCCGTGCTCGCATCGGCGCCGGCCGGGCGGTGGATCCTGCTCGGCAACGGCTTCCCCCCCGAGTCGCTGGCCCTCACCGGCGGGCCGATGCTGCGCGCCGCCTCCGGCTCGGTTCTCTACCTCGCGTTGATCGCCCTGTTCAGCCTGGGCATCGCCACCGCCGTACGGGACTCCGCGACCGCCATCGGCGTCGTCCTCGGTCTGCTCTACCTCTTCCCGGCTGTCATCCTCATGGTCCCCGACGCGGACGTCGCCAAAATCCTGTGGCAGATCTCACCGATGAACGCCGGGCTCGCCGTCCAAGCGACCACCCACCTGGCCGGCCTGCCCCTCAGTCCCTGGGCCGGCCTGGGCGTACTGGCCGCATGGGCCACCGCGGCACTCCTGGGCGGCGGGCTGCTGCTGCGGGCACGCGACGCGTAAGGACAAGAGGTCCCCATCGAGCATTTTGCCAGGGGCTCCAAGGCGACTTGCCAAGGGGATCGGTGCGCACAACTTGTGTACACCGGCCCCTTGGCTATTTCCAAGGTCGCGGTGACAGCGGGAACTACGGTCCTTGTTGCCTGGGTGCGTGTTCGAGATCGGCGATTTTCGTCAGTGGCAGAGGAACGGATGCCTCTCCGGACGTCCGCCCGTGTTCGGTTCAGGCGGCAGGGGCTCGTGTCCATGGCCCGGGGGCTATTTCTCACCGCTCACCTTGGGGCGGTGTTCCAGAGCCGTGTGCGGTGTTCCACAGCCGTGTGAGGAACAGGGTGAGCGTGTCCGTGACGGAGTGGTCGAGCTCACTCGGATGGTCGAGTGCCCAGGTGTCGAGGGCGTCGAAGACACCGATGGTCGCTACGGTGATCAGTTCGGCGTTCGGGGACGGGTCGATCAGGTTGATGTGCAGGCCGTTCGCGACGAGCCTGTGGATCCAGGAGCCGCCGTCGCCGCCGGGACGAGGCCGCCCGGCGAGCACCGCCCGGTCATCGGGGTGGTCGCGCAGGTGCGCCATGAGCCGTGTGGTGCCTGCCGTCACCTGCTCCCACAGTTCATCCTCGGTCTCCACGTCGATCCAGGGACCGAGCGCGGCGAACATCCGGTCGGCCGCGTCGGCGACTACGGCGCCGAAGAGGTCGTCCTTGCCGTCGAAGTAATGGTAGGCGGAGGTCTTGGAGATGCCGGCTTCGGCGATGATCTGGTTGAACGACGCGGCGTTCTTGCCGTCGCGGGCGAAGTGGGCGCGAGCGACGGCGAGGATGGCGGCTCGTGTGCCGACCGGCAGCCGGTCGAAGCGGGGCAGCGGCATGGGTTTCCTAGAGGCTGTGCGTGAGCGGGGCGGCTGGGCGCCGGGTGGCAAGCGTGCGATTGACGCGGGCTGTCATGATCCAGTGTGCCGCCCACAGCAGGAGGGCGATCGCTCCGCCGGCATACCCGGCCATCCCCGGGAAGAGCGACAGGATCTGGAACGCGCACCAGCCGTACCCGAGTGCCGCCCACCGCCGGATGAACCCCCTCGTCACCTGCTCGTCAGCGGCCAGTGAGGTGGAGACGGCGCGCACGATGAAGAAATCCTCGGTGAAGTTGTAGGGGATCGCGAACATCCACCAGACCGACGTGGGCGACGCGGTCCTGGCATCGGGCCGCACGAGCGCCATCGTCCGCTGGAGGGCTCGGCAGTACAGCGCGACGAGCCCGAAGAAAACGGCAACGGCGATCAGCCCGCCGGGCATTCCCCATGCTTCGACCTCGCCGAGGATGCCGCGCCCCCACTCCGGTGCCCAGAGCGGATAGCAGAGGAGGATCGAAACCAGGATGGTGCCCGCAGTCTTGACGATGGCTCTCATAGCTGAAGTGTACTGATGGTACACACCAGTGGTCCACCTGCGATCGGGGACGGCGGAGAGGCCGGTCCGCGGCTTTCCCGGCGTCAGAGGTGGGCGCCCTCAAGAGGGCTCGGTAGCATCGGCGCAATTTTCAACGGATATGCAGGTCGGGGCTTTCTTGAGGACCTTGGGGTCCGGCTTGGAAGATGGGCCGCTGACCCGCATATCTGTTGTTTTCTGCGTCGTCATTACTGGGACGCCTCCCATGGCTTCGCCGGCCGGCCGGCTTTCGGGAAACAGGGTTTTCCGGAGATCAGGCGTCCGTCGGGCGGATTCCAAGCTGTCTGCAAGCCTCCTCCAAGAAGGCTGCGGAAGCCTTGGCCGCGATCGGATGAATCGACCGGATAAAAGGAGAAAACCATGCTCGCGCGTTCCAGGACCGGCACCGTTCTGTCGATGCTGGGCATTCTCGGGGC
>NZ_NGFP01000190.1 GCF_002149035.1 Streptosporangium minutum
GGGCTGGGACGTCGGTCCCCGGGCGGGCAGGCCGGTTCCGGGGGCCTGTGGCCGGCCCCCCGGCGGGCGCCGGTCCAGGAGTGCGGGCCGGGTGCCTGGCGGGCCGCCAGGCCGTTCTGGAGGGCGGCCCGGCGGGCGGATGCCCGTCGGTGGCGGCCCGGAGCCCCCGGCCGGGGTGGAGCCGTCTCAGCCCCGGCCAGGGGGAGGGGTCAGGTCAGCAGGCCGCGGCGCTCCAGCAGGGGCTCGATGCGCGGGTCGCGGCCGCGGAAGTTGCGGAAGGCGGCCATCACGTCCATGGAGCCGCCGACCGACAGCAGGGCGGACCGGAAGTGGTCGCCGTTGCCGCGCTTGAGGCCGTCGTTCTCCTTGAACCACTCGACGCTCTCGGCGTCCAGCACCTCGCTCCAGATGTAGGAGTAGTAGCCGGCGCTGTAGCCGCCCGTGCCGCTGGAGAAGATGTGGGCGAAGTAGTTGGTCCGGTAGCGCGTGCGGACCAGGTCGAAGGCGATCCCCGCGCGCTCCAGGGCCGCGGCCTCGAACGCCTCGGCGTCCTCGACGGTCTCGCCGGGGGCCAGCTTGTGCCAGGCCCAGTCGAGCAGCGCAGCGGCGAGATACTCCACGGTCGCGAAGCCCTGGTTGAACTTCTCGGCCGCCTTCATCTTCTCCAGCAGCTCCGCCGGAACCGGCTCCCCGGTCTCGTGGTGCCTGGCGAAGTTGGCGAGGACCGACGGCCAGGTCGCCCACATCTCGTTGACCTGCGAGGGGTACTCCACGAAGTCGCGCGGCACCTCGGTGCCGGAGACCCGGGGGAAGCGGACGTCGGAGAACAGCCCGTGCAGGGCGTGGCCGAACTCGTGGAAGGCGGTGTTGACCTCGTCGAAGGTCAGGAGGGTCGGGCCCTCGGCGGGCTTGGTGACGTTGAGGTTGTTCATCACCACGGGCAGCTCGCCGAACAGGTGCGACTGGTCCACGAGGTTGTTCATCCACGCGCCGCCGCGCTTGGTCGGCCGGGCGTAGGGGTCGAACACGAACAGGCCGAGCTGCGAGCCGTCCGCGTTGAACACCTCGAAGACCCGTACGTCCGGGTGGTAGCCGGCCAGGTCGTCCCGGTCGGCGAAGGTGATCCCGTACAGCTCGCCGGCGGCGTGGAAGACGCCGTCCCGCAGCACCCGGTCCAGCTCGAAGTAGGGGCGCAGCTCGGAGCCGTCGAAGTCGTAGCGCGCCTTGCGCACCTTCTCCGCGTAGAACGACCAGTCCCACGCCTCGATGGGGAAGCCGGCCTGCTCGCTCAGCAGCTCGGCCTCGCGGCGGGCGTTGGCCACCGCCGGGCCCACCAGCTTGCCGAGCATCTCCTCGACGGCGTCGGTGGTCTTGGCCGTCTGGTCGGCGACGGAGTAGGCGGCGTGAGTGGGGTAGCCGAGCAGGGCGGCCCGCTCGGCGCGGAGCGTCGCCAGCCTGACGGCCAGGTCGAAGTTCTCCGGCGCCCGGTTCACCGACAGCTCGTACAGCTTCCTGCGGGTCTGCCGGTCGGTCAGCTCGGCCAGGGCGGGCTGGTTGGTGAAGTTGAGCAGCGGCAGGACGTACTTGCCGTCCTTCTCGATCGCCTTGATCGCGCTCTCGGAGAGCCCGTCGAGCTCCTTGACGTCCTCGACGACCAGCGCGGAGCCGGTGGAGGCCCTCAGCAGGTTCTGCGAGAAGGTGGTGGCGACCTTGGTCAGCTCCTCGTTGAGCTCCTTGAGCCGCTCCTGGTCGGCCTCGGACAGGTCGGCGCCGGCCCGGACGAAGTCCACGCGGTACTTCTCCAGCAGCCACGCCTCCTCCGGGTCCTCGGTGGCGACCTGCTTGATCCGCTCGTAGAGGGCGCGGTTGAGGTGGATGGCGTCGCCGTGCTTGGTCAGCTTGGGGAGGATCTCGGTCTCGATCTCCCGGATGCCGTCGGTGGCGTCGGAGGAGGCGATGCTCATGAACACCGTCGCCGTCCGTTTCAGGATCTGGCCCGAGCGTTCCAGGGCCTCGACCGTGTTGGCGAACGTCGCCGGGCCGGGGTCGCCGGCGATCGCCTCGACCTCCCGCAGATGGTCGGTCATGCCTCGCTCGAACGCGGGCAGGTAGTGCTCCTCCCGGATCTCGGCGAAGTTCGGCAACTTGTAGGGCAACGTGCTGGGGGAGAAGAACGGGTTCTCAGCCAAGGCTCGGGCTCCTCACATGCGGACGGATCTCCGAAAGCAGCGTTACATAACGGACCCTCGGGTGCACTCCGCCGCCAGGGGGATCCGGTCGCCGCCAATCGTTTTGGCCTTGACCCCCAACCTGGGCTATTCTTTCGGAGTCGCCAAAGAGCCCCGCAAGGGGGTCAAGCGCGGTGGGGTATGGTGTAATTGGCAACACGGCTGATTCTGGTTCAGTTGTTCTAGGTTCGAGTCCTGGTACCCCAGCTGCATCTCTTTCAAGAGATGCTGCGGATTCGGTTCCCCCCGAATCCGACGACAGTGTGTAGGGTCCCGTCGTCTAGTGGCCCAGGACGCCGCCCTCTCAAGGCGGTAGCGCCGGTTCGAATCCGGTCGGGACTACCACTGTCATCTCTGCAAGGCTCCGTCGTCTAGTGGCCTAGGACGCCGCCCTCTCAAGGCGGTAGCGCCGGTTCGAATCCGGTCGGGGCTACATGGGTGAAACCCCCGGAAGCACAGGCTTCCGGGGGTTTTCTGCTTCTTCGGGCCGCATCTTTCCGGGACCGCCCCTTGCTTGGATAGTTACACTGTCCAATAATTGGAGAGCAACACTATCCAACAGGGGGCTGAAGATGATCACCTTGCTCGCCGACGGGCACGAAGAGAAGATCGACGGATTGGTCGTGCCGCACGGGGTGCCGATCCTCGGCTGGGAGCGCAAGCCGCACGGCTGGTGCCGGGGAGACGCGTGCATCCCGTCGTTCCGCGCCGCCGCGGCCGAGACCGAGGAGGGCGTGGACCTGGTGAGGTTCGCCGGGCTGCTCGGCAGGCAGGTGGTGGCCGACCCGGACGAGGACGTGGTGGCGGTCGGCGAGCCGGACGCGCCCGCCCTCGGCCGGGCCCCGGAGTTCGGGCCGCTCGCCGGCCTGCGCGGCACCAAGGTCGCGCTGGTCTTCTGGGCCTCCTGGTGCGGCTGCCGCTACGACCTGCCCGCATGGGAGGCCCTGCACCGGGAGCTCGGAGGGCACGGGTTCAGCGTGGTCAGCGTCTCTCTCGACCGCGACCCGCAGGACGCGCGGGAGTGGCTCGCGGACGTCACCCACCCGGCCGTGATCGACGCGGACGGACGGATCGCCGAGCTCTACAACGTGATCAACGTGCCGACCGTGGTCTGGATCGACGAGGAGGGCCGGATCGCCCGGCCGCAGGACACCATGACCGCCACCGACACCTTCCGGTCGATGAACGGCCTGTCCTCCGAGCGGGCCACCGCGGCCCTGCGCAGGTGGGTGATCGACGGCGACTCCGGGACGGCCCTCCGGGAACTGCGCGCCCCCACCGGCGACGAGCGCCTGGCCCGGCTGCACGGACGGCTGGCGGCGTGGCTGTTCCGCGACGGCCGCAGGGCGGCCGCCGAGCGGCATCTCGCCCGGGCCGCCGAGCTGGCCCCGCACGACCTGGCCATCCGCCGCGGCCTGATGCCGCTCAACGGGGTGGACCCGTTCGGCGAGGAGTACTTCAAGCTCCGTCAGGAGCTGGAGGACAGCGGTGTCGCGATCTACCGCCCGCTGTCCGACTGGCATGAGGACACCCGCTGAACGACCTGCCGGTACGGCAGGCGCAGCCGGTCGCCCTCCAGCCGGCCCCCAGTGGTCGTGAGCTGGGGACCTCGCGGTCTTGGGCCGTGGACGCCGTGGTCGTGAGACGCGCGGGGCGGTCCGTGCCCCGCGCGTCCTCACCCACCCGTCAGTTGTCGTGAGACGTGCGGGGCGGTCGGTGCCCCGCGCGTCAGTTGTGGGTGGAGCGGGCCTTGAACAGGGCCCGCTTGGCGGCCTTGCCCACCTGCTTGTCCGGGTGGGCCTTGCCGATCGCCTCCAGCAGCTCCTCCAGATGCGGGTGCGGCACCTTCCAGATCACATCGAGCAGGTTGACCAGGTTCGGAACGTTGCCGATGTCGTCGAGGCTGCTGACGAACTCCGGCCGGCCGAGACCGGCGGAGATGGTCAGCATGTCGAGGATCAGCCAGTGGGTGTCGGCCTGGGTGGGCGGGGGAGCGTCGTCGACGCCGAGCTGGGCCAGGTGGGTGGCCGCGTAGGGGCGCAGGGACGGCTCGTCCAGGGCGTCCTGCCAGGCGGGCACGGCCACCTCGCCGAGCGAGCCGACCATGCTGGCCGCCTGGACCCGGACCAGGGCGTCCGCGTCGTCCTCGGCCGCGGCCTCCAGCAGCTCCTTGGCGGCCCGGTCGGGCTCGCGCAGCTCCATCCAGGCGGCGAACTCGGCGTCCGCCTCCTCCTCGGGCAGCTCCGCGCTGAAGGAGAGCAGGTCCAGGGCCGTCATCGCGTCGATGGCGGGCCGGGCGTCCAGCTCGATGTCGGCGTCGTCGGTCAGGTGGACCACGCCCTCCATGCCGAGCGGTGTCAGCCGTACCTGGTCGTGCTCGACCTCGACCATGCCGTAGCCGGCCAGCCAGTCGAGCACGGGGTTGAGCGGGTCGCCGTACTGCGCGGTGGCGGCGGCCCAGGCCTCTGCGCCCCGCTCGTCGTATTCGGCGGCGGCCTCCGCCAGCTCGGTGCGGAGCTCGGCCAGCGGCTTGGAGCCGGTGGCCAGGAGCACCCGGACCAGCAGCGCCCGGGTCAGCCCCGACAGGGCGATCGTGGCCTCCTCGTCCTCGAGCTCCGGATCGCCGTAGTCGATCGAGTGCAGGCCGGCCATCCAGACGTCGAGGGCGTCGTCGTCCTCCTCGAAGGGCCAGTCGGCGGTGTCGGCGTCGGCGCTGACGGTGTCCTCGCCCTCGGGCTGGAGGAAGTCCAGATCGATCGCGAGGTTCCAGATGTTCCAGAGCGCGGGCACGGAGTCGGCCAGCGCCTTGCCGCCCGGCGCGGGCGCGGGCAGTCCCAGAGCGGCCAGGGCCTCGGTGATCTCGGCGTCGGTCAGCAGGCTCGTCTCGCCCACCCGGCGCTCGGAGCCGACCCAGACCGCGAGGTCGCGGGCCTTGGTGATCAGGGTCGCCTCCCGGGTCGCCGCGGCCAGCTCGGCGTCGGGGCGGAGCCGGATCGTCGGCAGCTCGGCGAGCTCGTCCGCGAACGGCTCGAAGTCACCCAGCCCCTCGTCCTCCTCGTCGTCCTCGTATTCGTCCTGGTCGACGACGATGTCCTCCATCGCGTCGACGAAGTCGTCCTCGAGGTCGTCGAGCTCGGCGAGCAGCTCCTTGAGCGAGGAGGAGCCCTTGGCCAGCCGGTCCGTCTCCGACAGGAACGTCAGATAGGCGCGGACCGCGGGCACCATGCCGTCGGCGGCGGCGTCCGGGTCCTCCACCACCTGTGGCATCCGGTCGAGGAGCACCGTGCGCAGATCGGCCCGCTTCCACCGACCGACGTCGTCGGAGGCGATCAGCCGGTGCCACAGGACCACCGAGCCGACCAGGTTGGAGTCGCTGCCGGGTGCGTTCTCGCGCGCCCAGAGGATGAATTCTTGGAGCAGGGGACGCAGTTCAGCCGCGGCTGCCTCGATGCGATCTGTCACCTCCCCAGCCTAGGGGGCCGCAAGGGTGCTCGCCTCCCCATATCGCACGGTTCAGTTGGCCCGTCGCATCGTCTCGGTGATCCGCTCGGCGGCGGTGACCACGGGGGCGGCGTGCAGCCTGCCCGGAGTGCGGGTGAGGCGCTCGATCGGACCGGAGACCGAGACCGCGGCGACGACCTTGCCGCCCGAGCCCCGGATCGGCGCTGAGACACTGGCCACACCCTGCTCGCGCTCGCCGACGCTGTGCGCCCAGCCCCTGCGCCGGACGCTCGCCAGCGTGGCCGCGGTGAACTTGGCCCCGCGCAGTCCCCGGTGGAGGCGGTCCGGCTCCTCCCAGGCCAGCAGGATCTGCGCCGCCGATCCGGCGAGCATCGGCAGGGCGGCGCCGACCGGGACGGTGTCGCGCAGCCCGCTGGAACGCTCGGCGGCCGCCACGCACACCCGCTCGTCCCCCTGCCGCCGGTAAAGTTGCGCACTTTCTCCCGTAAGGTCCCGAAGCTGGATCAGCACCGGCGAGGCGACGGCCAGCAATCTGTCCTCTCCGGCCGCGGTGGACAACTCCGACAGGCGCGGGCCCAGCACGAATCGGCCCTGCGTGTCGCGGGAGACGATGCGGTGGTGCTCCAGCGCGACGGCGAGCCGGTGGGCGGTGGGGCGTGCCAGACCGGTGGCCTGGACGAGCTGCGCGAGGGACGCCGGACCGGCTTCAAGGGCATTGAGCACGAGCACGGCCTTGTCGAGTACGCCGACTCCGCTAGAGTTGTCCATACACCGATACTGCCGTCTCGACATATGAGAAAGCAAGTGGGGTGCGGAATAGCGATCGCAAGGAGGCGACATGGGCCGCACGCTGGCGGAGAAGGTCTGGGAGCAGCACGTCGTGCGACGTGCCGACGGAGAACCCGATCTGCTCTACATCGACCTGCACCTCATCCATGAGGTGACCAGCCCGCAGGCGTTCGACGGCCTGCGCATGGCGGGACGCCCCGTCCGGCGACCCGAACTCACGATCGCCACCGAGGACCACAACGTCCCGACCCTGCTCGGTCCGATCAAGGACCCGGTGTCGCGCACCCAGGTCGAGACGCTGCGCAAGAACTGCGCCGAGTTCGGCGTCCGGCTGCACCCGATGGGCGACGCGGGCCAGGGCGTCGTGCACATCATCGGGCCGCAGTTCGGCCTCACCCAGCCGGGCATGACGATCGTCTGTGGCGATTCTCACACCTCCACCCACGGCGCCTTCGGGGGCATCGCCTTCGGCATCGGCACCTCCGAGGTGGAGCACGTGCTGGCCACCCAGACGCTGCCCGCCTACCGGCCCAAGACGATGGCCATCGAGGTCTCCGGCGAGCTGCCGGCCGGTGTCACGGCCAAGGACCTGATCCTGGCGATCATCGCCAAGATCGGCACCGGTGGAGGCCAGGGCTACATCGTCGAATACCGCGGCGAGGCCGTCCGCAAGCTCTCCATGGAGGGCCGGATGACCGTCTGCAACATGTCCATCGAGGCGGGCGCCCGGGCGGGCATGATCGCTCCGGACGAGACCACGTTCGACTACCTCAAGGGCCGCCCCCACGCGCCGGCCGGCGCCGACTGGGACGCCGCGGTCGAATACTGGAAGTCCCTGACGACCGACGAGGACGCCGTCTTCGACACGGTCGTGGAGATCGACGCCACGACCCTGACCCCGTTCGTCACCTGGGGCACGAACCCGGGCCAGGGCGCTCCGCTGGGGGCGGCGGTGCCGGCCCCGCAGGACACCGACGACCCGGCCGCGGCCGAGCGCGCGCTGGAGTACATGGGCCTGACCGCGGGCACCCCGCTCCGCGACGTCGCGGTGGACACGGTCTTCGTCGGCTCCTGCACCAACGGGCGCCTGGAGGACCTGCGGGCCGTGGCGGAGGTGCTGCGCGGCCGCCAGGTCGTCACCCGCACGCTCATCGTCCCGGGCTCGATGCTGGTCAAGCTCCAGGCCGAGCAGGAGGGGCTGCACGAGGTGTTCAAGGCCGCGGGCGCCGAGTGGCGCGAGGCGGGCTGCTCGATGTGCCTGGGCATGAACCCCGACACGCTCGCCCCCGGCGAGCGCAGCGCGTCGACCTCCAACCGCAACTTCGAGGGACGTCAGGGCAAGGGCGGCCGTACCCACCTGGTCTCCCCGCAGGTCGCCGCCGCGACCGCCGTCACCGGCAAACTGACCGCGCCCGCCGACCTGGTCTAGGAGATCCCGATCATGGAAGCTTTCACCACCCACACCGGCCGGGCCGTGCCGCTGCGCCGCAGCAACGTGGACACCGACCAGATCATCCCGGCGGTCTGGCTCAAGCAGGTCAGCCGGACCGGATTCGAGAAGGGCCTGTTCTCGGCCTGGCGCGAGGACCCGGCCTTCGTCCTGAACGACCCCGTCCACGAGGGCGCCTCGATCCTCGTCTCCGGACCCGACTTCGGCACCGGCTCCTCGCGCGAGCACGCCGTCTGGGCCCTGCAGCAGTACGGCTTCCGCGTCGTGATCGCGGCCCGTTTCGGCGATATCTTCCGTAATAATTCCACCAAGATGGGCTTGCTGCCCGTTGTCCTGCCGGCCGACGTCGTCGAGGCCCTGCAGTCGGCCGTGGAGGCCGATCCCACTCTGGAAATCACGGTTGACCTGGGGGAACGCCAGGTTCGCTGGGGCGGGGAGATCGCCGGATTCGAGATCGACGACTACACGCGCTGGCGGCTGATGGAAGGGCTGGACGACATCGGGCTGACCCTGCGTAATGCCGATGCCGTCGCGGTGTACGAGAATGGGCGGCAGCCATGGCTGCCGACGACCGTCTGACGCGTTCAGAAGACGAGCTGGCGTGGCGGCTGCGCGACGCGCACCGCCGCGTCCGCGTGCTGCCCGTGCCCCTCGCGCAGAAGGAGCGCCTGAGCAGGCGCCTGCTCTCCATCTGTGATGTCGCCAAGCGTGATCTCAGCCATGCAGCGGGGCGTCTTGATTTATTCCTTCTAGACCTTGATGCTCTGGTTTCAGATACGCCGAGTGCTGGAAACATTGCGGAAGGTGATTGAGTCGCAAGGCTCCGTCCCTTAATTTCAAGCGGGCAAGGGGTTTCTCGTTCTGTTGAGACCCCGTGCCGTGACAAATCGGGTGAGACGGGTTTTCTGCCTCATGACCCACTCCCAGACATCGGTAACAGGGGGAGCAACTTTATGAACAAGAAGGAACTCGTCGACGCGATCGCGGATCGGGTGGGCGACAAGAAGACAGCCACCGAGGCCGTGAACGCGGTGCTCGACGCCATTCAGAAAGCTGTCGCCAGCGGGGACAAGGTCTCGATCACGGGCTTCGGCGCCTTCGAGATGGTGCACAAGCCCGCTCGCACGGCTCGGAACCCTTCGACCGGCGCCGAGATCAAGGTCGCCGAGAGCTGGGGGCCGAAGTTCCGGCCCGGATCGGACTTCAAGGAGCTCGTCAACGTGGAGGGAAAGAAGGCCGCGAAGAAAAAGTAGGGCTCCGCATGGGCGGCCCGGATTCCCGGTGAGGGGATCCGGGCGTCCGGCTTATCCGGGCCCGTCGGCCTGACCCGGTACCGGGAAGGTCGAGAGCGTGATGTAGGTGACCTGGCCGCCGTCGAGGGTGATGTTCACCCGCTGGCCCGGGCGGAGCAGCCGCAGCGGCCCGGCGTCGAAGGCCGCGCCGCCGTACGGGACCTCGGTCCCGTCGTCCAGGAACACCGTCCCCGACCTGGTCGCCGGGTCAAAGATCCGCACCGTCGCCTGCACCCGATCAGCGTAGCCCTTCGGAAAAGGCTTTGACCCGTCCCGTGCGGGACCGCCACGATCCCTGTTCATGCACACCGTGGACGGCGGCGCCGGCATGTGGCGGGACCGGTCGTTCCGGCTCTTCCTGGGAGCCGACGCGATCAGCCAGTTCGGGACCCAGATCACGATCGTCGCCCTGCCGCTGGTGGCGGTGCTCACCCTCGACGCGAGCTTCTTCCAGATCGGCGTGCTGACCGCGGCCGAGCTGGCCGCCTTCCTGCTCGTCGGGCTGCCCGTGGGCGTGTGGGTGGACCGGCTCCGCCGCCGCCCGATCCTGATCTGGAGCGACCTGATGCGCGGCGTCGCGCTGCTGTCCGTCCCGTTCGCGGTCGCCCTGGACGCGCTGACCCTGCCCCACCTCTACGCGGTCGCGCTGCTCATGGGCCTCGGCGCGGTCTTCTTCGACGTCGCGCACATGAGTTTCCTGCCCTCGCTGGTCGGCAAGGACGACCTGCTCACGGGGAACGGCGTCCTGGAGACGCTGCGCAACACCGCGGTGCTGTCGGGCCCGGCGCTGGGCGGGTGGCTGGTGCACGCGGTCACCGCGCCGATCGCCCTGCTCGCCGACGCGATCAGTTACCTGGTCTCGGCGCTGCTGCTCGGCGGGGTCCGCGCGGAGGAGACGGTCGCGCCGGCCGTGGAGCGCCGCAGGTTCAGGGAGGAGATCGGCGAGGGGCTCCGCTACGTCGCGGGAGAGCCGGTCCTCCGGCGCATCGCCATGCTCGGCGCGCTCACCATGCTGTCCAACGGCGTCTGGGCCGTCGCCCAGCCGATCTTCATGGTCAGGGTCCTCCACGTGAACCCGGTGGTCTACGGCCTGCTGCTGTCCGGCGGCGCCGTCGGCTCACTGGCCGGGGCGGCGCTGGCCCCACGCGCCGCGGCCCGTTTCGGAGCGGGCCGGGCCATGTACGGCGGAGCCGCCCTGGCCGCACTGGCCATCCTGATCGCGCCGATGGCCGCCGAGGGGCCGCTGCTGGTGCTGTTCCCGCTCGGCTGCGCGCTGAGCGGCGTGGGCGGCGCGGTGTTCGGCATCAACCAGCTCAGCTACCGCCAGCGGATCACGCCGGAGCACCTGCTCGGCCGGATGAACGCCAGCATGCGATTCCTGATGTGGGGCGCGGCGCCGATCGGCGGCCTGCTCGGCGGGGTGCTGGGGGAGTGGTCCGGCGCGCACGCCACCATCTGGATCGGCGCGGCCGGCCTCGCCGTCGCCCACCTCCCGGTTCTGACCTACCGGAGGATCCTGAGCCTCTAGCCTCCCCGGCGACGGGGGCCGGGCGCGGATGACGATCTCCATGACCGGATTGGACCGGACCGGACCGGCCGTCGCCGGACTCGGGGAGGCGCGCGCGGGGCACTGGCCGCCGGTGTCACGGAGAGGGGGACCCCCCTCGGATCCTCTCCACCATCGCCAGCGTGCGGGGGCCCAGCCCGAGGGCCAGGGCCGCCCGCAGGTCGTCGGGGGTGTCCACGTCCCTGCGGACCGAGTCGATCCCGTCCAGGCAGATCTCCTTCGCGCCACGCCGCAGGTGGCGGTCGCGTGACTCGCCGCCGAACCCCGGGGTGAACGGGACGCCGGGCCGCACGCCGTAGAAGGTCGTGCCGACGTCGGCGGCGTCCGGCAGGAACGCCTGCTCGAACTCCGCGGCCGCGGTCWGCACGAGCGCCAGCTCCGCCGGGCGGAGGGCGGGCAGGTCGGCCTGGAGCGCGCCGACGGCGTCGCCGGGCGCCAGCCGTACCGCCTCCTGCGCTCCGCGCCGCAGCGCCGCGTTCAGCCCCGCCTCCGGGTCGCCGACCACGTGGGCGCCCACCCCGCCGAGCGCCCGGGCCGCCAGGGGGTCGCCCGTCACCACCACGATCCGCGCGACGATCACGCAGCTCAGCGCGGCTTCGACGGTGTCGCAGGCGATCGCCACGGCGAGCGCGGCCCGGTGCGGGCCCGCCGCCTCCGACAACCGTGTCTTGGCGGCGACCAATGTCTTGACGGGGACGACGAGGGTCCAGCCGGAGCTCTCCGAAGCAGGCATAGCCTTAAGCATCCCGTCTCGACATCCCACAGAGTCAACCGGGACACTTAGGGCGCATCGCGCTTACATGGAGGAGCTCATGAGACGCCCTGGATGGCCTTCCCGGTTCTGGGTCGCCGTGGCGGTCGCGATCGTCAAGCCGACGGCGTGGCTCCTGGTCACGAAGGACTGGCGCCGGGCCGACCGCCTGCCCCGGTCCGGCGGGATCATCCTGGTGACCAACCACCTCTCCTGGCTGGACCCCATCCTGCTGTCGCACTACCTCTACAGCAACGGACGCTGGCCGACGATCCTGGCCAAGGCGGGGCTCTTCTCCGTGCCGGTGCTCGGGCACATGGTGAGGTCGCTGATGGCCATCCCGGTCTACCGGGGGAGCGCCGAGGCGATCCGCTCGCTCAGGGAGGCCGAGCGGAGGCTCGCCGACGGGGCGTGCGTGCTGTTCTACCCCGAGGGCACCTGCACCCGCGACCCCCGCTTCTGGCCCATGGAGGGCAAGACCGGGGCGGCCCGGCTGGCCCTGGCCACCGGCGCGCCGGTGATCCCGGTGGCGCACTGGGGCGCGCAGGAGATCCTCCCCTACGGGAGCAAGAAGCCCCGGCTCCTGCCCCGCAAGACCTTCAGCGTGCTGACCGGGCCGCCGGTCGACCTGTCGAAGTACGAGGGGCAGGAGCTCCACGCCGACGTCCTGCGCGAGGCGACCGTCGACATCATGGCGGCGATCACCGCCCTGCTCGCTGAGTTACGCGATGAGAAGGCGCCCGATGCGCCGTTCAAGAAACCTTCTGACAACTGACTTCGGCGTACGGTGATGAAATGACCAAGGCGGCTGTATTCGGCACGGGATCGTGGGGCACCACCTTTGCGATGATCATGGCAGGGGCGGGCACGCAGACGACACTGTGGGGCAGGCGCCCGGAGATAGTGGAGGCGATCGACCGCCGCCACGAGAACCCCGACTACCTGCCCGGCGCGACGCTGCCGGAGACCCTGCGGGCCACGACCGACCCCGCCGAGGCGCTCGACGGCGCCGACTTCGTGGTGCTGGCGGTCCCCTCCCAGACCCTGCGGTCCAACCTGATCGGCTGGAAACCGCACCTGCCGTCCGGTGCGGTGCTGGTCAGCCTGATGAAGGGCATCGAGCTGGGCACCACCAAGCGGATGAGCGAGGTGATCTGCGAGGTCGCGGAGGTGCCCCAGGAGCGGGTCGCGGTGGTGTCGGGCCCCAACCTGGTGGGTGAGATCGTCCGGGGCCAGCCCGCCGCGACCGTGGTCGCCTGCACCGACGAGCGGGCCATGGAACGGCTCCAGGAGGCCTGCCACCTGCCGCCGTGGTTCCGCCCCTACACCAACCCCGACGTGGTGGGGGTGGAGCTCGGCGGGGCGGTCAAGAACGTGATCGCCCTGGCGGTCGGCGTCGCGGCCGGGATGGGGCTCGGCGACAACGTCGGGGCGATGCTGATGACGCGCGGGCTGGCCGAGATCTCCCGGCTGGGCGCGGTGCTCGGCGCGGACCCGCACACCTTCGCCGGCCTCGCCGGGATGGGTGATCTCATAGCGACCTGCACCTCCCCATTGTCCCGGAACCGTACCTTCGGTAAGAATCTTGGTCAGGGCATGACTCTGGCCGAGGTCATCGCCGCGACGAAGCAGACCGCCGAGGGCGTCAAGTCCTGCGAGTCGGTCCTGGAACTGGCCAGAAAGCACGATGTGGAGATGCCGATCACCGAGGTGGTGGTGGCCGTCGTCCATGACGGAATGCCCCCCAGCGAGGCCGCCATGCTGCTGATGTCGCGCACCCCCAAGCCCGAACGGTACGGCGTGTGAACCGACGCGCCCGCAGGAGGCAGGGCGAGAACACCCGGTCGGTGCACCTGCCCGCCCCGCAGACGCCGCGGCAGGCCCCCCTCGGCCTCCCGGTGTGGCGCAGCTCCGCGTGGAGCTCCGCCGACTCCGCCGGGCACGCCGAGGTCTTCGACGCCAAGAGCTCCGCCCACGGCCGGATCGAGAACCCCACCACCGCCGCCTTCGCCGCGGCGGTGGCCTCGCTGGAGGGCGCCGCGGCGCCCGAGGACGTCGCCGGGCAGGCGTTCGCGTCGGGGATGGCCGCGGTCAGCGCGGTCCTGATGACGTTCCTGCGGGCGGGCGCGCACATCGTGGCCCCGACCCCGCTGTACGGCGCGACGCGCTCGCTGATCACCAACGTGCTGTCCCGGTTCGGGGTCGAGGCCGGATTCGTGAACTACGGCGACCTCGCCCGGGTGCAGGCGGCGATCCGGCCCACCACGAAGATCATCTATGCCGAGACGCTGTCCAATCCCACGACGGCCGTCTCCGACATCCGCGGCCTCTACCGGATCGCCCGCCGGGCCGGAGCGCTGCTGGTGGTCGACTCCACCTTCGCCACCCCGGTCGTGTGCCGTCCCCTCGAACACGGCGCCGACATGGTGATCCACTCCGCGGCCCGCTACCTCGGCGGTCACGACGACTGCGCGGGCGGTGTCGTGGTCGGCCGGCCCGACCTGATCGCCCAGCTCCGGAAGGTCAGCGTCGACACCGGGGGCACGCTCTCCCCGGACGACGCGTTCCTGCTCCGCCGGGGGCTGGAGACCCTGCCGCTGCGGGTGCGCCGGATGTGCGCCACCGCGATGGTGTTCGCCGCGGCCGTGGCCAAGCACCCCGCCGTCCGCCGGGTCGACTACCCCGGCCTGCCCGGTCACCCCGGCCACCAGCTCGCCAGGCACCTGTTCGACTCCGGCCCCGAGGGCACCAGGTACGGCGCCTGCGTGACGATCACCCCGCGAGGCGGCTACGGGGCGGGCATGGCGCTGACCGACGCCCTCAAGCTCGCCTCGATCGCCACCTCCGCCGGCGGCACCCGCACCAAGGTCACGCACCTGGCCTCGGCCGGTCACGGCCGGCCCGGTGACGCCTCCGGGATCGACGCGGCGGCCGTCCGCTTCTCCATCGGCCTGGAGGACGCCGAGGATCTCATCGTGGACGTGACCCAGGCTCTCGACTCTCTTCCCGAATCGGCCGGATAGGCGCGTCTGACAGCCGGATTGACCCCCCAGAGAGGGTAGATTCGGTCATCATGAGCGAGCAGCACGAAACCCGACCGAGGGTCGCAATCGTCTTCGGTGGCCGTAACTCCGAGCACGCCGTCTCCATCCTTGGAGCCGGAAGCGTGCTGGGGGCCATCGACCGGTCCAAGTACGAGGTGATCCCCATCGGGATCGCCCAGGACGGACGGTGGGTGCTCGCCTCGGGCGACCAGCGTTACGCGATCGAGGGTGACGAGCTGCCGTCCGTCGACGTCCAGGGCACGGGCCTGGCGCTGCCGTCCGGCGACGGCTCGCTGGTGGCCTACGACGCCGGCAGCATCCCGGTCGAGCTCGGCCAGGTGGACGTGGTCTTCCCCGTGATGCACGGGCCGTTCGCCGAGGACGGCACGATCCAGGGCCTGCTGGAGATGGCCGGGGTCCGCTACGTCGGCTCCGGGGTGCTGGCCAGCGCGGTCGGCATGGACAAGGCCTACATGAAGATGGTCCTCGCCGCCTCGGGCCTGCCCGTCGGCCCCTACGTGGTGATCCGTGACCGCGACTGGCGGACCGACCGCGACCGGGTCCTCAAGGAGGTCCAGGAGCTCGGCTGGCCGGTCTTCGTCAAGCCGGCCCGGGCCGGGTCGAGCCAGGGCATCTCCAAGGCCCACGACCTGGAGGAGCTGGAGGCGGCCGTCGGGTTCGCCCGCGAGCACGACCCCAAGGTGCTGGTCGAGGCCGCGATCGCAGGCCGCGAGATCGAGTGCGCGGTGCTGGAGTCCCTGGGCGACGAGGCCGCGCGGGCCAGCGTGCCCGGCGAGGTGCTGGTCCATGGCGACCACGAGTTCTTCGACTTCGAGGCCAAATACATCGGCGACGACATGTCCCTGTCCGTGCCCGCCGACATCCCCGCCGACGTGACCGAGAACCTGCGGGCGATGGCCGTCCGCGCGTTCGAGGCACTGGGCTGCGAGGGCCTGTCCCGGGTCGACTTCTTCTACACCGCCGACGGCCGGCTGATCCTCAACGAGATCAACACGATGCCCGGCTTCACCGCGATGTCGGTCGCGCCGCAGCTGTGGGGCGCCACCGGGCTGTCCTACGCCGAGCTGGTCGAGCGGCTGATCCAGCTGGCGCTGCACCGCTCGCCCGGCCTACGGTAGCGCCGCCTTGATCGGGGCCGCGAGATCGACGAGGACGTTCTCCGGGGTGTGCTGCCGGGAGATCGTCACCTCCACGTAGGCCTCCCTGCCGACCGAGGTGAACAGCAGCGGCCTGGCGGGGTCGGAGAACCAGGCCACCCCGTCGATCTCGGGCACCTGGTCGGTGGCGGCCATCGTCGCCGGGCGCGGAACCCCGCAGCGCAGCGCGATCCCGGCCTCCCCCCACACCGCGACGTACGGCGACGCCGGGGTGGTCTCCACCCGGGCGACGCCGTCGAGCCGCTGTGGGAGCCGCTCGCCGAGTGTCCTGCACGCGGCGGCGGCCGCCCCCTCCGGGGTGGGTGGATCCACCCGGACCGTACTACTGCATCCCGCCAGGATCAGCAGGGCACAGGCGTACCCCGTCCAACGAGCGAACCGGAGTGACATCACATGTTCCTGAAGAATCAGATATGGACGATGGGACACGTAAGAGTACGTGTGATCCCCGCGACCGCCTGAATCTGAGCCACGACAAGCTTGCCCAGCTCATCCACGTTCCGTGCCTCGGCGCGGACGATCACGTCGTAGGGGCCGGTGACGTCCTCGGCCTGCGTGACGCCGGAGATCCCGGAGATCTCCCCGGCCACGTTCGCCGCCTTGCCGACCTCGGTCTGGATAAGGATGTAGGCCTGCACCATAACGTCCTCCCGGGCGATTGGATCAGTGCCGAAGGGCCACCGTACCCTGTGATGAACGGGAGGTGTGTCATCACAGTCGGAGATCTCGGCGAATTCGGAGTTGTTGCACGTATTACTGGACGCTTGCCCCAAGGCGGGGCGGTATTGCTCGGTCCCGGGGACGATGCCGCTGTGGTGAGCGCTCCTGATGGCCGGGTCGTCGTGACGACTGACTTATTGATCGAGGGTAGGCACTTTCGTCGCGATTGGTCCAGTGGGTATGACATCGGTCGTAAAGCCGCAGCGCAGAATCTGTCCGACGTCGTGGCCATGGGGGCAGATCCCACCGGCATCGTGGTCGGTCTCGGCCTGCCCCCCGAGGCGGCCACCGACTGGCTGGACGATCTCACCGACGGCTTCCGCGACGAGTGCGACCTCGTCGGCGCCAGTGTGGTGGGCGGCGACATCACCCGCTGCGACCTGGTGGTGATCGCTGTCACCGCCATGGGAGACCTGGGCGGGCGCGAGCCGGTCACGCGTTCGGGGGCGCGTCCGGGCGACGCGGTGGCGGTGGCCGGGCGGCTCGGGCACGCCGCCGCCGGGCTCGCGCTGCTGCACGGCGGCCGGACGGAACCGGCGGAGCTGGTCGACGCCCACCGCCGCCCGGAGCCGCCCTACGCCCGCGGACCGGAGGCGGCCACGCTCGGCGCGACCTCGATGCTCGACGTCAGCGACGGCCTGTTCCAGGACCTGGGGCACGTCGCGAAGGCCAGCCGGACCGGCATCGCGTTGGACCCGGGGGCCTTCGCCGTCCATCCCCTGCTGGAGGAGGCCGCCCGGCTCCTCGGCGCCGACCCGCTGGAGTGGATGCTCTCCGGAGGGGACGACCACGCCCTCGCCGCGACCTTCCCGGCGGGGGTACGGCTCCCGCCGGCGTGGACCGTGGTCGGCCAGGTGATCGACGGCGAGGGCGTGCAGGTCACGGGCCGGCCGATGGGCCGCGGCGGCTGGGACCACTTCTCGAAGTGACGTTTCCCACTCATGTGACATCAGTGAAATTTGCGACAAACGGTTATTAAACTGGTATGAAGATGGGCGGCCGAAACTCCCTAGAGAAAGGGGCAACATGGGCCGCCACGGTGGACATGAACAAGACGCCCCCCGCAGCCGGGGGAAACGCGAACCGGAGCCCGACCATCGCGACGAGCCGATCGGGCGCCGGCTCCGTCCCGAGGAGTCGGCGGTAACCGAACCCCGCACCGGATTCCTGGGGTCGGGGTGGTCAGATCCGTCTGATCTGACCGACCCGGTGTGGCCCGACGAGAAGCGCAGGCCCGGCAGGCGGATCAGAACCGTGCTGCTGGCCGTCGCGGCCGTGGCCGTGGTGCTCGGCGGGACCGTGGCCGGCGTCCAGGTGCTGGGCAGCCCGGCGGGGTCGAGCGCCGACTGCCCGCCCGGCGGGTGCGCGGCGGAGACGCCGGGCGGATCGGATTCCTACCCGACCGGCCTGACCGACCCGGAAGACYAGACCGGGGAGCCCACGCCGAGCGGGGAGCCCGAGCAGGCGGAGAAGGACAGGGCCACCCCCGTCCCCACGCCGGCGGTCACCCGTCAGCAGACCCGCCGCACCTCCGCCGCCCCCACGCCGACGCCGACGGCCACGCGCGCCCCCCGGCGCACCGAGCAGGCGCGGCCCACCCGGGAGCCGGAGCCGAGCACGACCCGCGAGTCGCTCATCACCGACACCGGGACGCAGGGTCCGACGCCCCCCCAGACCACCACCCAGCCCCCGGC
>NZ_NGFP01000191.1 GCF_002149035.1 Streptosporangium minutum
CGGTGTAGGTGCGGATCGGGTTGCGCAGCTCCACCGGCAGCGACCTCCACCGCTGGTACCAGCCGGCCCCGTCGCTGATGGAGGCGAAGCCGCCGCCGGGCAGCGGGAGGGCCAGCTTGATCCGCTGGTCGAAACCGTTGTCGGCGAAACCGGACAGCTCCTCGCCGCCGAAGGTGACCCGGACGAAACTCGGACTGAGCCGCAGCGTCCGCAGGACCTGGACGGGGAAGGCGCGGTAGGCGGGGATCTCCTCGGCGCACTCTACGGTCTGCTCACTGACGGCTGTCATCGCGCTGCTTTCGGCTCGGAAACGTCATCGCGAGCAACTTAGCTTTGGCTAACCTAATTAATCAAGCCGGGGGTGCCGCGCCCCGCCGGACCGCCTGACCGCTCACCCGGTCAGGACGAGTACGGCCGGCGCCCGGCCCTGGTGCCCGCCGGCCGCGCCGGACCGGCCCCGCCGCCCGCCCGCCGGTACATGTGCCGGACGGCCTGCCGCGGCCCGTTCACCCCGGCCGGGGAGCCCGACAGGTCGAGGCCCGATCCGAGGGCCGTCTCCACGCTTGGCCGGAGGGGTGTTTTCACGGCGGGTCCTGGGGATGTCTCCATGCTTGGCCGGAGGGGGGTCTCCACGGCGGGTCCTGGGGATGTCTCCATGCTTGACGGGAGGGGTGTCTTCACGCCCGGTTCTGGGGATGTCTCCATGCTTGGCCGGAGGGGCGTCTTCACGGCCGGTCCAGGGGGTGTCTCCACGCCCGGCCGGAGGGCCACCGCCACGCCTGGTCCAGGGGATGTCCGCGTGCTCGGCCCGGGAACCGTCTCCGGGCCCGGTCCCCGCCTGCGATGCCGGCCGCCCGCCTGGACGCGGGAGCGGCTGTCCGCCGGGAGGGAGGGCGGCAGGGGCGCCGGGGCGAGCGCCCCTCCTGCCGCCGGGATGCGCGGGCGACGTCTGGACAGGACGAGTGCCGCGCCGAGGACGAGGAGGAGTGCTCCCGCCACCGGCGTGGCCTCCATGGGGATCGGGGGTGTCTCCGGACGGCCGGTCACGGATCCGGCGGCCGCCGCGCCGGCTTCGGTCCGCCCGGCCGCCGCCGCGCCGGCTTCGACCCGGCCGGCCGTCACCGGGACGGGCGCGTCCCCGCCCGTCAGGCCCTCCTTGACCTTGCGCGGCAGACCGTAGCCGACGACCTTGCTCTCGTCGCGTGTCTTGCGCTTCAGCCAGACCCCGTCGACGTTGCCCTCGATGGTGTGGAGCGTTCCACCCTCGACCCTCTCGACGACGCCGACGTGGTCGATGCCCTTGATGTCCTTGCCGCCGGACCAGTCGAAGAAGACCAGGGCCCCCGGCTCCGGCTCGCCGGACCAGGCGTCCCGCGTCTCGAACCAGCGGGCGTGGGAGGGCGTCCAGGCGAACTGGCCGACGGAGTCCTCGACGCCCGCCTTCCCGGCGGCCCAGGCGATGACCATGTCGCACCACGGGGCCGTTCTGTACTGGGGGTCCTTGACGACGTTGGTGGAGTACCACTCGCCGAACGTGGTGCGCTGTCCGGCCTGCTCCCGGTATCCGAGCTCCGGCTCCATGACTCTGAGCAGATTCTCACCGATCGGATCCACGCCCGTCAGCACCCCGTCCACTCTTCTCCGCCCTTCCCCGAAGGGTGGTCACCGCCGATAACGCTGGACTGTATTCAGCGGAAAGACGAAAAGTCGGGTTTTAGCTTAAAAAGCCACCTTGAAGGGCTGTTTAATGCCGGATTTGACGATGACGGGTAGCCGGGATCCGTGATCGTCTATCATCGCCCACCGGGTCTCGCGGCGGGCCGTCAGGCGGCACCGGGGATCCCCGGGAACCTGTTCGGTGAATCACGAGGGTGCCCCGGCGGGATCCGCGGACATCGGAGGCTCAGAGGTCCTGGCGGACCGATCCGGACGTCGTGGCGGCGAGCCGGGCGGCGCGGGCGGTGAGGTACTCCCGCTCCGGGACGCTCATCGTACGGCCGGCCGCCACGCGATAGTCGTCGACGGCCGCCTGCGGGTCGCCGCTCATCTCCAGCAGATGGGCCCGCGCGGTGTGGAAGCGATGGTGCCCCGCCAGACGTCCGTCGGCGCCGAGTGCCCTGAGCATGTCGAGGCCGGTCGCGGCGCCGTGCACCATGGCGGCGGCGACGGCGCGGTTGAGCGAGATCATGGGGTTGTCGGACATGCGTTCCAGCAGGCCGTACAGCGCGAGGATCTGCGGCCAGTCGGTCTCCTCGGCACTCGCCGCCTCGTCGTGCAGCGCCGCGATCGCCGCCTGGAGCTGGTAGGGGCCGGCCGCGCCCTTGGCCAGGGTGGCGGTGATGAGCGCGACCCCCTCGGCGACGGCGTCGCCGTCCCACCGGCTCCGGTCCTGCTCGGCCAGCGGGATCGGGGTGCCGTGCGGACCGGTCCGCGCGGCGCGCCGGGCGTCGGTGAGCAGCATCAGCGCGAGAAGCCCGGCCACCTCGCAGTCGTCCGGGAGCAGGGCGTGGACCGTCCTGGCCAGCCGGATCGCCTCGCGGGACAGCTCCACGCGTTGCAGGTCGGGGCCGGCGCTGCTGGCGTAGCCCTCGTTGAAGATGAGGTAGAGGACGTGCAGCACCGAGCCGAGCCGCCGCTCCCGTTCCCGGGAGGCCGGCATCCGGAACGGCACCCCCGATGCCTTGATGCGCTGCTTGGCCCGGCTGATCCGCTGCGCCATGGTCGCCTCGGGCACCAGGAACGCCTTGGCGATCTCGGCCGTGGTCAGGCCGCCCACCGACCGCAGGGTGAGGGCGATGGCGGAGGCCGGGGTCAGCGCGGGATGACAGCACAGGAACAGCATGATCAGCGTGTCGTCCCGGTCGGCCTCGGGCGCGTCGTCCGCGGGGGGCGCGGTCCGCCGTTCCGGGGGCGCCTGCGCGGCCACCAGTTCTTCCCGGCGGCGGCGGGCCTGCTCGTTGCGCACCTGCTCGGTCATCCGACGGAACGCGACCTGGATGAGCCAGCCGCGCGGATTGCCCGGCACCCCCTCCTCCGGCCACTGGGCCGCGGCGTCCAGCAGCGCCTCCTGGACCGCGTCCTCAGCGGTGGCGAAGTCGCCGGTGCGCCGGGTGAGCACACCGACGACCTGCGGCGCGAGTTCGCGCAGCAGGTCGTCGACGGCCGGATCATCCAGCTCTCACAGCTCCTCCGGCGGGCCCGACATCACCTGGCGCACCTCGATCGGCATGTTCAACGGCTTACCGCCCGGCCCGGGGGCGGCCGAGACGGACGCGGCGAGCTCGATCGCCCGCTCCTGGCTGTCGCAGTCGACGATCCAGTAGCCGATCAGAAACTCCTTCGTCTCAGGATAGGGGCCGTCCGTGACGACGGGGGTGCCGCCGTCACCGGCCCGCACGATCCTGGCCTGGTCGGGCATCGCCAGTCCCTGCGCCTCCACGAGCTCTCCGGCGGCGGTGAGCTTCTCGTTCGTGCTGTGCATGAACTCGATGTGGGCCATGACGTCCTCGGGAGGCCATGTGCTGATCGGCGGGAAATCGGCCTGCCGGCCGAACTGCATCAGCAGCATGTACTTCATGTTCCGGCTCCTTCGGTTGCCGCGCCTTCCTTGGCGCTCACCCATAGGTAGAAGCACGCCTCCGCGTTCTCTACATCCTGGCCGGAACTCAGGAGAAAAAATCAACCGGGTTGGAGAGCGCGCACCCGGGCCCGGCCAGAGCGGCTCCGTGCCATCCGGGGTGAGGCCGGCCCGTGAGATCTTGAGTGCTGCTGCGCGGCGGGGGTGGGCGGGGAGCTCTACAAGGAGTCCCCGGTGCCGGGGCCGGGAGCGGATGCCAGCCGGGCGGCCTGTTCGGTGCCGACCGCGGAGACCCGGCGGAGGTAGTCGCCGATGACGGAGAGCTGCTCGTCGGTGAAGTCGTCCAGGGCCGAGACGAAGGCCTCGCCGGGGGTGTCCCAGGCGTCGTCCACCTCCGACACCGGTTTGGGAGCCAGTGAGACCAGYGTCTTCCTGCGGTCGGCGGGGTCGCCGCGACGGACCACCAGGCCGGCCCTGTCCAGCCGGTCCACCAGCCGGGTGGCCGATCCCGACGTCAGGCCGGTCAGTTTGGCGATCTCTCCCGTGGTCAGCGGCTCCGCCTCAAGGGAGAGCAGGCTGAGGCACTGCAGATCGGTGGGATGGAGCCCCAGATGGTCGGCGAGGGCCTGGTTGAACAGCGTGTAGGCGGCGTAGTGCCTCCGGCTCTCGGCGACCACCTGCTGGATCAGCCGCTCGCGGGCCTCGTTCGGCATGTGACGGCCACCCTTCCGACTTTAGATGCATGACACAGATGGTGTGTTGCGCACAATATGTGCCGCAGCTTCATTCTATGCGGCGGGCGCCCACCCCGCCCGCCGGCCGGCCGGCGGAAGTCTCCCGGATCGAGACGGCGTAACACTGTCATGCAAGCGCTTGTTTGGTAGATAGTGGGTCATGGCCGAAACCGTGGCCGACGTCTTCGCTCCCGCGAAGCTCGGGCCGATCACCCTGCGCAACCGCCTGATCAAGTCCGCCACCTTCGAGGGCAGGACCCCGAAGGCGCTGGCCTCCGACGACCTGGTCGAGTTCCACCGGCGGACGGCCGCCGGCGGCGTGGGCATGACCACCGTCGCCTACTGCGCGGTCGCCCCCGAGGGGCGCACCGAGCGGCGGCAGATCTGGATGCGGGCGGAGGCCGTCCCCGGTCTGCGCCGACTCGCCGACGCCGTGCACGCCGAGGGGGCGGCCGTCTCCGCGCAGATCGGCCACGCCGGTCCGGTGGCCAACCCGGCCTCCAACCGGCTCCCCGCACTGGCACCCACCCGCCGGCTCAACCCGATGAGCATGACCATGACCCGGGCGGCGACGAGATCGGACATCGAGCGCATCGTGCGGGCGCACGCCGACGCGGCGCTCATCGCGGCGGAGTCCGGCTTCGACGCCGTCGAGATCCACATGGGGCACAACTACCTGACCAGCGCCTTCCTCAGCCCCCGGCTCAACCGCCGGACCGACGAGTACGGCGGGAGCCTGGCCAACCGCGCCCGGATGGCCCGCGAGGTGGCCCGCGCCGTACGCGAGGCCGTCGGCGACCGGATCGCGATCCTGGCCAAGCTCAACATGGACGACGGGGTGCGCGGAGGCCTGGTGGTCGAGGAGAGCCTCCAGGTCGCGGCCTGGCTGGAGGAGGACGGCGGCCTCGACGCCATCGAGCTGACCGAGGGCAGCTCGCTGCTCAACCCGATGTACCTGTTCAAGGGAGACGTCCCGCTCAAGGAGTTCGCCGGGGTCTTCCCGCAGCCGCAGCGGCTGGGTGTGCGGCTGCTGGGCCGCCGTCTCCTGCGGTCCTACCCCTACCGGGACGCCTACCTCCTCGACGACGCCCGCCGGTTCCGGGCCGCCCTGCGCATGCCGCTGGTCCTGCTCGGCGGCATCACCGACCGCCGGACCATGGACCTGGCCATGCGGGAGGGCTTCCAGTTCGCGGCCATGGGCAGGGCGCTGCTCATGGAGCCCGATCTGCCGACCCGGATCAGACGGGACCGGGCCACCGCGTCCCGGTGCGTCCACTGCAACAAGTGCATGCCGACCATCTACACCGGCACGCGGTGCGCGCTCATCGATCCGTAGGGCCGCGGACCGGGTGCCGCCTGGTCGAATAGCATGTGACCGCACTTGTAGGCATGAGCGAGGGGCGGGATGGGTTTCCATGTTCGACGACAGGACACAGGAGACCCTCCGCCGCCTGCTGGACCTCGCGGAGCACCCCTCGACCCCGCAGCCCGAGCGGGCCCTGGCCGTCACGCGGATCCGGGCGCTGATCATGGTGCCCGAGGGAGACGCGCGCCGCGCTCCGGTGACCCCGGCCATGGACGCCGACATCCTCAAGAAGATCAAGCCGCTGACCCGGCGGGTCGACGAGGACCTGGTCAACGAGGTGCACGGCGACCTCTACGCCTTCAGCACCCGCTACCGGGTGATCGGCGAGGTCGCCGACGAGATGGCACGCCTGCTCGAACGCTGGAGCGGCGTCGTCCCGGAGAAGCGCCACCGGCACGAGGAGACGGTCCGGATCACGGCCTCGAAGCTCACCTACCTCCTGGAGCGCCGTGACCTGTTCCGCAAGCCGAAGTGGAGCAACCGCCCGAGGCCGAAGTAGGCGGGCACTCCGGCGGACCCCGGCGGTGGCCGACGCGGGCGGTGGCGGAAGGTGGCGGGCGGCGCGTCACGGCGTCAGACCCTGGTGATGCGGACGGCGTCGGCGATGACGTAACCGGCGGTGGAGACCCAGCGGCTCACCCCGACGACGTTGTAGGCGCCGGCTGAGAGGGTGAACGTGCCGAGGCTGCGCCATTGGCCGCCGTTGACGCGCTGGTCGACGTTGATCACCTGGTTGCCGCCGCCGGCCGCCACGATGAACGGCGTCGCGCTGTTGTAGCCGGAGTTCGCCGGATGCCAGATCTCGATCCGGTAGCTGCCGGCGGCGGGGATCTGCGCCTTGAACCACGCCGGGTCGCTCGCCGCGACGGGATCGGCGAACCGGTAGTCGGTGCCGTGGAGCTGCGAGGAGAAGGTCGAGGTGCCCCAGCCGGAGCCCGCGGTGAATCCGGCGTCGCGGTTGTCGACGACGACGCTGAACGGGCCGGTCGCCGCGACCACCCGGCCCGCGCTCGGCGCGCTTTCGTGGTGCAGCCGGTCCATGGCCGTCACGTAGTAGGTGTAGGCGCCCGCGGTGGCGGTGGTGTCGGTGAAGGACGTCCCGCGGGTCGTCTTGAGCAGGTTGCGGGCGTCGGCGAAGAAACACGGGTCCGCCGCCGGGGAGGAGTCGACCCGGTAGATCGCGTACGAGACGGGGCTGCTCGATCCGGCGGGCCGCCATGACAGGGAGATCCCGCCGGGGAGGCGGGTCGCCGAGGTGATCGAGGGGGCGGCCGGCGCGGCCGCGCTGCCGCGGGCGGGTATCAGGGCGGGTCTGGAGTAGTGGTCGCTCACCAGCCGGGAGACGGCGCCGATCCGGTCGGCCCGGATGTCCTTGGCGCTGAAGAAGACGTCGCCGGCGACCTCCGGGTGCTGCCGGTTGTACTGGAGGTGGTCGGTCAGTTCCCCGGGCCGTTGCCAGGCCGCTTCCTGGCCGGCGGCTCCGGCCCGGTAGGCGGCCTGCCCGATGAGAAGCCGCACGCCGGTGTCCTTGACCACCGAGGCCCACCAGGCGGTGAGCACCTTGTAGTCGGCGGTGGTATACCCGATGTGCCAGTAGATCTGCGGCGCGACGTAGTCGACCCAGCCCTGCTTTACCCAGAGCCGGGTGTCGGCGTAGATGGCGTCGTACGACTGCATGCCGGAGGTGCGCGAACCGAGCGGGTCGGTGGCGGCGTTGCGCCAGATGCCGAACGGGCTGACCCCGAACTCGATCCACGACTTGGCCGCGTGGATCCGCTGGCCCAGCTCCTTCACCAGCAGGTTGACGTTGTCGCGCCGCCAGTCGTGGATGCTGCCGAAACCGGCGCCGTACTGGGCGTAGGTGGATGCGTCGGGAATCGTCTCGCCGCTGACCGGATACGGGTAGAAGTAGTCGTCGAGGTGCACGCCGTCGAGGTCGTAACGGGTGACGGCGTCCATGACGGCGTCCTCGATGAAGCCGCGGACCGCGGGGATCCCCGGGTTGTAGTAGAGCTTGCCGCCGTGGGCGAACCGCCAGCCGGGATTCTTGCGGGCCGGGTGGCCGGCCACCAGCCGGGTGGGGTCGTCGTGGTTGGCGACCCGGTAGGGATTGAACCACGCGTGGAACTCGATGTCGCGGGCGTGCGCCTCGCTCACCATGAACGCCAGCGGGTCGTAGCCGGGGTCACCCCCCTGAGTGCCCGTCAGCCACTGCGACCACGGCTCATGGGGCGACGGCCAGAACGCGTCGGCCGTCGGCCTCACCTGAACGAAGACGGCGTTCATGTTCCGCTGCGCCGCGAGGTCCAGCCAGGCGCGGAACTCGGCCTGCTGCGCCGCCACGCTCAGGCCGGTCCTGCTCGGCCAGTCGATGTTGGCCACGCTGGCGATCCACATGGCACGGAGCTGCTGTTTAGGAGTGGCCGGATCGGTGGGGCAGGCGGCGAGCCCGCCCGCCGCGCCGGCGGTGGCCGGCACGGGCGCGACGGCACCCGCCGCGGGGGCGGGCGCGACGGCACCGGTGAGAACGAGGCTGAGGGCTACTGCGGCAATGCGACCGATGGTGGCGGACCGCCACGGTCGGCCCGCTCGATACGTCGTCACAGAAGGAAAGTTTCAGTGCTTCCCGGCAAAAGTGCAATAGTCTTCATACCGGTTGGTATCGGCCGGCCGTCCGCGGTTCGAATGTGTAACGCGGTGCCGTCGGCGTGAGCCGGTGGCGTCGTCGCCGGCGCCGCCCGGATCCACGGCTCGGGGGCGTACGGCTCGCACCCCGCCGGAGGCGTGAGCCGTACCTCCGGGGGCGGTCTCCCCGATGCGCCGGACCGGCCGGGGGCGCGCCCGGAGGGTCAGCGGGCGGCGGCCGCCACGGCGGCGACGATCGTCTGGGGGTTCGCCGGCACGGCGACGCCCTCGACGAGGACGGTGGGGGTGCCGCTCACCCCCCGTTCGACGGCCGTGTCCGTCACGTGGGCGGTCCAGTCGAGATAGGTGCCGTTGCGCACGCACGCGCCGAACGCCGGCTCGGTGAGCCCGGCCATGGCGCCGATCTCGGCCAGCTCGCCGTCGGTGAGCCCCGGTCCCCCCTCGGGGGGCTGGTTGGCGAAGAGCGCGTAGGTGTACTCCATGAATCTCCCGCCGTCGGAGGCGCAGCCCGAGGAGGCGGAGGCGCGAGAGGAGTAGCGGGTGGTCGACAGCCCGTCCAGGAAGCCCATCGGGTGGTACACGAGACTGATCGCCCCCTCTCCCACCAGCCTGTCCAGCGTCGGGCCGGACGCCTGCTCGAACATCTTGCAGAACGGGCACATGAAGTCGATGTAGGCGTCGACGACGACCGGGCCGGCGCCGACGACGATGCCGTCCTTGTCGGCGGAGGCTCCGGCCGGCACGTGGAGCGGTGACGCTATCCGGTGTGGTCGCGTGCTCATGGGTTCCTCCTCGCGATGCGGATACGGAGGGAGTCGCGGGCCTGTATGCCCGAAACATCCCTTTTCTACCCAGGGGTGAGGTGTCGCAGCGCAAAAACGGTCAAAACCCGGACCGCCGCCCGGTCGACCGGACGGCCGGAGCCCTCTCCGTGCAGGGCGATGACCACATCCGCCCGCCACCCCGCCGATCAGCTCTCGTAGCTCGGGTCCGCTGAGCCGCGGCGTCCCGGCCGCGCAGTTCCTCCTCGCTCGCTCGCGTGCGGCGCGACGCCGTCGCACACGCCCGCGGCGGCGGTGGCGGTGGCTCGGCATTTTTTCCGCCGAAGTGCTCGACGCGGTGGCCATGGAGCACATTTCGACCTTTCATGAAAGCAGTGACAGCCCTACAAGCGAGCGAGGGAGAGACGATGGCCGACATCGCCGAGCGGTACGACATCCCCAAACAGCACTTCTGGCTGCACGGGCCGCGATCGCGCCGACCGGTCGAGTACGACGCAGACGCCGGCATGTGGAACGTCTACGGCTACCCCGAACTGCAGGAGATCCTCGGCGATCCCGCGACGTTCTCCTCCGACACCATGCGCCTGGTCCCCAAGGACCTGATACCGGGCGGCGATGAATTCTCGATGGCCGGCTTCATCACCCAGATCGACCCGCCGGAGCACGGCAAGCTGCGCAAGCTGGTCAGCCACGCCTTCACCCGGAAGGTGGTCGCGGATCTCGAACCGAGGATCGCCGCCCTCACCCACGAACTGCTCGACGCGGCGCACGATCGCGGCAAGTTGGAACTCGTGACCGATCTGGCCTATCCGCTTCCGGTCATCGTCATCGCCGAACTGCTGGGGGTGCCCGGCGGCGATCGCGCCCTGTTCAAACAGTGGGCCGACGCGCTGTTCCAGCGCGACACCAAGATCTCACTGGCCAAGCCCGCCGAACAGCAGAACGTGGACCTGCAGGCCACGCTGAAGCCGTGGAAGGAGATGTCGGCCTATCTCGCCGGCCACGCCGCGGAGCGCAGGCGACAGCCGCGCGCCGACCTGCTCACCAAGCTGGTCGAGGCCGAAGTGGACGGCGAACGCCTGCCCGACGACCAGGTGGTCAACTTCGCGATCATCCTCCTGCTCGCCGGGCACATCACCACGACGATGCTGCTCGGTAACACGGTGCTGTGCCTGGACGCCTTCCCCGAGCAGCAGGACAAGGTGCGGGCCGACCGCGCCTCGATCCCGGCTGTCATCGAGGAGTCCCTCCGCCTCTTCACCCCGTTCGCCGCGCTCGGCCGCGCCACCACCCGCGACGTCGAGCTCGGTGGCGTGACGATACCGGCCGATCACATGGTCATGTGCTGGCTCGGAGCGGCCAACCGAGACCCTCGGCAGTTCCCCGACCCCGACGTCTTCGATCCCGGTCGCGACCCCAACCCGCATCTCGCGTTCGGCCGTGGCATCCACTTCTGCCTGGGCGCCCCCCTGGCCCGGCTGGAGGGACGGGTCGCCCTGGACATCCTGCTCGACCGCGTCAACCCGCTGCGCACCGATCCGGACGACCCCGTGAAATTCATGCCCACGCCGACCATGACGGGGGTGCGCCGCCTCCCGTTGACCTGACGTGCGACAGGCCGAGTCACGCCGGCATCCGAGGGGGTGGGGAACACCTGATCCGCTACCGCCTGCCCCGCCCCGGACATCCGGACCACGCCACCGGCCGCCCCGACCTCGGCTACGGCTCCCCGCGCAACGCCGTCAGCGACCACTCCCGGCCGGCCTGCACCGAGATCCGCACCGACGAGACCGAGGAGAGCGCCGCCGCGTTCCGGCAGCGTGCCCGCACCGTCTTCACCGCGGGTCACGCCGGCCGGGAGCGGGCCGCTAGAAGGGCGGCTCGTCGTCGATCTCGGGAGCGGCGATCGCCTCGGCCACCGCCTCGGCGTGGCTGCTCGGGCGGCCGGAGGACTCCAGGATCTCGCCGGTGGCGGGGTCGATCACCATGCCGTCCAGGACGAGCGGCGTGTCATCGCCGGAACGGGAGGCGTCCGGGCACCAGCGGGTCACCGGGCAGACGCGGCACCACGGACCGGGGGTGGCGCGGAAGGCGGTGTCCCGATGCCATGCCCGGGTGCGGCCGGACACCACGGCCCGCGCGGCCGCGACCACCACCGGATCCGCGGCGTCGAACGTGACGACCTCGCCCGACACCGGGGTGAGCTGCTCCAGCTCGACCGACCCGGAGGTGTCCCCGAACACGCCGTCCGCGATCAGGCAGACGGCCAGGGCGAGCTGCGGGACCATCTCCAGCGCGTTCTCGGCGGTGATGCCGCGCTGCGCGGCGGAGGTCTTCTGCTCCCGGTAGACCAGGCGCCCGTCCACCCGGCGGAGCAGGTCGGGGTTGGCGATGACCAGGACGTCGGCGTCGGGATCGTAGGCGGCCACCTTGGGCTCCGGGACGACGTGGGTGACCTCGCCGCCGAGCAGCGGGCACACCCGCAGGTGCTGGAGCAGGTATGGCCGGGCCCGTCGGTATTCGTCCCGGCTCATCGGCGGCCCCTGCCACGTGAGGTCGCCGGTCTCAGGATCGGGGAGATCCTCCGGTGCGCAAGGCCGCGCACCGGGGCGGCCGTGGGCGGCCTCCAGCCACTGGTGCACGATCAGCCCGCGCCGGACCGCCGTGCTCTCGGCCTCCTCGGCGGGCAGCCGGAGGTCGCGCATGTGCGCCTGGGCCGGGCAGATCTGGTACTGCCGGGCCGTCGTGATCGACCAGGTGCGCCGGTGGGTCCCCCGGTCGGGCAGCCCCAGCAGCCCCGGTGCCCGCGGGAGCGCGCCGCATGACGCGCGCAGCTTGCAGTCGGCGCAGTCGCCACCGGGTGACCTGTGGCCGCCGTCCAGCAGCCCGGCAGCCACGGGTCTCACGGAGGAGAGATAGGCGTGGCGCACCTGCTGGGGCGCGGTGTCCACGAGGACCGCCGCGGCGCCGTCGGTGAGCCCCACCTCGACCACCCGCACCCGCCGGGGGCTCGCGCCGGGCTCGCGGACCGGGACGGGAACGGTCCGGTAGAGGTCCTGGGTGCCCCCCACGGCCTGGTCGCCGACCGCGGCGACGTAGGCCATCGCCAGCGTGGCGGGCCCGTCGGCCCGGCCCAGCGGGCGCCGCAGCCGCATCCGGCGGAACTCGACCACGGCGCCGTCCGGCGAGCCGTACCAGCGGCCCCACGCGGTCAGGGCCCGCATCTCCGCCGGCGAGCCGCTCCGCTGGACGATCCGGGGGTGGCGTTCCGGCCGGAGCCCGCCCCCCTCCGCGGCCAGGCTGTCGGCCGTCTCCAGATAGGTGTGGCAGGCATGCCGGATCCAGCGCGCGGCTCCGGGATGCACCGGGTCGCGGTTGTCCTCCAGGGCCCGCGTGACCGCCGCGTCCACGTCGGCGCCGTCGAACTCGACGGCGTCCAGCACCTGCATGACCAGGCCGAGCGGGAAATCCTCCCAGGGAGCGAAGCGGCGGCGTTCGAAGATCTGCGACCGCACCTCCGGCCGGGCCTTGGCCGCGGCGAAGTCACGGCAGTCGCCCTCGCGGCGGTCGAGCAGGCTCGCAGACAGGCGGACGATGGCCGGATTCCCGACGAGCTCGGGCGGGAGGGTCATGCCGCCTCCTGAATGCGTCGCATGAACGCCACCTTAGGTAATGGGACCGACGCTTTTCGCCGGGCAGGCGACCGGATACGGACGCGTGACAGTGCGGCCGACCTCCGTCGCATTTCCTTTACAACACCCTTTACAGATTTTGACTGTTACTGTAAGTTCTGGGGCAGTCACTCAACGCGTTCAAGGAATGGAGTTGAGCCACATGCCGGACAACGGCACCGAGCGTCTGCCCGATCCACGGGTGGGGTTCGCGGACACGACCGAGGCCGACACGGGGGAGGTGAGCGCGCGCGCGGGGACGGCGGACCGGATCGCTGTCGCCGCGGGGGCCGACGATCACCTGCCGCCCCTGGCCGACCAGCCGATCGACGCCAGACCGCTGACCCAGCGGTTCACGGAATCGGAGGAGTAGACCATGGAGCTGCACTTCCGTAACCGCTACACCTCCAAGGTGTGGGTCGCGGTGATGTTCTACAGCCCCGACGGCTGCCGGGACTACGGCCAGTGGGGCACCCGGGGCTGGTGGGCCATCGATCCGGGCGGAGAGGCGCACGTGCTCAACACCAGCAACCGCTATGCCGCCTTCTACGCCGAGGCCGCCAACGGAGCCGTCTGGACCGGTCCCTACGGCCCGATGTACGTCTACCAGAACGCCTTCGACTCCTGCCTCAACATCGGCAGCACCGCCGCCAGGGCCGTCGGCACGCGCCTGGTCGACATGAACGGCTACTCCCGCTACTACGTCAACCTCACGCCCTGACACCGACGTCCTCGCACGCGGCCTCCCTCACCGCCTGACGCGGACGCCTTCGCACCCGCTCCTTCTCACCGTCTGACGTGGACGTCTCCCACGGGTGATTCCCCCGCCGCCCGGCCGGGACGGTCCGCACGCGGTCTCCCTCACCGCCGTCAGCCGCGCGTCCCCGATCTCCCGCCCCCGATCAGGTCCCGCTGCGCAGGCCGACCACCCGGTATCCGACCATCCAGTATCCGACCCCCGGTATCAGACCGCCCGGCACGTCTCGCGCGGTCCGTCCAGCGCCGGCCCGCGTCCCGGGGCCGGCGCCCGGCGGGACCGGTGGCCTCCCGGCCGGTGACAACCGTACGGCGGCACGGAAGGCTGCACGGAGGGGCCCCGAGGGCGCCTCCGCCCAGGGTGTCCTCAGATCAGGCCGAGGGAGAGCATCGCGTCGGCGACCCGCTTGAACCCGTCGATGTTGGCGCCGGCCACGTAGTTGCCCGGCAGGCCGTACTCGTCGGCGCTCTGCAGGCAGCGGCCGTGGATGTCACGCATGATGGTCTGCAGGCGCTGCTCGGAGAATTCGAAGGTCCACGAATCGCGGCTGGCGTTCTGCTGCATCTCCAGCGCGCTGGTGGCCACGCCGCCCGCGTTGGCCGCCTTGCCCGGTCCGAAGGACACGCCGGCCTCCTGGAACACCCGGATGCCCTCGGGCGTGGTGGGCATGTTGGCGCCCTCGCCGACGGCGACGCAGCCGTTGCGGACGAGGAATTCGGCGTCGCGGCCGGTGATCTCGTTCTGGGTGGCCGAAGGCAGCGCCACCTCGCACGGCACCTCCCACAGGCTCTGGCCGGAGACGAAGGCGGCGCCCTCGCCGCGGCGCTCGGCGTAGACGCTCAGCCGGTGGCGTTCGACCTGCTTGACCTGCTTGAGCAGGTCGAGGTCGATGCCCTTCTCGTCGAGGACGTAGCCCGAGGAGTCGGAGCAGGCGACCACCACGCCGCCGAGCTGCTGCACCTTCTCGATGGCGTAGACGGCGACGTTGCCCGACCCGGACACCACGACCCGCCTGCCGTCGAACGACGTGCCGCGCGCCTTCAGCATCTCGTCGACGAAGAACGCGCAGCCGTACCCGGTGGCCTCGGTCCGCACCTGCGCGCCGCCGTAGCTGAGGCCCTTGCCGGTGATCACTCCGGATTCGTAGCGGTTGGTGATGCGCTTGTACTGGCCGAACAGGTAGCCGACCTCGCGCTGCCCGACGCCGATGTCACCGGCCGGAACGTCGGTGTACTCGCCGATGTGCCGGTAGAGCTCGGTCATGAAGCTCTGGCAGAAGCGCATGACCTCCCGGTCGGAGCGCCCCTTCGGATCGAAGTCCGAGCCGCCCTTGCCTCCGCCGATCGGCAGGCCGGTCAGGCCGTTCTTGAAGATCTGCTCGAAGCCGAGGAACTTGACGATGCCGAGATAGACCGAGGGGTGAAAGCGCAGGCCGCCCTTGTAGGGGCCGAGGGCGCTGTTGAACTCGACCCGGAAGCCCCGGTTGATGTGCACCTCGCCCTGGTCGTCCTCCCAGGGCACCCGGAAGATGATCTGCCGCTCGGGCTCGCAGATCCGCTCAATGATCTTGGATTCGGCGTATTCCGGATGCTTGCCGAGAACCGGCCCGATGCTTTCGAGCACCTCGCGGACGGCCTGATGGAACTCGATCTCCCCGGGGTTGCGGCGCAGAACGTTGTCATAGATCGACGACAGTCTCTCGTGCAACATCGGATGTCCCCTCGGTCTCGGGATTGGTGCCCTGCCTAACCATAGGGGGTGGTGATATGTGAGAACTCCAGGTGGGTCGCCCGTACCGGGACGCGGGGGCGGCGCGCTCCGGTGATCAGTCCCACTTGTGCAGAGCGAAGGTCCGGCCGGCCGCGATGGCGCGCAGGGCCGCCGCCGGGTAGCCGACGGTGTCGTCGGGCAGCGCCTCCAGCGGATGCCAGGCGATCTCGCTGCACTTGTCGGGTTCGGCGTTGTACGGCTCGCCGCTCCAGCGCTCGGCGGCGAAGAAGAGCCCGACCCGCTCGGGGGCCCGGTGCATGGCGTGGACGAAGGTGAGGTCGTCCGGCTCGATGACGGCGCCCACCTCCTCGCGGGCCTCGCGGGCCGCGGCGGCGACCACCGACTCGCCCTCCTCCAGGTGGCCGCTGGGCAGGTGCCACAGGCCGTCGGCGTATCCGGTGCCGGCCCGGCGGGTCAGGAGCACGGCGCCGTCGCGGACGAAGACGATGTGGACGTCGACGATGGCGCGGAAGCGCGCCTTCTTCACCTGGTGGGGGAGGGAGTCCCCGCGCCGGTCGAGCGCCTGGGCCCACTTGGCGGCGACGGCCGCCACCTGGACCAGCTCGGTCCGCAGGGCGTCGGGGTCGTCCTCGGCGAAGGCCTCGAGCACCTCCTCCCGCAGGATGTGCCGCCAGGTGAGCCGGCCCTCCCGTGCCGCCTCGGCGACGTCGTTCTTGGCATCCTCGGCGGCCGCCGCCCGCTCCTGGCCGGTGCCGTCGGGGAGGTCCTGGATGCCCCACATGGCGTCCTGGGCCGCCCGCTCGGCGGAGACGTCGGCGAGGACCTTCGCCAGCGAGCCGGGCACACCGTAGTCACCGTCGTATGTCATGGGAAAAGTTCCTCTCGTCGGTTCCGCATGCCGTACGTTGACATCCTCGCCGTCCCGGAGGACGGGAATTCCCCGAACTCGCCGCGCACTACTACCGGGCCAGCCGCCTCTGGTCGGGCTCCTACTTCGCCGGGAGCCTCGCCGGCGCCCCCGTCGCGGCGCTCCGCCAGTACGTCGAGCGGCAGAACCGGCCCGCCCAGGGAACGCCCCGGGACGCACCCCTGTGAAAGTCCGCATCGTGCCCGTGTCCGGACGGAGGCCGTGGCCGGCTCCCTCCCGGGGGCGAGGCTCCGGGCAGAGGTCATTTGTCGGAGCTGATGGGTAACGTGCCGTTCATGAGCGACGCGCAGCACAGCCCGATCGAGGGCGAGCAGTGGCGGCCGGGCGACATCGTGCTGGACGCCGACGGCGGCCTGTTCACCCGCGCCGGAGTGGAAGACCAGGCCAGGGACCGGCCGTGGGGCTACCCCGGCGACCAGGCGCGCCTCGTCACCGGCGAGACCCGTCTGCCGGAGGGCAGCCTCCCGGAGACCGCGCCGGCCCGGCCGCTGACGCTCCTCGTCCGCGACGGCCAGCCCGTCCTGCCGGCCGTCCCCGACGACGCCTCCGGCGTGACCGGCACCGGGGCCCGCGACGCGGCGACGTCCACGGGTGTGGGGGGCCTGTTCCTCGCCGCGACCGCCTTCGACCCCGACGGCGCCGGCGACTCGCGGGCGGCCAAGCTCCGCGCCGGTCTGCTCGACAGCGTCGTCATCGTCGACAGCCCCCAGGTTCTGGGGGAGATGTTCGGCGGAGCCGCCGACGGCCTGCTCGTGGAGCTGGCGAACTGGCACGAGCGCAGCCTGGGGGAGAACGCCTGAGGCCGCGTGGCACGGGCGTCCGCCGCCCAGGACGCCACCGATGCCACCGGCCGGATGCTCCCGAGGCGGAGCGGACCCGGCGCGGCCCACGGGGCCTGCCGAAGCCGGCCACCACGCCGGGTGCGGCGTCGGGCACCGGGCGCACCGCGCCAAGCGGTCCGCCGCTCCCGGGCCGAACCCTTCAGCGCCGCGGCGACGGCCAGGCGTTGGGGCGGCAGCCGTACAGCGACTTGGTCTGCTGGAGCATCACGGGGGCCCGTCTGCCCGGTCCCGGGCACGGCTGATGGCCGTGGCCGAGGCCGTGGCCGACCTCGTGGTTGATGACGTACTCCCGGTAGGAGGCGACGTCGCGGCCGTAACCGCGCACGCCCGTGTTCCACCGCACCGCGTTGATGACCGCGCGCCCGTCGTTCCAGCACGAAAGCGTGCCGAAGGTGATCAGCGGATGGCACCGCCGGTCCGTCATCGCGGGGCTGGACAGCGACACCCTGATCCTCACCGGGCCGCGCTCCACCCGCTGGAACCGGAACCCCCAGCTCCGCCGGTCGTTGAGGATGCGGTGCACCTCGTCGGCGAACTCGCGTCCCTCGAAGGGCAGGCCGCGCTCGACCTCGACCAGGTACCGGATCACCTTGCCCTTGCGGCCCGCGGGGGGCCGGGCGCCGCCGGAGACGACCGTGTAACGGCCGCCCGCCGACTTCGGCACCGCCATCTTCGCTGGTTGCCGCCGCCCGTTGGCGAGCAGGAACGTCTGTTCCGCCTCGGGTGCCTCCGTCGGCTCCGGCGGCGGGGTGGGGGTCACCGAGACCTCGGGCAGGGGGACCG
>NZ_NGFP01000192.1 GCF_002149035.1 Streptosporangium minutum
CGAGGTCCCGGTCGAGGTGCGCGGCGCCGGCCAGGCCAGCCGCCAGGTCAACAACTTCTGCGCCCCGGACGCCTTCGACTGCGACAAGCTCGTCGCGGTCGAGGTGCTCACCCCCGGCGGCAACTGGTCGTCCTACCCGCCGCACAAGCACGACACCGCCTCCGAGCACGAGGCCGTACTGGAGGAGATCTACTACTTCGAGGGCGGCCCCGGCTACCAGCGGGTCTACGGCACCCACGACACGCTGGCCGAGGTGTCGGGCGGAGACGTGGTGCTGGTCCCGCACGGCTACCACGGCCCGTCGATGGCGGCCCCCGGCTACGACCTGTACTACCTCAACGTGCTGGCCGGTCCCGCCCCCCAGCGGTCCATGGCCTTCTGCGACGATCCCAATCACGCCTGGATCCGCTCCTCCTGGGCGGACCAGGTGGTCGACCCCCGCCTGCCGCGTCGCGTCACGGACGCCCGTGGCGGATCCCCTGGAGACGCTCCATGAGACTGACAGTGGCCCAGGCGCTCGTGCGCTTCCTCGCCCAGCAGTGGACCGAACGCGACGGCGCCGAGCAGCGGCTGATCGCCGGATGCCTGGGCATCTTCGGCCACGGCAACGTCGCCGGCATCGGCCAGGCCCTCGCCGAACAGGGCGCCGGCACCCACGCGGCCCTGCCCTACTACCTGGCCCGCAACGAACAGGCCATGGTGCACACCGCCGTGGGCTACGCCCGTACCCGCGACCGCCTGTCCACCTTCGCCTGCACCACCTCCATCGGCCCCGGCGCCACCAACCTCGTCACCGGCGCCGCCCTGGCCACCATCAACCGCATCCCGGTGCTGCTGCTGCCCGGCGACGTCTTCGCCACCCGCGCCGCCTCCCCGGTGCTGCAGGAGCTGGAAGACCCCCGCTCCTACGACGTCACCGTCAACGACACCCTGCGGCCGGTCAGCCGCTTCTTCGACCGGATCAACCGCCCCGAGCAGTTGCCCTCGGCACTGCTGGCCGCGATGCGGGTGCTGACCGACCCGGCCGAGACCGGCGCGGTCACCCTGGCCCTGCCCCAGGACGTCCAGGCCGAGGCCTACGACTGGCCCGAGGAGCTGTTCCGCCGGCGCGTCTGGCACGTGGCCCGCCCGGTGCCCGAACCCGCCGCGCTGGCCCGCGCCCAGGACCTGCTGCGGCGATCACGCCGGCCGCTGATCGTGGCCGGCGGCGGCGTCAAACACAGCCAGGCCTCGCATCAGCTGGCCGCCTTCGCCGCCCGCCACCGCATCCCGGTCACCGAGACGCAGGCAGGCAAGGGCGCCGTGCCGTACGACCACCCGTACGCCGCCGGCGCGATCGGCCACACCGGCAGCGCCGCGGCCAACACCCTGGCCCGCGAGGCCGACCTGGTCATCGGCATCGGCACCCGCTACAGCGACTTCACCACCGCCTCACGCACGCTGTTCGCCGGCGCGGCCTTCCTCAACATCAACGTCACCGCCTTCGACGCGGCCAAGCACTCCGGCCAGATGCTCGTCGCCGACGCCCGCCAGGCGCTGGACGCGCTGGAGCCCGGCGACTGGAGCGCCGACCCCGCCTGGAGCGCCAGAGCCATCGAGCTGACCCGCGACTGGCAGGCCGAGATCGAGCGCGCCTACGGGGGGACGGAGCTGACCCAGCCGGTGATGCTGGGAATCGTCAACCAGGCCGCCGAGGGCGGCGTGGTGGTCAACGCGGCCGGGTCGATGCCCGGCGACCTGCACAAGCTGTGGCGGGCCACCGACCCCGGCCAGTACCACGTGGAGTACGGCTACTCCTGCATGGGGTACGAGATCGCCGGTGGGCTCGGGGTGAAGCTGGCCGCGCCGGAGCGAGAGGTGTTCGTGCTGGTCGGCGACGGCTCCTACCTGATGATGGCCCAGGAGATCGCCACCGCCGTGCAGGAGGGCGTCAAACTCGTCGTGGTGCTGGTCGACAACCACGGCTTCGCCTCCATCGGCAACCTCAGCGAATCCGTCGGCGCCCAGCGGCTCGGCACCTCCTACCGGATGCGCGGCCCCTCGGGTGAGCTCGACGGGGCCTTCCTGCCGGTGGACCTGGCCGCCAACGCCGCCAGCCTGGGCGCCGACGTGCTGACGGCGAACGACCCCGACACACTGCGGACCGCACTGGCCAAGGCCATGGCGTCCGCGCGCACCACGGTCGTCCACGTCGAGACCGTCCCCGGCCCGGGCCCCGAGACCACGGCCTGGTGGGACGTGCCGGTGGCCGAGGTGTCGAGCCTGCCGGAGGTCAGGACCGTGCGCCGGCACTACGAAGATCACAAACGCGACCAGCGGCCCTACCTCTGATGGGGTGGACGCTCGCCTTCGCCACGGTCGCGATCCTCTTCGTGCTGATCAGCGGGGCCAACGACGGAGCCACGCTCATCGGCCTCGGGCTCAGGTTCCCCCGCTCGCCGGGATGGGCGATCGCCTTGCTGCTCGTGGTGGTGCTCTTCGCCGGACCGTACCTGCTGGGCATCGCGGTCGCCCGGACCTTCACCGAGCGGCTGGCGGGGCTGGGGACGAGCGGCGGGGCGACGGCGTTCCTGGCGGGGGTGGTGATCGCGGTGGCCGTGGTCGCGGTCCTGACCGGCAGGGGCCTGCCGACCAGCCTGACGCTCGCGGTGATCGGCGGCATCACCGGCGCGGGGTTCGGCGCCGGCCTGCCGGTGTCGTGGTCGAGTCTGGGCGCGGTCCTGGCGATCGGGGCCGGCGCGCCCCTGGTCGGCCTGGCCCTGGGCTACCTGCTGGGGACCCTGTCGCGCAGGGTTCCGTCCTACCGCCGGATGCCCCGGCTCGTGCTCGCCGCCCACCTGCTGGCCTACGCGGCCCAGTGCGTGGCCTACGCGGTGAACGACGGCCAGAAGATGATCGCGGTGGTGAGCGTCGCGGTCGACGTGGGCCGCGAGGGGCTGGGCGGGGTCGGCCCCGTCGAGGTGCCGCCGGCGTGGATGGCCGTCCTGGTGGCGCTCTTCCTCGCCGGAGCCCTGACCAGCCTGACCCGTGTCGGGGAGCGGCTGGGCCGCGGTCTGGTCATCACCCGGCCGCTGCACATCGTCTCCGCCGAGACGGCGGCCACCGGCGCCGTCCTGGGCAGCTCGGCTCTGGGCAGTCCGGTGAGCATGACCCAGTCGATCACAGCCGGAGTCGTCGGCGTAGCGGCCAGTGAGGGAGCCAGGAGAGTGCGATGGCAGAGCGTCATGAACATGGGTACGGCATGGCTGGTCACGCTGCCGTCGTCGATGGCCCTGGGCTGCCTGGCCGGGCTCGCGCTGAGGCTGCTGTGAGCGGCGCCGACGGCCGCGCCCGGCGGTTCCTGCGGGCCTGGGACGATGTGCGCGGCCGGTCCGGGCGGCGGGTCGTCGACCTGGTCCGCCACCAGGTCGCCGTCGTCAGGGCGGGAGCCGTACTGGCCCGCTCGACCGCGACCGGCGAGATCGAACGGTCGGCCGCGCGCACCGAGATGACCGAGGTGGAGCACGAGGGCGACGAGGCGCGAGGCGAGCTGGTGCGCGTCCTGCGGCGGGTGCTGGCCACCCCCGTCGACCGGGAGGACCTGTTCCGGATCTCGCGCTCGATCGACGACGTGCTGGACCACCTGCGCGACTACGTACGCGAGACCGACCTGTTCGGACCGGAGGATCTCGGCTTCGCCGTCGAGCCGCTGCAGGCGGTGATCGACGGCCTCGACGAGCTGGAGACCGCCGTCCTGAAGATGATCGAGGATCCCGGCTCGGTCACCGTGGCCGTGCTGGCCACGCGCAAGGCCTGCAGCCGGGTCCGCCAGCTCTACCAGACCCGGCTCACCGAGCTGTTCACCGGACCGCTGGAGATGGACACCCTGCGCAGACGCGAGCTGTTGTCGCGTCTCGACGCGGTGGGCCGGCGGCTCGGCGAGGCGGCCGACGCGCTCGCCGACGCGATGCTCAAACGGAGCCACTGATGACCAAGCGAAGCCACTGAGGAAGCCGACGGCCGCGCACCGCGTCGGTCCTCGCCAACCCCCTGAAGGAAGTACCCATGGCTCTTCTCACCAAGCCGGAAACGCCGCCACCTCCCTCTAGGCGGCGCAGACTGGTGTACCGGCTCCGCGTGCTGCGCCACGACCCCACCGCCGCACTCGGGCTGATTCTTGTCATTTTGCTCGCCTATCTTGTCGTGGCACCGCTGATCGCGGTGCTGTCGGACGCCTTCCGCCTGCAGTACGGCGACGACGTGCACGCCGGGCAGCAGCCGGGCGAATGGACCGGCTACTACATGTGGCGGGTGTTCCGGTCCCAGATCAGCGGCCTGCTGTTCTGGGAGCCGTTGCTCAACACGCTGGTGATCGCGGTGGGCACCACGCTGTTCGCGCTGGTCGTCGGGGGCGGCATGGCCTGGCTGGTGACCAGGACCAACGTGCCGGGGCGCAAGTGGCTCGCCGGCGCCCTGGTGGTCCCCTACATGCTGCCCTCGTGGACCTTCTCCCTGGCCTGGCTGTCGCTGTTCAAGAACGAGCGTGCCGCCGGGCAGGTCGGGTTCCTGCAGGCCCAGGGCATCCGGACCCCCGACTGGCTCGCCTACGGCGCGGTACCGATCATCGTCACCCTGGGGCTGCACTACTACCCGTTCGTGCTGCTCCTGGTCGGGAACGCGCTGCGCCGCATCGACGCGCAGCTGGAGGACTCCGCGCGGATCCTCGGCGCCCCGCAGCGGACCGTCATCCGGCGGATCGTGGTGCCGCTGATGCTCCCGGCGCTGTCCTCCGCCGTGCTGCTGGTGGTCGGCCGGGTGCTCGGCACGTTCGGCACGCCGTATGTGCTCGGCCTGCCGGCCGACTACCGGGTGCTGTCCACGGGGCTGTTCCAGTCGATCCGGGACCGCAGCACCGGCGTGGCGTCCGTGCTCGCCACCGTCATCGTGGTCATCGGAGTCCTGATCGTCCTCACCGACACCCGGTTGATGCGCGAGCACCGCCGGTTCGTCACCGTAGGCGGCAAGGGCGCGATGGACCGGCTGAGCGACCTGCGCCGCTGGCGCTGGCCCCTGTTCGGGCTGGGCCTGCTGGTCTTCGTGGTGAGCGTCCTGGTCCCGGTGTTCACGCTGCTGCTGTCGACGGTCACCCGTACACCGCTGGATTTGTCGACCTTCACCCTCGACTACTGGCTCGCCGAGAAGCTGCCCGGAGCGGTCGGCTTCCCGCACGGTGTCCTGCGCGGTTCGGAGCTGTGGACGGCGGCGTGGAACTCGCTGCGCATCGTCGGCCTGGCCTCGCTGATCTGCGCGGTCGCCGGCCTGCTGATCGGGTACGTCGTGGTGCGCGGCACGGCTCCACGCGTCGCCGCGTTCCTCCGCCAGGTCTCCTTCCTGCCCTACCTCATCCCCGGCATCGCGTTCGCGGCCGCCTCGCTGTCGCTGTTCGCCGTCGCCAGGGGACCCCTCCCCGCGCTGTACGGGACGACGTTCCTGCTGATCCTGGTGATGGCCGTGACGCACCTGCCGTACAGCTCGCGCTCGGGCATCGCGGCGATGATGCAGCTCGGCCGCGAGCCGGAGGAGGCCGCGCAGATCGCCGGGGCCTCCTGGTGGCAGCGGATGCGGCGGATCATCTTCCCGATCCAGAAGGGCGCTCTCGTCACAGGGATCGTGCTGCCGTTCATCTCCGGGCTCAAGGAGCTCAGCATCGTCATCATGCTGACCACCACCGGGACGCAGCTCCTGACGACCCTGTCGATCGGCCTTGTGGACTACGGATACACCCAGCTCGCCAACGCGGTCGTACTCGTGATCGCCTTGGTCTCCTTCACCATGACCTACCTGACCCAGCGTCTGACCAAGAGCAGCCTGGCGTCCGGCCTAGGAGGATAGATGCCGAACATCACCCTCAGCGGAGTCGCCAAGAGCTACGGCGGCGGCGACTACGCTGTGAAGAACCTCGACCTGACCGTTCCCGACGGCGCGTTCATGTGCCTGCTCGGCCCCTCCGGCTGCGGGAAGACCACCACGCTGCGGATGATCGCCGGGCTCGAGCAGCCGACCGCGGGCAGCATCGCCGTCGGCGACCGGGTCCTCGACTCCGTCGAGCGCGGTCTCTACGTCCCGCCGGAGAAGCGCGGCATGGGGCTGGTCTTCCAGAACTACGCGCTCTGGCCCCACCTGTCGGTGCGTGAGAACGTCGAGTTCGGCCTGCGCATGCGCAAGGTGCCCGGCCCCGAGAGGCGGGCCAGGGCGGAGACGGCGCTCAAGATGGTCCACGTCGACGCCGCCATGGACCGCTACCCCTCCCAGCTCTCCGGCGGCCAGCAGCAGCGCGTCGCACTGGCCAGGATGCTGGCGATCAACCCCACGGTGCTGCTGCTCGACGAGCCGCTGTCCAACCTCGACGCCCAGCTCCGCCTGGAGATGCGCGCCGAGCTCAAACGCATCCACGAGGAGTCCGGCGCGACGATCGTCTTCGTCACCCACGACCAGCTCGAGGCGCTCACGATGGCCACCGACGTCGCGGTCATGAAGGACGGCGAGCTGCAGCAGCTGGCCGCCCCGATGGAGATGTACGCCAGGCCCGCCAACCGGTTCGTCGCCGAGTTCGTCGGCAGCCCGCCGATGGCGATCGTCGACGTCGCCCCCTCCCCCACCGGCCTGGCCGGTTCGCTGATGCGCTCCATCGAGGCCCGCGCCGGGCAGTGCGCCCCCACCGCCGTGGGCATCCGGCCCGAGGCGCTGCGCCTGGGCACGCCGCCCGGCACCGCCTGGCACGAGGAGGCCGTGGTCGAGGCCGTCCTGCCGGCCGGCTCCTCCTGGACCGTACGGCTGCGCATCCTGGACACCGAGCTGTACGCGGTCTCCTACACGCCGGTCGAGGCCGCCGCCGGCGACGTGCTGACCTGCTGGACCGACCAGATGCACCTGTTCGGCGCCGACGGCGTCCGGCTCTCCTCCTGGGACCGGACGGAGGTGGGGGCGTGATCCGGCCCAAGGCGTTGCTGCTGGACTTCGGCGGTGTCATCGTGGAGACCTCCCGGCGCCCGTCGTGGGCGGCCGAGCTCGCCGCGGAGGTGCACGACCTGCTCAGCAGGGCCGGCTTCCACGGCCTCGGCCTCGACGACGTCGAGGGCGACATCCGGGCCGGCGCGCGCGCCGACAAGTACTGGAAGGACTCCACCTCCCGGCAGTTCGCCCCGGCGGAGATGACGCACCGCGGGTTCTGGGCCGACTTCGTGGCGGGCGACTGGCCGGAGCAGGCCCGCTCGCTGGTGATCGCCGAGGCGACGCCGCTCTGCAGGCGGATGGGCGAGCTGCGCAGCGACCGCAAGACCCGGACCGCGTTGCAGGAGCTGCTGGCCGCCTGCTGGGCGCACGACGTCACGCCCGCGGTCGTCAGCAACGCGCTGTGCGGAGCCGTCCACCGTGACTACATGGCCCTCAGCGGCCTCGACCGCCAGGTGGCGGTGCAGGTCTACAGCGACGAGGTCGGCGTGCGCAAACCCAATCCGGAGATGATCTGGATCGCCTGCCGGGCACTGGGCGTCGACCCCGCGGAGACCTGGTACGTCGGCGACAACTACGACCGCGACGTGGTCTGCGGCGCCCGCGCCGGAGTGGGGGCCACCGTCCTGATGGTCTCCCGGAGCACCGACGAGATCCCCTACAAGGTGCGCCAGAGCCCTCAGGCGACAGTCGAGGACCCCCGCGGACTTCTGAACCTCCTGGAGGAGACATGGATGTAAACACTTCGCGCGAGCTGGCCGCCATCGCGGTCGAGGCGGCCAGAGCAGTCGGCGACCAGCTCAGGGACGCCTTCCGCTCCCGGCCCGAGGTGAAGACCAAACGCGACTTCCACGACCCGGTGACCGAGCACGACAAGGCCGCCGAGGAGCGCATCCGCGAGGTCCTGGGCCGCCTGTGCCCGGGCAGCGTCGTGGAGGGAGAGGAAGGCGGGGTCCGGGGAGAGGAAGGCAGGGGCCGAGGAGAGGGCGACATCCGCTGGTACGTCGACCCCATCGACGGCACCGCGAACTTCGCCGTGGGCCTGCCGTTCTTCTGCACCTCCATCGGAGCCGTGGTGGACGGAAAGGTGGTGGCGGGCACCGTCTACGACCCCGTCCGCGACGACGAGTTCACCGCCTCGCTCGACGGGGCCTTCTGCAACGGCAAGCCGATCCGCAGCTCCGGCGCGCGCACCGACCGGGAGGCGGTGCTGCTGTCGAGCTTTCCCACACCGCGTGACCTGGCCGCGGGCGGCGATGAGGCGCTGCACCGCTTCGCCCGGATGGTCAACGCCTTCGCCAGCACGCGCCGCCCGGGGAGCGCGGCGCTGAAGCTGGCGCACGTCGCCGCCGGCTGGTCCGACGTCGCGTACGGCACGCACGTCAACGCCTGGGACGTGGCGGCCGGTTCGCTGCTGGTGGAGCGGGCCGGCGGCACGTACATCCCGCTGTCCGGCGACATCTTCACGCCCGGCGGCTACCTCGCCTGCGTGGGCGGCTTCGACCTCGCGGGTTCGGTGATGGCCGAGGTCTCCACGGCGAGGGGGGTCTCGTGATCCGGTGGATCGTCACCGATCTGGACGGGACGCTCGTCGGACGCGACCTGGCCATGGTGCCCTCCGGCCGGGACGCGCTGCGCCGTTTCCTCGCCTCGGGCGGAGAGGTGGTCATCGCGACCGGGCGGATGGAGGCGTCGGCCCTGCGCTACTACGAGGAACTGGGCCTCACCGGGGCGGCGATCCTCTACAACGGCGCCCGGACCGTGGACCTCGGCACGGGAGCCGTGCTGCGCTCCCGCCACCTGCCGGCGGACGCGTGGAAGGCGCTGCTCGACCGGTTCGACGGGCTGCCGGAGGGCGTCTATCCGGTGGCGTTCTCCGGCGGCGAGGCGCTGGCGGTCCACGACGTGCCCCAGCTGCGGGACTACGCCCGCCGGGACGGGATCACGCTGCGCGACCCGGGCGACTGGTCCGCGCTGCCCCCGGGCGAGATCACCAAGTGCATGCTGATCGGCGACCCGCTGCCTGATCTGGACATCCCGGGGACGATCACGGTCCGTTCCGAGGCCACCTACCTGGAAGTGCTGCCCGTGGGCGCCACCAAGGGCGCCGCGCTCCGCGAGCTGGCCGCCTCCCGGGGCGTGCCGCTGGAGCAGGTGGCGGCCATCGGCGACAACCCGAACGACATCGACATGATCGAAACCGCCGGGCTCGGCGTCGCGGTCGGTGACGGTCATCCGGAGGTCCGGGCGGCGGCCGGCGTCGTGGTGGGCGCCTGCGCGGACGGGGCCGTCGCCGATCTGGTGGAGCTGGTCCTGTCACGGGCCGGGGAGGTCGCGCCGGCATAGCCGGCCGGGCCGGTGCGCGCGGGGTCTCGGGCGCACCGGCCCAGCCGGTCGGCGACGACCCCGCGGGGCCCGCCAGGCGGCCGGCGGGGGTTGCCCGCCGGATGCTCAGCGCCGACCGGCGGGGCGGCCCGTCAGGTGGTCAGCGCCGACCGGCGGGCAGGCCGGCCAGGCGGCCGATGGCCAGGCCGGCCTGGCGGACGCTCTCCAGCAGGGCGTGCTCGTCTCCGGCGGGGCCGTTGGCCAGCACGGCGTAGCCGATCCGGCGACCGGAGCCGATCATCACCCCGACGTCGGCCCGCACGCCGACGTCGGTGCCGGTCTTGTTCGCCACCCAGACCCTTCCCGGCGGGACGGAGGCGGGCACCTCCCGGTCCTCCGGCTCGTGCGGCAGCAGGGCGGGGACCATGCTCCGGTCGGTGTTGCAGGCCATCCAGCCCAGCATGAGCCGGGTCCACTCCTGCCGGCCGTCGAGCCCGGCCGCGAACCGGGCGAGCTCGCCGGCCGTACCGACGGCGAAGGTCGGCGGGTGCGAGGGCAGGCGCGGCTCGCGGATCCGGTCGAGGATCCGCGTCCGGACGAAGCCGAGCGCGGCGGCGTCCTCGGCCACCCGGTCCAGGCCGAGCCGGCGCAGCAGCGCGTTGGTCGCGGTGTTGTCGCTCACCGACGCGGTGAGCACGGCGAGATCCCCGATCGCCCAGCGACGGGCGGACAGGTCGCCCAGGAGGCCGGAACCGCCGCAGCGGTCCTCCTCCCGCACCTCCACGATCTCGGCGGGGTCGAGCCTCCCCGCGGCGATCCCGCGGGCCACCGCGGCGAGCAGCAGCAGCTTGCCGGTGCTCGCGAGGGTCAGCTCGACGTCCTCGTCGAGGGAGACCAGCCCCGGCACCGAAACGGCCACCCTGTGCGCCCCGTCTCCATCCGGCGCGTCGGGTCCTGTCATCGCCGTGCCCTCCCGGAGCCCGTCATCCTGTCCGGGCCCGGCGCCGTTACCGGGCCCGTCATCCTTCCAGAGGCCGCGATCGCGGTCGATCACGCGGTCACCGCTCACGTGGACAGCACCGCCCCGGGCCGGGCACCGGTCTCGGCCCCGTCCCGGACCACGGTCCGACCGGCGACGATCACCGAGTGGATTCCCGAGGGCGGGACCAGCGGGTCGGCGAAGGTGGCGCCGTCGGCGACCGTGCCGGGGTCGAAGACGACCAGGTCGGCGTGGGCGCCGTCCCTGATGACGCCGCGCCCCGCCAGCCCGAACCTGGCCGCGGCCATGCCCGTCATCTTGTGCACCGCCGTCTCCAGGCTCAGCAGTCCCAGCTCCCTGACGTAGTGCCCGAGCACGCGCGGGAACGTCCCCGCCCAGCGGGGGTGGGGCCGGCCGCCGGGCTTGGGCACGCCGTCGGAACCGATCATCGAGTACGGCGCGGCCAGCACCCGCCGCACGTCGTCCTCGATCATGGAGTGGCTGATGATCGTCACCTCGCCCTGCTCGGCGACGAGCAGTTCGGCGACCATGTCGATGGGGTCCTGGCCGCGCGCGGCGGCCAGCTCGGCGATCGTGTGCCCCTCCGTCTCGGGGTGGCGCGGCGCGCACGCGATCGAGATGCGGTCCCAGCCGCCGTTGCCGACGGTGTTCTCCCAGCCGGGGACGCCCTCGGCGATGGCCCGGCGCATCAGGTCGCGCTGTCCGGGGTCGGCCAGCCGTGCCGTCAGCGCGGCGATCCCGCCGTCCGAGGCCCAGGGCGGGAGCATCGCGCCCAGCGCCGTGCTCCCCGCGGTGTAGGGGTAGACGTCGCAGGTCACGTCCATGCCCCCGGCGCGCAGGGCGGCGAGCTTCGGCAGGGTGCGCCGGGTCAGCCCCCAGGCGTACTTGCCCGCCGTCTTGTGGTGGGAGACGTGCAGCGGGGCGCCGCTTCTGCGCCCGATCTCGACGGCCTCCTCCAGCGCCTCCTCCACCCGCGACATCTCATCGCGCAGGTGGGTGACGTAGGGCTTGCCGTGCGCGGCCGCCACGGCCGCCAGCGCGACGACCTCGTCGGTGCTCGCGTAGGTGCCGGGGGTGTAGATGAGCCCGGTCGACAGCCCCGCCGCCCCCGCCGACAGCGCCCGGTCGAGCAGCGCGCACATGGTGTCAAGCTCACCGGGGGTGGCGGCACGGTCGACGGGGCCGATCACCCCGGCGCGGAGCGTGCCGTGCCCGACCAGGGAGGTGATGTGGTTGGCGCGGGGCACCGCGGCGTGCGCGGCGGCGAACTCGGCGAAGCCCTCGTACATCCCGACGTCGCCGCCGAAGTAGACCCGGGTCTCCGCGCGCATCGCGGCCAGCCGTCCGGGCAGGGCGGGGAAGAGGCTGGAACCGCAGTTGCCGGAGATCTCCGTGGTGACCCCCTGAAGGACGGCGGCCCGGACCATGTCGCCGCCCAGCTCCCCGTCGATCAGGGTGACGCCGTCGGAGTGGGTGTGCACGTCGATGAAGCCGGGGGCGAGGACGAGACCGGTCAGGTCCGCCGTCTCGCGTGCGGTGGCGGGGGCTCCCGGCGGCAGCAGGGTGAGGCGGCCGTCGAGGACGCCGACGTCGGCGTGCCGGGCGGCGTCGGGCGCCGCCGTACCGTCGATCACCAGGCCGCCCCGGAGCAGCAGGTCGAAGTGGGTCACAGAACCTGCCCGAGGAAGGCGCGGAAGCGCTCGTGGCGCGGGTTGGCGAGCACGTCGCGGGGGTGTCCCTGCTCGACGATCACGCCGCCGTCAATGAAGATCAGGTTGTCGCCGACCTCGCGGGCGAATCCCATCTCGTGGGTCACCACCATCATCGTCATGCCGCTGGCGGCCAGGTCCCGCATGACCGCGAGCACCTCCTGGACCAGCTCGGGGTCGAGCGCGCTGGTCGGCTCGTCGAAGAGCATCAGCTTGGGATCCATGGCCAGGCTGCGGGCGATCGCCACGCGCTGCTGCTGGCCTCCGGAGAGCTGGGCGGGGTAGTGGCCCGCGCGGTCGGCGAGGTCCACCCGCTCCAGCAGTTCCATCGCCCTCTCCCTGGCCCGGCCCTTGGCGACGCCCTTGACGACGACCGGGCCCTCCATGACGTTCTCCAGCGCCGTGCGGTGCGGGAACAGGTGGAAGCGCTGGAACACCATGCCGATGTCCTGGCGCTGGCGGCAGAGCTGGGCGGGGCGCAGGTGGTGGAGCCGGTCCCCCTGCTCGGCGTAGCCGATCAGGTCGCCGTCCACCCAGATGCGGCCGGAGTCGATGGTCTCCAGCCGGTTGACGCAGCGCAGCAGCGTCGACTTGCCGGACCCGGACGGGCCGACGACGCAGACCACGCCGCCTTCGGGGACGTCCAGGCTGATGCCCTTGAGCACCTCGACGGAGCCGAAGCACTTGCGGACCGAGCGGATCCTCACCTTGGGTTCGACCATCACGCGTTCCCCCTGCTGAACGGCCGCAGGTTGCGGCGGACCCTGACCTGCAGCGCGTGGTGGCCGCGCTCGAACCGCTTCTCGATGAAGTGCTGGCCGACGCTCGCGATGGTGGTGAGCACGATGTACCAGATGGAGGCCACGATGAGCATCGCGATCACCTCGAAGTTGCCGAGGTAGATGCGCTGGGAGACCGTCAGCAGTTCGGCGCCGGCGATGACCGAGACCATCGAGGTGGTCTTGAGCATCGAGATGAACTGGTTGCCGGTGGGCGGGATGATCACCCGCATCGCCTGGGGGAGCACGACCCGGCGGAGCACCTGCCGGTGTGACATGCCGAGCGCCTCGGCCGCCTCTCGCTGGCCGGGGTCCACCGAGCGGATGCCCGCCCGGACGATCTCGGCCATGTAGGCGCCCTCGTTGATCGCCAGACCGAGCAGGGCCGCGGTGAAGGGCGTGATCAGCTCGTTGGCCTGCCACTCGATCAGCTTGGGGCCGTCGAACGGCACGCCGATGCCGAAGGAGGGGAAGACCAGCCCGATGTTGAACCAGAAGATGAGCTGGACCAGCAGCGGGGTGCCGCGGAAGAACCAGGTGTAGAGCGCCGAGGCGCCCCGCAGCACCGGGCTGCCGGACAGCTGCATCACGGCGGCGAGGATGCCCAGCGCCAGGCCGATCACCATCGACAGCACGGTGAGCTGGATCGTGACCCACAGGCCGCCCAGGACCCTGCCGTCCATCAGGTACTCGGCGATGACGTCCCAGTGCAGGTTCTCGTTGACGATGATCGTGTAGGCCAGCCACACCAGGGCGAACGCGGCGACCACCGCCGCGATCCACCGGCCGGGGCGCGGCGGGCGGACCGCGTCGATCGGCAGGTCCGCGACGTCGGCGGCCTGCGGGGTCTTGGTCACTTCCACGGCTTGGTGTTCACCATGACCTCGGGTACGGCGTTGCTCGCGACGCTGTACTTCTCCAGGACCGCCTTGTAGCCGCCGTCGGCCGTCAGCTCCTGCATGGCCTTGGCCACGGCGTCGCGCAGCGCGGTGTTGCGCCGGTCGATCGCGATGCCCCAGGGGCCGGCGTCGTACTGCTCGGGCAGCACGTCGTACTTGCCGGTGTCCTTGGCGTACATCGCCGCGACGGGCGAGTCGACGATGGTGGCGACCGCACGCCCGGAGTCGATGCTCAGCAGGCCGGTCGGCGCGTCCTCGCTCTGCATGATCTGCATCTTCTTGGCGCACTTCTCGTCCTGCCGCTGCCCGATCGCGAGGTTCGAGCTGCCCTTGGCCAGCACGACGGTGCGGCCGCACAGGTCCTCAAGGGTCTTGATACCCTCGGGGTTGCCCTTCTTGACCATGATGGCTCCGCCGGCGCTGAAGTAGTCGACGAAGTCGACGGCGGCCCGGCGCTCCTCGGTGTCGCTCATGGAGGACATCACCATGTCCCAGCGGCCGGCCTGCAGGCCCGGGATCAGGCCGTCGAAGGCGGCGTTGGTCACCTTGACCTTCAGGCCGAGCTTGGCCGCGATCGCGGCGGCGAGGTCCGGGTCGACGCCGGTGAGCTCCTGGGTGCCCGGCTTGTACATCTCCATCGGCGGGTAGCCCTCCGAGGTCGCCATCCGGAGCTCGCCCGTCTTGCGCACGGCCTCGGGCACGAGGTCCTTGGCCGTCTTGCCCGCCGCCGAAGCCGCGCCGGCGCCGGCGTCGGTCCCCGACGACGAGCGCCCGCAGCCGCCGGCGAACGCCGATACGGCCAGCGCGACGGCAATGACCGAATACAGGCGCTTTGTCATAGAACCTCCCGGTTTGCGAATAGTTGAGTTTATGTTGTCGACGGCAGGTAACGGCCCCAACAGTCATGAATGCTTGCGAGTCTCAGCGTCGAAATCTTCGATGCTGAGACCGGACAAAAGCCATCAAGCTCTACCTTCAACCGCATGAGCTTGGTCATCGAGAACGGCTGGCCGCGCACCGCGGCATGGACCGGCGGGGAACTGCACATCGGCGGGGTCGGCGTACGGGAGCTCGCCGCCGAGTTCGGCACGCCCGCCTACGTCCTCGACGAGGAGGAGTTCCAGGCGCGCTGCGCGGAGTGGCGGGACGCGCTGCCCGGCGGGGAGGTCCACTACGGAGGCAAGGCCTTCCTCTGCCCCGAGGTGGTGCGCTGGCTGGACGCGGCCGGCCTCTGCCTCGACGTGTGCACCGGGGGCGAGCTGGCCGTCGCCGTGGCCGGGGGAATGGATCCCGCACGGGTGGTCTTCCACGGCAACAACAAGTCGGTCGCCGAGCTGCGCCGGGCCGTCACCTGGGGTGTCGGCTGCGTGGTCGTGGACTCCTTCGCCGAGATCGAGCGGCTGACCCTCCTCGCGGGTGAGGCGGGGGTGCGGCAGCGCGTGATGATCCGGGTCACCCCGGGGGTGGAGGCGCACACCCACGAGTTCATCGCCACCGGCGGCGACGACTCGAAGTTCGGGTTCTCGCTGAAGGCCGGGCTGGCGGCCGAGGCGGTCCGCCGGGTCCTGGCCGCCGCCTCGCTGGAGCTGGTCGGCCTGCACTCCCACATCGGCTCGCAGATCACCGATCTGGGCGGCTTCACCCTGGCCGCCCGCCGGATGGCCGGTTTCCTGCAGGCATGCGAGCGCGAGCACGGCGTGACGATCCCCAAGCTCGACCTCGGCGGCGGCCTGGGCATCGTCTACCGGCCCGGCGACCCGGTGCCGCCGCGCCCGGCCGAGGTGGTCGCGGCCCTGCGCGAGGCCGTCCCGTCCCACCTGCGGCTCGCCGTGGAACCGGGCCGCTCGATCGCCGGACCCACCGCCGTCGCCCTCTACGAGGTGGGCACGGTCAAGGAGATCCCCGGCGTCAACACCTACGTCAGCGTGGACGGCGGGATGAGCGACAACCCCCGTCCCGCCATGTACGGCGCCGCCTACACCGCGCTCCTGGCCTCCCGCTCCTCGGACGCCCCCCTCCGCGAGGTGACGGTGGTCGGCAAACACTGCGAGAGCGGCGACGTGCTCGTCCACGACCTGCCGCTGCCCGCCGACGTACGGCCCGGCGACCTGCTGGCGATCCCCGCCTCGGGGGCCTACCAGCGGTCGATGGCGAGCAACTACAACCACGTGACCCGGCCCCCGGTGGTCGCCGTCCGCGACGGATCGGCCCGGGTGGTCGTGCGCCGGGAGACCGAGGAGGACCTGCTCCGCCTCTACACCTGAGTGACGCCTCCGTACCCGGGTGACACGCCGGCACACCCGAACGCGGAGTGACACGCCGGCGCGTCCGGGCGCGAGCCGCCCCCGGCGCGGCCGAGCGGCTCCGCCCCCTCCGTCCGGCGGGGACCGCGCACCGGGCCGGACGGCCGGAGCCGCCGCCGGCCCCGCGATCAGGCCCGTGGCCGGACCGCGGGAGGACGGCTCAGACGCCGTACTCCACCGTGAGCACCGCGCGGGCCAGGGCGTGGTGGTTGACGGTCCCGCCGAACACGGCGGCCGTCTGCTCCGGGGTGACCTCGATGCTCTCCACGCCGAGGGCGTGGACCGCGAAGACGTAGCGGTGGGGCGGCCCGGGAGGCGGGGCGGCCCCGCCGAAGTCGAACGTGCCGTAGTCGTTGCGGCCGTGGAAGGCCCCCTTGGGCAGTCCCTCCATCGCGCCGCTGCCGGCGCCGCGCGGCAGCTCGCCCACCTCGGCCGGGATGTCGACCAGCAGCCAGTGCCACCAGCCGCTGCCGGTGGGGGCGTCGGGGTCGAAGCAGGTGACCGCGTAGCCCTTCGTCCCCTCCGGAGCGCCCGACCAGCGCAGGTGCGGGGAGACGTTGCCGGACTCGTAGACGTGCGCGCCGGGCAGGACGCCGCCGTCCACGAGGTCGTCGCTGACGACCGTGAACGCCGGCACCTGGCGCAGGTAGGCGTAGGGCAGCGGTGCGCGCTGATCCATCATTCCCCATTCCCCCGTTCCCCGCCGGGGAGCGCCCGGCAGCAGGGGATTTTTGTAGCTTTTTCCAGTCCTGTCAAGGGTTGACATTTCCGTGGGCTTTGACGGCATACTCCGCATTTAGATCGTTAATTACAAAGATGGATGTGTTCACCCGTCTTCCCGGCTAGTTGCGCGGTGACCCCGCGTTCCGGTTGACCGAATGGTTCAAAAAACCACATCCGAAAGCGCGGAGTTTTCATGAGCAATCCGTTCGAGGACGACAACGGTCGTTTTCTCGTCCTCGTGAACACCGAGGGCCAGCACTCTCTCTGGCCCGTGTCCATCGACGTTCCCCCCGGCTGGAACGTCGTGCACGGAGAGGACACCCGGCAGGGGTGCCTTGACTTCACCGAGGCGAACTGGACGGACATGCGTCCCCGCAGCCTCTCCTCCTCCTGAACGGCTCCCGAGTCCTCCTGAACGGCTCCCGAGCGCCGTATCCGCAGGCCGCCTCCATCGTGGGCCCCCATTACACGATGCCGTCTTCCCGCTGCACCATGCCGTCTTTCCATGCGATTGCCCGGCATCCCCGTCATCGGTTCTGTTGCCACGCCGCTGTGCCATGAATCTGGAGATTCCGTGAACCGGCTTTCTTCCCACAACAACCTGAACGAGGCTTTCGAGGCGCGGGTGGCGGCGGCTCCGGACGCCGAGGCGGTGGTCTGCGGCGAGGTCCGCCTCACGGCCGCCGAACTGAACGCGCGGGCCAACGCGCTGGCACGACGCCTGAACACCGCCGGAGTCGGCCCCGAATCCCCCGTCGTGGTACTCATGCAACGCTCCGTCGACGTGGTGATCGCCCTGCTCGCCGTGGTCAAGGCCGGCGGCGCCTACGTCCCCCTGCACCCCGGACTGCCACCCGCGCGAATGCGCTGGATCGCCGAACAGACCAACGCCCAGGTCATGATCACCGACGACACCTACGCCGGACACGAACTGACCCGCCACCTCCCCACCATGACCACCGGCCCCGACAG